>JAIOAV010000063.1 GCA_019873665.1 Chloroflexota bacterium
TGCGGCACAAAGACGGTAACCGGCCCATCGTGGTTGATGAGCGCGTGGGCGATCTGCTCCGATGCCAGCACAAGGCCACCGGGTGTGTGCAGGATCAGATCGAGCGGCATATCGGGCGGCGTGAGACGAATGGCCCGCAGCACCTGCTCCGAGTCTTCGATGTCAATATAGCGCGCCATGCTGATGCCGAGGAAGCTGACAGTCTCCTGTCGGTGGATCAGCGTGATCAAGCGTGAGCCACGTTTGCGCTCGATGTGACGGATCAGGCGGTGACGCGCGGCCTCGGTGAAGAACCGCTGGAACATGGGCCCCAGAAATGACAGGGCAATCAGAACCCAGAAGATGTCGGACAGGCTGAAACCCATTGGCTTGCTCCCGTGCAGTATGGCGGGGTCGCGTCTTATTGCCCCAGGATGACGCGAACCTCATGTGGTGGGCCAAAGTTGCCCGTGATATCAACCACGGTAAGGCGCAGCTTGTACACGCCGGGCGGAAAGCCGGTGGCGTTCCAGGTAACGAGCACACCATCAGGCACAGGCTGGCGGCGGATGTCCCCGATGCTGTGCCATTGCTCCGGGTTCTCACCAATGCCATATTCGACCTTGTAGAACTGGAACTGGTCTATCGTAGCGCTGCCGCGCACCTCGATGACGCCGGCGATCCGCATGTTGGCCGCAGGGTAGCTGATGCAGACGCCCGGGTTGGGACAACGGGCAGCAGGGGGTGGCGTCGCGGTCGGCTGCGTAGCGGGCGTTGCGGTGGCGGCCGGAGTTGGCGGGCGACGCGTGGCGGTAGGCGGCGCCGCTGTTGGCGTCGCGGTTGGCGTTACCGCCCGTGTCGGCGGCTCTGTAAAGAGAAACCAGGTCGGTGTTGGCGTGATGGTCGGTGTAACCGCCTCCAACGATGGCGCCATGTAGAACTTGACCGCGGTGATCGCCAGGATGATCCCCAGGAAGAGGAAGGTCATCGAAAATGCCTGCGATTCCCTGGCCAGAGCGACCTCGCGCTCCAGCTTGAAGATGCTGCGTCGCCGCTCGCGTCGCTTGACGATGATCGTGCGCAGACATATCAGGACACCCAGCGCGCAGATACCGTAGAGCACGAGGGCATACTGGTCTATCCAGTTTACCATGCGTGGGATGATCTGTTCCACTGGTCCTTCCCGTTCTAAATCATCTCGATGACATCTTGGATAATGGCAGTGAGGCGGGGCACAATGACGGCGCCTGCCTGCAGCACTTCTTCGTGTGTCGTGGTTCCGCCGCCCGGGGTGCTCACGGCCACATTGCTGATGGCAGAGATGCCGAGGACGCGCATCTGCGCATGGCGAGCCACCACAACCTCGTACGCCGTTGACATGCCCACCGCATCCGCCCCGATCATGCGCAGAAAGCGAATCTCGGCAGGCGTCTCGAAGCTGGGGCCCCCGACCATGGCATAGACGCCTTCGTGGACGGGGATGTTCCTCTCCCGCGCCACAAACAGCGCATGGCGGCGATACTCGGGGTCATACGCGCTGCTCATATCGGGGAAACGTGGGCCAAGATGGGGGTCATTGGGCCCAAACAACGGATTGTGTCCGGCGATTCCCACCAGATTGATATGGTCCGAGATCACCATCAGGTCACCCACATTAAAGGCCGGGTTGAGCCCGCCGGCGGCGTTTGTAACGATGAGCTTGCGCACGCCCAGCGCTTGCATGGCGCGCAGTGGCAGAGTGATCTCCTTCATTGTGTGGCCTTCGTAGTAGTGGGCACGCCCCACCAACATGGCCACCAGCTTGCTTCCCAGGCGGCCAACGACGAGCCGCCCGCGGTGGCCTTCCACGTGGGGGATCGGGAAGTGCGGGATGTCGCGGTAGGCGAGGGTAACGCTCTCTGCCACCCCCTGTTCGAGCTGGTTCAGGCCGGAGCCGAGGATGATGGCCGCATCCGGCGTCGCCGCCACTCGTGCCTGAATATAAGCAGCCGCCTCTTCATATTTCCGGCGCAGCGCTCGAGTGTCTTCAGGCATCGGCGTCGCTCTCCATCTCCTGTGCCGCTCCCTGGCTCAGGTGAGTATAGACCTGTGTCGTCGAGATGTTCGCGTGCCCGAGCAGCTCTTGCACATCATGCAGGTCAGCACCGTTGCCCAGCATATGCGCCGCGAACGAGTGCCGCAGTGTATGGGGGGTGATGGATTCCGTCAGACCAGCCTCACGTACGTACCCCTTGATGATCAGCCACAGCCCCTGGCGGGTGAGCTTTTCGCCGCGCGGGTTCAAGAACAGAGCCTTCTCCGCCGCATCCTTCAGAAGCTCAAGTCTCCCGTGACTGAGGTATTCCTCCAGCGCGTCACGGGCACGGCTTTGCAGCGGGATAATACGCTCTCGTCTGCCCTTGCCCACGCAGCGAACGCTGCCGGTGGCGAGGTCCACATCGTCTATCTTGAGCGCCACCATCTCGCTCACGCGCATGCCGGTGGCATACAGAAGCTCAAGGATCGCTCGATCGCGATAGCCGCGTGGCGTCGGGTTGTCTGCAGGCATCGCCAGAAGCCGTTCGATCTGCTCGCGCGACACCGGCTTGGGCAGGTATTTCTTGACGCGCGGCGAATCCAGTGTAGCAGTGGGGTCGTCAGAGATGGCCTTGGCGGTACTCAGGTGATGGAAGAAGGACTTGACGGCCGCCACTTTGCGCGCAGTCGTCGAGGAGGCGTATTCCAGATTGCCCTTCATGTGCATGATGTACTGGATGATGTCCTGTTTCCTGACATCGCTCCACTCTTTGACGCGGGGGACGTGGGCATGGATGTAGTCCAAGAACTGGCCGAGATCATTCTGGTATGCGGCTCGCGTGTTCTCGGAATAGCCCTTTTCCTTTGCCAGAGACTGCAAAAAGTCATCTATCGCTTGTTGCATCATCGTCTCCCTTGCTCGCACTCCTGCATCTAACCCCTGGGACTATTGTACCATAACTTGCCATAAAGACAAAAAGGCCGACCTTGACAGAATGGCCAGACGTGATATTCTATGAGCTCATGAAACCGATTCGTCACGTGGTTCTCATTATCCTCGACAGCGTCGGCGTCGGCGCGCTGCCCGATGCGGACCAATACGGCGATGCGGGCAGCAATACGCTGGCCCACACGGCACAGGCGGTGAGCGGGCTGGCTCTGCCGCATTTACAGCGGCTTGGCCTGGGCAACCTGGCCGCGATCGCCGGCGTGCCACCCCGCCGGCGGGCCGCCGGCGCTTATGGGCGCATGGCGGAGGCTTCCGCTGGCAAGGATACCACGATCGGGCATTGGGAGCTGGCGGGACTGATCTCCCCGCGCCCTCTGCCCACATACCCGCAGGGATTTCCCGCCGACCTGATCGCCGCGTTTGAACGGCGCATCGGCCGCTCGGTGCTGGGCAACAAGCCTGCTTCCGGCACAGCGATCATCGCCGAGCTGGGCGCCGAGCACGTGCGCACCGGCGCGCCCATCGTCTATACATCGGCAGATAGCGTTTTCCAGATCGCGGCACACGAGGACGTGATCCCGGTAGCGGAATTATATCGCATCTCGCAGATCGCCCGCGAGATGCTGGTGGGCGAGCATAACGTGGGGCGAGTGATCGCACGCCCTTTCATCGGCTCACCAGGCAACTTTGTGCGCACCGAGCGGCGGCGCGACTTTTCCACGCCGCCTCCCACGCCGACGGTGCTCGACCATATCCTGGCGGCGGGGCACACGGTGTGGGCGGTGGGCAAGATCGAGGACATCTTTGCCGGGCGCGGCATCTCGGTCGCGGCGCATACTCGCGACAACATGGATAGCATGGACAAGACGCTGGCTTTCATGGCAGAGCCTGCACGCGGCCTCATCTGGACGAACCTGGTTGATTTCGATATGCTCTACGGCCACCGCAACGACGCTGCCGGGTATGCAGCCGCTTTGACCGCATTCGACCGCCGCACGCCCGAGCTGATGGCAGCGCTGGGGCCGCGGGATATCCTCATCATTACCGCCGACCACGGCTGTGATCCCACCACGCCGAGCACCGATCACTCACGGGAGTATGTGCCGCTTCTCATCTATGGGCCGCCCATCCGCGCGAATGTGAATCTGGGCATACGCGACACCTTTGCCGACGTAGCGGCGAGTGTGGCGGAATGGCTCGGCGCTGCTGCTCCCGCCGCGGGGACCTCATTTGCGGCGGCGATCACCCGTTGACCTGTAACTCGCCCGCGAGCAGTTCCCGCAGGCAGCGCGCCACAGTGATCTCTTCCCCCTCCTGGAGCGTGTGCGGGTGCAGCCGCAGCTCTGGCGCGGCAAAGCCGGACCAGTCGTACCGCTGCGGGCTGACGATTTGCGCGGCGATGCGCGGCGGCCCGGCGAGAAGGCGGCGATGTGCCTCCTCGTGGCTGATTCCCAGCGCCGCCTCATCCCAACTCACCGCCGCGTGCGGGATCTGCTGCCCGATGCCGTAGGGCCACTGCTGCCACGCGCGCACGTGTGGCAGATCGGACAGCGCCGCGAGGATGTGCGCCACACGCGCCTTCCACACTGCGATCTCCGCGTTGTGATCTCTGTTGACATAAAGCTCCACAGCCTTGACGAGGCCGGCGATCTCCTCCTTGCCCACCTTCATGGGGCGACCTATCGCCATGTGAGGCGCATCGTTCAGGCGGCAGGCCTCCACAAGGTCGGCACGGCCTAGGATCATGCCGCTGGATTGGGGTCCGCGGATCGCCTTGCCCCCGCTAAAGACCACCAGATCGGCACCATCGTCCAGAAACTGCGTCAAGTTGACGATGGGTGGGACCTCAGCGGCAGCGTCCACGATCACCGGCACGCCAGCGGCGTGCGCCATGCGCGTTACCTCTCGGAAGGAAAGTGCCGGGCCGGTGCAGAACCAGGCAAAGGTGTAATAGACAGCGGCTACTTCGTCCAGCAGCGGCGGCTGCAACGCTGCCTGGAGCTGCGCCATGTCGGCATCTATGTCGTGAAAGCGTCCACCCGCTAGCCGTAGCGCCTGGTCGAACGGATTGCGGTGCGAGCGGTGCACGATGAACGTATGCCTCATGCCGGTCGTATCTGGCAGGCGGGCGATCTTGGCGCGATCCGTGCCTGCCATGCACGCTGCCGCCATGATGGCGATGCCGGCCGCGGCCCCGTTGCATATGTGCGCTGCCTCCACGCCGATCAGTACCGCGATGCGCTGTCCTGCCTTGAGGTGCAGCTCCTGCATGTCCACAAAGGCGCGACTCGCCTCCGCCATGGCGTCCGTAACCTGTGGCGGCATCAGCGACCCGCCAAAGGTCGTCAACGTGCCCGCCGCATTGATGATCGGTGCAATGCCCAGTTCGGTATAGATGGTCATATGGCGCTCCTAGATGTAGTTTTCTTCTTTGCTTGTGCCTCGGACCATTCGTGTCATCGCGAGAGGGCTTGCGCCCCGAAGCAATATCCAGAAAAAGCGGCAGGGGTTTGTTTCGCCGCTGCGCGGCTCGCAATGACAGGGTCAGTGTCATGGCGAGGGCAAAGCTCGGAGCAATGTCCGACCAGCCAGGGGGATTGCTTCACGAACTGCGCTCGCGATTGACAGACCAGGTTGCTCAACCTCTATTTGCTTTGTCAGATGGTATGAGGTACGATCCTCTGTTGCGGTTTTGCGTAACCGCTTTTTCCCGTATACTTGTGCGTGTCTCTGTATCGGCTAACTACTCCAAATCATGTCAAGGGGAGCTATGGAAAACACTTTGGGCTCAGGCACTGATGTAGCGGCGGTTCCCGCAGCACCGATGGTGGCCTCCCGACTGTGGCAGCCGGTGCCTATCGTGTTCATCTCGAACGCATGTGTCATGATCATCGAGCTGGTCGCGGGGCGCATCATCGCGCCATATGTTGGCGTCTCGCTCTACACCTGGACAAGCGTGATCGGCGTCGTGCTTGCCGGCATCAGCCTCGGCAACTATATCGGAGGGCGGCTGGCCGATCGGTGGGCGTCGCTGCGGATGCTGGGCATCGTCTTTCTCTTGGGCGGCCTCTCTTCGCTGGGCGTGCTCACGGTGGATTGGCTCGGCAGCAATGCACTGACGAATCCATCCATCGTTGTCAACATCCTCATCATCACCGCCGCGCTCTTTTTCCTCCCCGCAGCGATTCTGGGCATGGTATCACCCATCGTGGCCAAGCTCGCCGTGCGCGACCTCAACCGCACCGGTACGACGCTCGGCCGCATCTATGCCGCGGGCACAGTGGGCAGCATCGTCGGCACCTTTGCCACCGGCTTTGTCCTGATCGCCTGGCTGGGCACGCACACCATCATCTGGATCGTGGCGCTTGCTCTCATGTTCCTGGGCTTTCTCCTGATTCTGAACGGGCGCTGGCAGGCGATGGTGGCGCTACTTGTGATATTCGCCGGGGCATCTCTCGTCGCCGTGGAAAGGGATTGGCTGCGAGGCCCCTGCCTGCGCGAGACCAATTACTTTTGCATCAAGGTTCGCGGCGAGGAACTGGCCGGCGAGGATGTGCGCGTCCTCATCCTGGATCGGCTGGTGCATAGCTACTCGTCGCTGACGAACCCACTCAGGCTGGTCTACGGTTATGAGCAGGTGTACGCCGAGATGGTGTCCTACCGCGCCGAACACGGTGGAGGCGTGGATTCCCTCTTCATCGGCGGCGGCGGCTACACCTTTCCCCGCTATATAGAAGCGTTATTCCCTAAAGCCGATATAGATGTGATCGAGATTGACCCTGGAGTAACCCAGGTCGCATATGACGAGCTGGGACTGCGCCGCGACACGCGCATCGCCAGCTATAACGAGGATGCCCGTCTTTTTCTGGAGCGTGAGCCGACCCGCACATACGATTTCGTCTGGGGCGATGCTTTCAACGACTTTTCCGTGCCGTATCACCTCACCACGAAAGAGTTCAACGATCGTGTCCGCGCCTGGCTCAAACCGGATGGCTTCTACGTGATCAACATGATTGACGGGCCGCACCGTCCCTTCCTGCGCGCCTTTGTGCACACGCTGCAACAGACGTTCGCGCACGTCTATATCGTGCCCACCTATCACGGCTGGCGCGATTCGCCGCGCACTACGTTTGTGCTGATCGCCAGCGATGTGCCGCTGAATCGCCACTTTTTCGACCCGGTGGAAGATCGGGTCTATCTGATGTCAGAGCTGCTGCTGAACGATCAGGTCGCCGCCGAGCTGATGGCTGAGGACCGCCCCGTGCTTCTCACCGATCGCTACGCGCCGGTGGATCAGATGCTGGCATCAGTGGTCCGCGACGAGACCGAGTAGGTCTAGCGGCGGCTGTTGACGATCCACCCGATCAGCGCGCCGAGCAGGATGAGCGGGATGATGACATTCAGACCCGGCGCGCTCAGCGCCGTCCGCCCGCCGACGATGATCAAAAGCACGCCGATCAAGCCTAGCAGCAGCACGCGCCACAGGCGGCGTCTCTGTTCAGGAGACATCTCGGCTCCCTCCTTTTGTTGCTCACCTGCTTCCTCCCGCATCGCCTTGTTGGCTCATATCGCCGGCAACGCCTCCACCACGGTGTGCTGGGCTGGCGGATCGAATGCCGCCAGCGTGATGCCGTTCTCCGCCAGGAAAGTACCGCTCTCAAAGGCGGAGCGCTGTGTTACGCGACGCAACGGCACGCCATTGACCGTTAGCCCGCTGATCGCGGCGTCGCGTAGGCGCAGCGTCAGCTCTGGCGCGCGCACCGGCAGGTCCAGCACGATCTGCGACCCGTTCACCGTGCATTCCGCCATCTCCCGCATGCAGGCGTAGGTGGTGATCTCACTCGGCTTGCGCCAGCGGGTGCGCTCTCCTTGCGGGTCCAGCTCTTTCAGCCGTCGCACCACCGTCTTGAGCGTGCGAAAGCCGCGACGATCGTCGTTGTGTAAGCCGTAGAATCCCTGCCAGTGGCTGATCAGCACGGCGGGATCGCCCGCATTGATCACCTCCGGCAACCGCCCACCTTGCAGGTCGGTGGTGATATACTTGTCCACGCTTACCTCGCCATAGCCGGTCCAGGAGCCGGTCCAGTCGCCGGTGGAGGCGATGATCTCGCCCACGGCAGTGCCGGCGGCGCGGTCCGGATACCAGACCGGCGTCGCAACCGGCTCGTTCGCGGCGACGCGCGTGAAAAAGTAGGGCGTCGGGTTGCCGGTTACCGCGCGCACTGCCTCCCCTGCCAAACGCGCCCAGAAATCGAGCGTCTGGTGGCCAAAGCCGCCGGGGGACGTAACCCCTGCGGGGGTCAAGCCCACGTTGGCCAGGATGCGGCAGGCAGCGGTGATATACGCCAGCACTAACTCTTCCTGATCTGTGGGAAGCGCCGCCCACTCGTACTGCTCCCAGATGCGAGATGGAAGTGGCTGGTATGTGTCCAGGTCCACGACAAAGGTGTGAGTGATCATCTCTGGCGTGATGTCAAACGCGGGCATGATCGTCTCGCGGCACATCCGCAGCCAACTTTCCTGCTGCGCCCGGCTGAAGCAGGGCAACCCCTCGTCAATGCGTCCCAGCGCGGCGGGGCAGGGAACGACGGTGTACTTGCCGCGCACCCCTTCGGCGAGACACCACTCGGCAAACTCGCGGGTGAACGATTCCGGATGCACCACCGGCACATCCTCCCATCGCCGATTTTGCCCGTCCGCCAGGTTGCGGTCGCGCATGAAAAAGTAGTTCAGGTTCACCAGCAGGGTCGAATCGTCAATGATCAGCGAGAGGGGAACGCGATCAAGAGCGTGTCGGGTGATCTCCGCTTCCACCATTCCTCCTTGACATAAAGTTTCAGCGATCTGTCGTCTGGCATATCAGGCCATCATTCTAGCGCCATCTGGCGCGCCGTCAACTGGGTGCACAGTGGCCGGGTGCCTCTGGCCTTGCGCACAAACGGGATGACACACGGGGGGGGCAGATAGCCATTCGCATGTCGGGCAGCGGAGGTCGGTCACCGCCATCGGGAGAAAGCTCGTGCACGGCGAGCACGGTGATCATTCCGATCTGCGGCGCAAAAAGCGCGCTGATTATGTCTTGCGTTGTCAGCCCACTTGTGCTATACTTATCGTAGCGCCAGCTGAACCTACGCGCTGACAGTGGCACGAACCGGTAGGTTCAGCGTCATGTCTGACATGAGCTGATCGGACATGGCGGTCTAGCGAGTCTACATTGCGGCAGTCATGCCGGATCAGGAGGCGGAAAGATGAAAGGGCTGTTTGGATTCCTGGCGAGTTCGACCGGGCGGTGGGTGCGGATCGTGGCGGGCGTGGTGCTGATTCTGATCGCGCTGTTCGTCACCAAAGGGGCCTGGAGCTGGGTGTTGGGGATCATAGGGTTGGTGCCGTTGCTCGCTGGAATCTTTGATCGTTGTGTCTTTGCGCCGCTCTTTGGCCTGCCGTTTGTGGGCGAGGAACTGCGGCGCACGCTGAGCGGCAAGAAATAGTGTGCCGCCGATCCAGCGGCATGTGGTTGTGCAATCATAGGATTCGAGCAAGAGCCGTACCCGCGACTGCGGGTGCGGCTCTTTGCATGGTCTCGTGCGCGTGCTGGCGAGGGACCTTGGCGCGCAATAAAGAGAGGCCGAGTACAGGGCTCGGCCTCTGGTCACTGATCACGGTGGTGCCCCCAAGGGAATTCGAATCCCTGTCGCAGCCTTGAAAGGGCTGTGTCCTAGGCCACTAGACGATGGGGGCATTTCAGTAGCAGCAACCATTTTACCGCAATGCGGCAAAAAGTCAAATGCATCCCCCGTGTGCAAATGTAGAGGTCTGTCTTCTGGCTACGGCTGACGCTCAATGATCCAGCGGATGGGCTGGCCGTCAATGCGCGCGGCCAACACGCCCAGTTCCGCGCCAAAGGGCGCTGCGCCGTCCGCCGCGTAAGGGTTGAACGCCACCGTGGGCCAGCAGAACTGCGCGCCAGCCGGGAGCGCGATGCGACAGCCAGTCACCTCGATCCAATCACCCAGTTGCCGGGGGCCCCAGCGCAACGCCCCGCCACCGAGCATCGCCTGTGCACCGGTGGCAGAGCGCACCGTGTCGCCCGGTTTGGCCTGCACGATGAACTGCTGCAATGCCGGACCGCCCTCGGCGGTGGCGGTGATGACCGCTTTCTGCTCGGCGAGCTCCAGGCGCAGCAGGCACTGGATGTGCCCATACCAGAGGGCGACGCCGCTGGCATCAGACATAAGCTTGCCCCTGTCCGGTATCAGGCGCCCATTCGCCACAAAGCTGGACCACTCGGCCTGGTCTTTGGAGTTGCCGCCACCGAGGATCAACCCCTGGTCATCATGCCAGAGCGACAGGAATGCCTGGCGATCCTGTCCCCACCGGCTCGCCACCGGCGGACACGCAAAGGCACTCAGGCACGCGAACCATGGCCCGTCGCGGCACACGATGGCCCAGTCCTCGTAGGTCTCCCGGAAGGTTTCCCGATCCAGGTTGATGGCCGCCTCTTCGCCCCCGATCAGGTGCTGCACGGCGCTGGCGATGGCCCCGCCCTGAAATCTCCCCAGGTCGCGCCTGGCATCCAGGCGCTCGGCCATGTAGCGCACCAGCCGCCGGCCCTGCGCCGTCGCGGAGAAACCCACCCAGCCCATGCTCGAGATGCGGTCGTGGTAGCTGACGCGCCCATCCACCGTCTCCACCGGCGCGCCGCTGGGATAGGTGAAGGTCTGGTGAAAGCACGTGGCGGCCTCCAGCACCGGCAACAGCGACTCGTCGCCTGTGAAAGCGTAGTAGAGCCCCAGTCCATGCACATAGACATAGTTATAGAGCGTGCTGGGGCCGCCATGTTCTGCCCAATAGCCTCCCGGCTGCTGCGCCGCCATCACGGCCTGGATCATGGCGGTCCCGGCTTCCTGCCAATCGGCGCGGGAGAAGATCTGCCCTGCGCGATAGCAGCTCATCCCCTTCCAGCAGGGGATGTTGTGCACATGCAGGTTGCGAATCTCACGCGCCTGGCCGTCGTGCGCCAGCGTCAGCCCTTCCTCCCATCGTTTCCGGCGCGCGGCGCCCATCTCGTCGCGCAGCAGCCAGTACGCCTCCAGCCAGGCATAGTTGGTCCAACACATGTAGGTTGGTCCCCAACGACTGCCATCCACCTTCAGGAACTCGACCTGCCCGTCGGGGTCCTGAAAGTCGCGGATGGCATCACCGCCGCGCAACGCCATCTCCAGGATGGCGCGGTCGCCATAGAAGCGCGTCCCCGGCGTCGTATACAGCACTGCTAGTGGGTAGATGATGTCCTGGTTGATCACGCACCAGCCGATGTCTTCCGGCCTAGCGCCGGGAGCTATCGGCCCGTCTGGCTCGCTCAGGAATCGGCCCGTCTGCGCGTCAAAGGAGGGCAACAGTGCCTCCACTCCTTGGGCCATGACTTGCAGGATGCGCTGTCTGACGTCCAACGTCGGCTTGTTGTCCATTGAACCCCTGTCCGCAGTGGTATAGATGCCGCTGCCGTCCGCACAGGCGGCAGCGCGGCGGCCATGATAGATCATCTCGCGCAACGTGTCAAGCGGGGGTTTTCAGAGCAACCAGGCGGAGGCGAGTCCCGCGTGCAGCAGCGTGGCCAGCACCAGAATCGCCCAGAAACTGGCATCGCGGATCTTGTGGCGGAAGAGCAGCGCCCCGGCCCACGCGCCGGCAAAGCCGCCCACCAGTGCCAGGGCATGTAACACCACCTCTGGCACACGCCATCCGCGCCGCCGCGCCTGCCACTTGTCCCATCCATAGAAGGTTGCGGCCGTGAGACTCCACGCCGCCAGCCAGACCGTATAGGGATGCCACATGGTGCTGGCATACAGTATGAGATACAGGATGCCACCAACTGCCAGGGCGACCAGCGTGGCTCGCTGCACGGTGACTGATAGCATACGTCGTTTCCCTCTAGCCATACGGCATCCTTTTCAGCATGATTGGGCCTGATTCTACCACAGAAGCCGGCGATTTCACATCACGCGCATATCCTCTTCATATTCCCTTCACAAGCGGACAGTACAATATAGGCAGTTCGATAGGGGCCACATTGAGCAGGCCGAGAATCAATCATGTAGAGGAGGTTCAAGATGTTGACGCGTAAGAGTGTGGTGTTCGGTATAGTCGTTGCCCTGTTGCTCTCGTTGGTGGTGGCGGGCGCGGCGTTGGCGCAGGGCCCGGCAAACCGACCGGCAGATGTGCCGTTCGTGGATGAGGATGGCGATGGCGTCTGCGATGTTTGCGGCGAGGCTGTGGGCGGCAGGATGATGGGTGGCCGTTGGACTGGCCGTGGCGGGCTGGTCTTTGGCCAGAACGACGCATGGCATGGCGCTACCCTTGTCAGCGTTGCGGCGGAGCAGCTCGACATGACAGTGCAGGAGCTGGTGGCAGAGCTTGAGGGCAAGACGCTGGAGCAGGTCATCGTCGCGCACGGCGGCGACCCGACGGCGGTGGTGGAGGCCTATCTGGCAGCCCGCAAGGCGGTGTTGGATCAGCTGGTTGCCGATGGCCGCATCACGCAGGTGCAGGCCGACACGATGCTGGCGCGCATGGCCGAAGAGGCCAATGAGCACCTGACAACCGTTGGCGCGTGCGGCGGGGAGTGCACTGGCGCGGGTGAGCGCACCGGCGAATGCGGTGGCTTGCTGTGGCAGTCGCAGCCGCGCGGCGGGCGTGGCATGGGGAACGGGACCGCCCCGGCCCAGCAGCGCGGGACCTCGCGAGGGCGTTCGTTCTAGCATAGTGAGGTAGAACCGAACACGGTCAGAAGAGGATCGGGACGCGATCTCCGCGTCCCGATCCTCTATATCACATGGCGCGTTCTGCCAGCAGCTCGCCTGCCAGCGCCTTCTCTCGCACCTCGCCTTCCTCAAGCTGAACGCGATATGCCCTGGCATCTGGCCGGGAGACGACGACTCTGTGCAGGGTGGTGCCCACAAAGTGGATGGCAGCGCCGTCGTCCAGCGCATAGCCGTCCGCGATAGCGTCTTGCTGCAACAAGCGATGATAAGCGGGCCGGCGCTGCGGCTCGCCGTCATAGTGCGGGCAGCAGCTCCCCGGCAGGAATCCCAGACAACCGAGCGGGCGCAACTGCCCGGGCACCGAGTCAGTAACGCCCTGCTGGAACCAACAGATGGCCCCGGCGCTGAGTCCCGCAAGCACGACGCCGCGCTGCCAGGCCCGGCGCAGATAGTGATGAAGGCCCCACAGGCGCCAGAGAGCGAGCATGTTGGCCGTGTTGCCACCGCCGACGTATATCACGTCCTGGCTAAGCAGGAACGATGCGATGTCGGCCCGATCTGGCCGCAGCAGATAAAGATGCGTGGGCTGGCATTCCAGCGTGACGAACGCCGCGTAGAACTTGACGACATAGTCGGCGGCATCGCCGCTGGCAGTGGGCAAGAAGCAAACGCGGGGTTGCGCCTTGCCGCTCTGTTGCAGGATGTAAACATCTAGCGCCAAATTCCGCTCCATCGAAAAGCCGCCGCCGCCCATGGCGATGATCTGTCTCATCTGTTGTTGCTCCTCCTGTCAGCTCTCGCCGCATGATAGGCTGATGTTCACCATTGTCAACCACGCCTGTGGTTGACAATGGCGCCGAAATCGAGTACCCTACAGTCAGGGCAGGGCAGTATCTGACGGCCCTGGCAGTGGGGAAAGGAAAGGGATATGCCCAAGGTCCTGCTAATCGAGGACGAGATGCAGATCGTCCGCCTCGTGCGCGCCTATCTGGAGCAGGCGGGTTTTCAGGTGTCCGTGGCGCGAGACGGCGAGGAGGGGTTGCGGCGCGCGCGCCAGGAGCAGCCTGACCTGGTCATTCTCGACCTGATGTTGCCCAAGATGGACGGCCTGGACGTGTGCCGCACCATCCGCAAAAGCTCCAATGTGCCGATCATTATGCTCACGGCGCGCACGGAGGAGACCGACAAGCTAGTGGGGCTGGAGCTGGGCGCGGATGACTATATCACCAAGCCCTTTAGCCCGCGGGAGCTGGTGGCGCGAGCGCGAGCCGTCTTGCGACGCGCCAACGCCGCGGGCGCAGAGCCGACCGATCTCGTGCGCGTGGGCGGGCTGGAGATTGACGCGGCGACGCACACGGCCACAGTGGATGGCGTGCCCGTCGAGCTGACGCGTACCGAATTCGATCTGCTTCTCACGCTGGCGCGCCATCCGGGGCGCGTCTATACGCGTGCCCAACTGCTGGAGGCGGTGCTGGGCGATGCCTATGAGGGATACGAGCGTACCATTGACGCCCATATCAAGAACCTGCGCCGCAAGATCGAGCCAGACCCGCGACAGCCGCGCTATATCCAGACGGTGTACGGCGTTGGCTACAAGCTGCAGGAAGGGGTCTAGATGCGCAGCCTTCGTGTCAAGCTGGCGCTGGCGTTTCTGCTGGTGGTGATCCTCGCCGTCGGCACGGTGGCACTGCTGGCGAACCGGGCCACGCGCAGCGAGTTCGAGATGTACGTCCGTTACGGCCAGGCCGGCATGCCCACCGATATGGTGGCCGCGCTGGCGCGCTACTATGACCAACAGGGGAGCTGGCAGGGAGTTGACGTGTACCTGCTCGGCATCGTGCCACGTGGTCGCGGGCAAGGGCAGGGCATGGGTATGGGCGCGGCCGGCCTGGCCTATATCGTGGCGGACGCCAGCGGCACGGTCGTGGCCAGCACCGAGGCCGGTGATGTGGGGAGACGCCTTGGTCATGCCGAGTTGGGGCGCGGCGTGCCGATTACGGTGGATGGACGTCAGGTGGGCACGCTGCTGGTGCGCGCCGAGGCGGGACGCTTCCTGGGGATGCACGAGCAGCGCTTTCTGGATGACGTGAACCGGGCGCTGATAGTCGGCGGTGTGCTGACGGCGGCGCTTGCTGCCGCGCTGGGCCTTTGGCTGGCGGGACGGCTGACATCGCCGCTGCGCCGGCTGGGAGAGGCGGCGCGCCGCGTCGCCGCGGGCGATCTCTCCTGCCGCGTGGAGGTCAGTGGGCAGGACGAGATCGGCGCGTTGGGTCAGACCTTCAATCAGATGGCCGAGTCGCTGCAGCATGAGGAGACGGCGCGGCGACAGATGATCACCGATATCGCGCACGAGCTGCGCACGCCGTTGACGATCATCCGTGGCAACCTGGAAGCGGTTAAAGACGGCGTCTTTCCGCCCACACCGGAGAACCTGGACGTCATATACGACGAGGCGATGCTGCTGGAGCGTCTGGTGCGAGACCTACAGGAGCTGGCGTTGGCCGAGGCAGGGCAGCTCTCGTTGGATCGCCAGCCGGAAGACCCTGCGGCGCTCCTGGCGGCGACGGTGCGCCGCTTCCAGCCGGAGGCGGCGGCCAAAGGGCTGCACCTCGAGGTGGAGCTGCCGGAGGCGTTGCCCGTGATCCCGATGGATGTGCAACGGGTGGCGCAGGTGCTAGGCAACCTCATCGCCAACGCCATCCGCCACACGCCATCGGGTGGGACGATTCTGGTGCGCGCCGTGTGGATCAGCCGCCAGGACGAGCTGCCACCGCGAGGCACGCTTTTCCCCGCCTTGCCGGTGCTGCCCTTCTTGGCCGTATATGTAACGGATACGGGCGAGGGCATTCCGCAGGAGGAGCTGTCGCGCGTCTTTGATCGCTTCTACCGGGTGGATCATTCGCGCGCCCGCGCTACGGGCGGCAGCGGGTTGGGGCTGACCATCGCGCGACAACTGGTGCGCGCGCATGGCGGGGATATCGGTGTGGAGAGCCGTCCAGGGGAAGGGACTACCTTTGCCTTTACGTTGCCAGCCGCCGCGCCAACGAACCTGACCTAGTGCGCTTTTCGGAAAGGCCCCCATGCTTACGGGTGCACATTTCCTGCTAACCTACCAGTGCAACATCGGCTGCGATCACTGTTTCCTCTATTGCGGGCCGCATGCCGCGGGCACGTTCACGCGGGCGCAGATCGAGCGTGCTCTGCAAGCGCTACTGGAGCTGGGGACAATCGAGACGGTGTGCTTTGAGGGAGGGGAGCCGTTCCTGTACCCGAGACTCTTGTTGGCGGGCGTGAGGCGTGCGCATGCGCTTGGCTTCCAAGTCAGCATCGTAACGAACGCCTCGTGGGCGACCAGCGACGAGGGTGCGGAGAGACTGCTGCGCCCGCTGGTGGTGGCCGGCCTGGGGAGCATCACCGTCAGCGACGACGTCCTGCACTTTGGCGAGATCTCGCCCACTCCGGCCAAACGCGCCATGGCCGCCGCTGAGCGCCTGGGCATGCCCTCCAGCGCCATCTGCATCGAGCGGCCCACCGTCACGCGGCCCACCCACGAGGCAACTGGCGAAAAGGGGGAGCCGGTCGTGGGCGGCGGCGTCATGTTCCGTGGCCGCGCCGCGGACCTGCTGGCGAAAGGGCTGCCGCGCCGTTATTGGGAGGCGTTCGATGAGTGCCCGCACGAGAACTTGCGCGCTCCCAAGCGTGTCCACCTTGATCCTTTTGGTCACGTGCACCTCTGTCAGGGGTTGCTGATGGGCAACATGTGGGAGACGCCGTTTGCCGAGCTAGTGCGTGCCTATGACGTCGAGACACACCCCATCGCCGGCCCGCTGGTGCGGGGCGGTCCGGCGGAACTCGCCCGCACGTATGGCGTGGCGCAGGACAGCGCCTATGTGGATGCCTGTCATCTTTGTTACGTGGCGCGGCGCGCTATGCTGGAGCGGTTTCCGCGCTATCTTGCGCCCGGGCAAGTGTATGGGCATTGATTAGCTGCTGGCAACCAATAGAGAGGAACAGATGCCGATCACCATGACCTCACGGGAGCGAATGCTGGCGGCGTTGCGCCGCCAGCCGGTGGACTATGTCCCGTGCCTGTGCGGGTTTTCCGCTTCCCTGGCGGGGCCGCAGTACAACTGGCAGGGGCGGGCCGACACGGTCACGCGTATCGTGCGCGAGCTGGGGCTGGATTACTATGTGGTTTTCGCATTGGATGCCTCGATCCATCCCGATGTTACGTGGCGGGTGTGGCGGGAGCATCCCGTCGGCGCGGCGGAGCCGGTGCTGCACAAGGATATCATGACGCCGCGCGGCCCGCTAACGGCGGCGATCCGTGTGACGGAAGATTTGGAGCATCCCGATGACATCCCGCTCAACAGCGACTGGAACGTATCGCGCTACGTCAAGCCGTGGCTGCAAACGATGGAGGATGTGGAACGCTACCGCTATGTGCAATTGCCGCCGTCCGACCGCGACATTGCGGCGGCACGGGAGCGCTTTGCAGCAGCCAAGCGGCGCGCCGACGGATATGGCCTTATCACCTACGCCTCCTGCGGCATGGGGCTGACCTCGGCGATCCAGCTCTTTGGCGCGCAGCGGGCAGTGGAGCTTTCCATGGACGAGCCGGCGATCTTGGAATGTTTCCTGCAGATCGAGCACGAGGCAACGATGCGTCGCGCAGAGGTGTTGGCCGATCTGGGCGTGGATGTGATCTGCCGCAATGGCTTCTACGAAACGACCGACTTTTGGAGCCCGCGCCAGATTCGACAGATGCTTGTGCCGTTACTGCGCGAGGAAGTAGACGCGATGCGCTCGCGTGGCGCGGCGGTAACGTACACCGTCTGCACCGGCATCATGCCCATGCTGGATATTCTGGCTGAACTCCCCTTCGACGGCTATCACTCCATTGAGCCGGCACTGGGCAACCAGGACATGGCGATCGTCGCCGCTCGGCTGTGCGACCGGCACGCTATCTGGGGTGGCGTCTCGGGGCCGATCCATGTCGGCGAGGGTACGCCGGAGATCGCCCGCCAGGCGGTGCGCGACGCGTTTTGCTGGTTCGGGCCGCGTGGCCTGATCCTCAGCGCCGTGCCGTCTATCCGCGCCCACTGGCCGTGGGAGAACGCGCTGGCCATGTTCGACGAGTGGCGCGCCTTGCGGGCCGCGTAATGGCCACGCATATTGCCATAAGGAGGAACACATGGGCGGCAACCCCACGGTGGTTTTCGTGCAACCGCGGCAGGTCGAGATCCAAGACCGCGACATCCCGATCCCTGCGGCGGGGCAGCTCCTCATCCGTACGCGGCGCACGCTCATCAGCACCGGCACCGAGCTGACGATCCTCAGCGGCGAATTCCCGGCAGATTCGGCTTGGGCGCGCTATGGCAAGTTCCCCTTTGTGCCGGGGTATGACAACATCGGCGATGTGGTGGACGTGGGGCCGGAGACTGATGCGAGCTGGATCGGCAAACGCGTCGGCACCTATGGCGCGCACGCCGCATACGTTACTGCACCCGCGGCCTCAGCGCGTCTGGTGCACCGCGATATCTCGGATGACAGTGCGGTGTTCTTCACGCTGGCGGAGATCGTGATGAATGGCGTCCGGCGTGGCCGCGTGCAGTGGGGTGAGGCGGTGGTTGTCTATGGCGCGGGCCTGTTGGGGCAGCTCACGGCGCGCTTCTGCCGGCTAGCCGGCGCGCGGCCTGTGGTCGTCGTGGACGTGGCCGACGCGCGTCTGCAACGGCTGCCGCGAAATGTGGCATTGCTGGCGGTCAATCCCAAGACGCACAACGCCGTGGACGTTGTGCGGGAAGCCACGCGCGGCCGCATGGCCGACGTCGTCTTTGAGGTGACCGGCAACCCCGAAGTGATCCCGAACGAGTTCGCCGTCCTGCACAAGATGGGGCGACTGGTAGTGCTGAGCAGCCCGCGCGGCAAGACGTCCTTTGACTTTCACGACCTGTGCAACTCGCCCAGCTACACCATCATCGGCGCGCACAACTCGTCGCACCCGCCGGTGGCCACCTTCGACAATCCCTGGACGAACCAGCGCGACGCCGAGTTCTTCTTTGACCTCGTGGCCGATGGCGAGGTGGGCCTGTCACCGCTCATCAGCCACCGGCAGCGGTATAGCGAGGCGGCGCGCCTCTATGACATGCTGGTGCAGGACCGCGCGCCGGCGATGGGCGTGATCCTGGAGTGGTAGACGAAAGGTCGGGTTGGCTTCTGGCCCGCGGTCCAGACGGAGCCACCTCAACCCGAGAAAGCGAGGTGGATGAGATGATGGGAATTGGCATGATCGAGCTGCTGCTTTTGGTGGTAGTGGGCCTCTTCGGCCTTGTGGCCTTGGGACTCGTGGTTTATCTGGTGTGGAAGGTGTCGGCCCTGTCTCGCGAGGTGGAAGAGCTGAAGCGCCAGAACAAAGGGAGCTGAGACTCCGATGGGGGGCTATACTGCGCTGCTCGACAGCCTTCGCGCGGCGCGCTAACCGGCTTTGCCGGCGCCTTGCGCCAGCCACTCGCGGAACTGCTGCCAATCGACGTCGCTGTGAAAGAAGTGGCGTGGCATGATCAGCACGCTCCGTTGCGTGGTCATAAGCACTACCACCTCGTCGTTCGCGCGCCAGCGCGCCACATCCGGCCAGCGGATCTCGGGGTGCGACTCGGCCAGATTGAGCCTTATGCCGCGTTCGGAGATGGTGCCGCTGCGCGTCGCACGTACGCCAGCATTGCGCCATAGTCGGTTGGTCGTCAGGTATGGGCCGAAATAGGGCTGAAGCGCCATATAGACGATCGCGGGCAACGCGAACAGATAGCGGCCTACCCGCGTCCAATCCAGCGCCAGCCGGTTCGCGCCCGTGACCCGGTCCACGATGACGATGGTGGCGGCGAGGATCAGCACCGCCGTGAGCGCCAGCCGGATGATCGTGCTGGTGCGCGATGGTTTGTGCAACAGCGACAGCGCGCGCCGGTAAAGCCTCTTGTCTAGCTGCCCCGAGAACTCGATCTCCATAGTCTGCCTTTGATCTCACAAGTCAATTAGGAATTGGATGATTGTGCACAGCCTGGGCCATTCATGTCATTGCGAGGGCAAAGCCCGAAGCAGCCTCCTCCCGGGCCATGAGGGGATTGCTTCGCCGCTGCGCGGCTTGCAATGACACCGCCGGGTTGCTCAACTTCCATTTGCTTTCCCCATAGAATGCGCCCAGTCTACACGAGCGCTGCAGGATGTCAAATGGAACTGCCCTGTTCTGCCCCACGAGAAGAGCGCCTTCTCCACTCGTACGAGTGGAGAAGGCGCTGACGCGCTGCTCGGGCGCGATGTACTGAGGCGTTCCGCCTATCGCGTCTCCACATGCAAGTCATCCACCACCTTGACACCGCCCCAGCCCAGTGCCCAGACACCCACCGTGCCCGCAGTGAGACGGGTGCTGTGCGTGTCCCAGGCGTCGATCTGCCAGTTGGCCGGCTCGGCGGTACCCTCCTGCCATACCTTGGCCTGGATGGTCGTGCGGTTGCTCTCTGTTTTGATCAAGATGCGCACCTGGTACCAGGTGTTGGCCTGCGGCGAAGCGGAGATAGTGGTGGTGCCGCCGCTGATGCTGGTGCCGTGCGCCGCGAGTCGGAAGTAGCTCTCGCGTGGGTACCGCATCACGATATACCACTTGTCCTGAACGTTTGGCCACTGTGAGTAGACGGTGATGCCGACGCCATCCGCGGAGGAAGCGAAGAGCATGCGTCCGGTCAGCTCGTAGCTCGCCCACTCTAGTGCCCCCGCGCCGTTGTAGTGCGAGTACGCCGCAGAGCTGGACGTACCTGTCCCATAGGTCATCCCGCCATCCCAGAGGCGTGTGGTGTACAGTTCTGTCGTTTGCATGCGATAGTTCTGGTCTAGCCAGTCCACCGGGTTTGCGCCCGCCGCATAGCTCTGGAAATCCTCGTGCAGCAGCGTGACGACGGGTCGCGGCGTGGGCGTGTATGTGGGTGTAGCCGTCGCCGTAGGCGTGCGAGTAGCTGTAGCAGTGAACGTAACGGTCGCCGTCGCCGTGCGTGTGGGAGTGGCCGTCACCACTTGACTTCGATCTATGGTTGTAGCGTCTAGCAGGCGGCCTAGAGAAGGATACGGGCTGAGTGCCTGCAGGGTGAGCACGTGATCGTTGATGGTCACCTTGAGGGCATGGTACTCCTCGCGGGCGATGACCGTCCAGGGGTTGAGCTCGCCCAGCGGGCTGAGCGGGTAGCCGCCGCCGCCGGAGACGATGTACACGACGCCGCGGTTGTTCGGGTAATAGTCGCGGATGGGGATGGTGCGCTCGTAGTGGTGGTCGTGGCCGCTGAAGACGATGTCCACGTTGTACTGTTCGAAGAGGGGGCTGAGGGCGTTGCGCACGTCGAGGACGCTGCCGCCGCCGCCGGAGCTGTAGGGTGGGTAGTGGATGTAGACGAACTTCCAGAACTGGGAGGTGGATGCCAGGTCGTTGAGCAGCCAGGAGTACTGTGGCGTGCCGGGGGTGTAGTCCTCCAGGGCGTTGAGGGCGACGAAGTGGGCGTTGGCATAGTCGAAGGAGTAGTAGCGCTCGGAGTTGGCAGGGTTGTTGCGCGGCAGGTAGAAGGCATCGAGGTAGAGAGCCTCGTTGATGGCGTCGTGGTTGCCCAGGGTGGGGTAGAAGGGGATGGACTGGGCGAGGGTGCGGTAAGGGGTGAAGAAGATGGCGTCATAGTCGCCCTGGTCGAGCTGGTCGACATCGCCGACATGGAGGATGAGGTCGGGGTTGATGGCGGCGAGCTGGTTGGCAACGTCGAACTGGGCGGTGCAGTTGCAGCCGCTATCGCCGAGGACGGCGAAGGAGAAGTGTGGGTTGGCGGCGGGGCGTGCGGTGCGGCAGGTGGCCTCGGCGAGAGTGGTGCCGCCGCTGCGGACGCGGTAGTAGTAGAGGGTGTCAGGCTGCAGGCCGGTGAGAGTGAGGGCGTGGTTGGTGGTGGGCGAGGGATCGGAGACCTGTGAGCCGTAGGCGGGTGTGGTGCCGTAGTCAATGACGCTGTCGTTGGCGGTGCTGGTGCGCCAGGCGATGAGGATGGAGGTGGTGGTCTGCAGTTGCACGTATGGGTAGCGCGTCAGCGTGCCCGGCAGGGAGCTCGTGGCGGTCGCCGTCGGCGTATTCGCCGGCGTCGGCGTCACCACGGCGATGGAGAGATTCTCCCACCAGGCGATCTCGTAGCCATAGTCCGCCGCGCCCAGCACATCGATATCACCGTCTTGATCCACGTCCGCCGCGCAGAGATTCCATGGCCCGGCAAAGATCTTCTCGATGAGGTGCCTGGAGAAGTTGCCGTTGCCATCGTTCTCCCACCAGGTAATGTCATCGTCAGTGGTACTGCAGCATGGAGTGGTCGTGCCAAAGGTGCCCGCCACCAGGTCTATATCGCCGTCCTTGTCTAGGTCCACCGGAAAGACAGGTGAGGCATAGTAGCTGCGATAGGTGATGTCTATGACGTGCTTGTCAAAGTTCTGAGAGCCATCGTTCTGGTACCAGAGGAGGCCGTTGTAGCCGTGGATGGCAAGGTCCAGGTCCCCGTCGCCATCCAGGTCGGCGGCGCGCACCGACCACGCCAGTGGACTCGAGGCGTTCAGGGGGATGGTATGCTTCGTGAAAACGGCCGCGCCGTTGTTCTCCCACCAGACAATATTGGGACACTGCTCGCCGACCACGACAATGTCCAAGTCTCCGTCGCGGTCGAGGTCCACCAAGTCGCCATATTCGGGCCCTTTGTTGTAGAGCGCGCTAAAGTTGGATTCCAGCGTGTGTCGGGTGAAACTCTGCGACCCGTTATTCTCGAACCAGAACACGCTATCCGCCTCGTAGGCGTTCGTCACCACATCCAGGTCTCCGTCGCCATCCAGGTCACCAGCTTGGCTCCAGAGCGGGCAATCGACGCCGGATGCCAGCGTGTGCATCGTGAAGCTCTGCGCGCCGTTGTTCTCGAACCAGAGCACGGCATCCAACCCTGGCGCCGATCCGGATGCCGAGTTCGCCAGGACGTCCAGGTCGCCGTCGCGGTCCAAGTCCACGCACGAGATGTCAATCACGCCGTGCTCCGGGACGTTGGCAATCGTGCGCACAGTCCACTGCTGCTGCCCATTGTTCTCCCACCACTTGATCGCCTCCGTTGCATGATAGGCGCAGGCGACGATATCCAGATCGCCGTCGCGGTCCAGGTCCACGGCTTGCACGTCTATAGCGCCGGTCCATTCGGCAATCATCAGATGCTTGGTGAAACTGATATCGGGAGACGGCGTGCCAGGCGTCGGGCTCGCTGTTGGTGTGCGAGTTGGCGTAAAAGTGCTTGTGGGTGGCACGGGCGTAGGCGTGAAGGTGCTCGTCGGCGGGATCGGGGTGGGCGTCCACGTGGCTGTGGGCGGGATGGGCGTCGGCGTGAAGGTATTCGTCGGCGGGATTGAGGTGGGCGTCCACGTCGCCGTGGGCGGGATGGGTGTTGGTGTGAAGG
>JAIOAV010000064.1 GCA_019873665.1 Chloroflexota bacterium
CTGCCGCTTTCACCCACGCTGTCCGGTGGTGATGCACGAAGTGTGCGCGGCGCAGGAGCCAGACTTCCAGGACATTGGCGGCGGCCACTGGGTCGCTTGCCACCGCGTCAACCCGCCGCGCTGATCCTCATCCTATGCCAGAGTGGGGCGTTGCCGTTCGCGAACGGCAACGCCCCCGGAGCTAATATCTGTGAGTAACCAACCCAAAGTATGGGATGCCCTGCTGATGATCGGCCTCTTTGTTCTCGTCCTCGTGTACCTGATCATCACCATAAGCACCAACGACCCCGCCTGGTTTCTCCCCACCTTCCGCGGAGAGCCGACGAGAATCGTGATCTACCACCGCGGAGAGCGCAGCGAGATCGCGCCCGGCTCTGAGCACTATGCAGTTTTGAACGAAGAGCTGAACAGGAGCCTCTCGCGTATCAGCGGCTACGATGAGGGTCTAGGACTTTCGCCAGAGTCATTGCAGGACTATCGGGCGCGGGAGACGGTGATCGAGGTGTTCTACGCGCAGCCAGTGGTGATACACTCCCGATTCAACTTTGGCCGGCCCGATTCGCTCCTCATCCCGCTCTCAGGCCGACACAGCGAGCAGCACCCAGTCTTCGGCGGGATAGGAGGGGACTATTTACCGGGCACACTCAACCTGCGTGACGTGTCCGCCCTGAAAGCCAAGCTGATCGAGCTGGGGTATATTGACTAGGTCGCGCCGCTTCACACGATGCGCTTGTTCCCCTCCAGCGCCACATCCTTGACATGCTGGCACTCGGCCTCGCTGCAAGTGCCCCGCAGCATCGGATAGATCGTGTTGTTATGCAGCAGTGGGTCTGCGTCGGCAGCGATGTGGCCCTCTTGCACTGCCTTCTGCCATTCAGCCGTCCCCGGGATCGGCGAGTAAAGCGTCAGATACACCAGAGCGCCGCAGGCGTGCACGAATTCGATGCTATCCAGCACCTCTTGTAGCGGCTGGTCCGGTAGCCCCATGAGGATATACACGCCGATATCGCGTCCGCTGAATCCCGCCCGCTTCAGATGGCCGATGGCGCGGCGCACATCCTCCTGGCTCACCTTGGGACCCGTCTCGTGGCGGCGGGCCGGGTTCACCGTCTCCAGGCTCATGCGGACCGTCTTGAAGCCGGCGTCATGCATCTTGGCAGCCAGTGGCGCGTCTATCAGCCGCGCGTGCATGCCGTTAGGCGTGTGAAACCGACAGCGCACCCCCTGCCGTATGATTTCATCCAGGATGACGTGCATATGCACAGGCGCGCGCACCAGCAACGCATCGTCGTAAAAGACAATATCGCCAGTCCCATATCGCGTATGCCACCAGCGAATCTCCGCGACAACGGCTAGTGGGTTACGCTGGCGGAACCCGGCCGGGTGTAACAGGCTGGAAGCGCAATAGGTGCAATGCATCGGACAGCCGCGCGAGGTGTTGATGACGACCGCATCCTGCCGTCGCCGCAGATCGTGCGCCGGATATGGCAGATCATCCAGTGTAGCATACGCGGGGAGAGGGTCATCCGCATGGCCAGTGAGCCGATTCACCCACTGCAGCGCGGCCAACTCTCCTTCCCCTGCTATCACCACATCGGCCCCAGAATGCGCTGTGGCGTGCGCGTGACAGAGCGTGGCATAGATGCCGCCAAGGATCACCGGCACGCCGGGAAAGCGGCTCTTGATGCGGCGGATCGCCTCAAAGGGGCCGGGATACCAGTAGGTCATACCAGATGTAACCAGAACGACATCCGGACGCTCCAGCCGCGCCAGGTCATCATCAAAGATATCCAGCGGCAAGCCATAGCGGCCATAGCGGCGCGGCACATCCCGCAGGAGCGGCGGCTTGTCCAGGATCGTTTTGTAAAACTTGCCGGTGCCGTATGGCGTGCTCTTGGGCGCAGCGCCCCCCAGCCGCGCCAGCAGCGCCGGATGGTGGCGGTCCAGGCAATCCAGATATTGCACCTGATACCCGGCATCACGCAGCACGGCAGCGATATAGAGCAGGCCAAGGGGCTGTAGCCACAGGTCGTAGGCGGCGAAATCATAGATCCACGGGTTGACCAGCAGAACGCGACCCTTCATCGCTGCGTATAGTCCTCAGTACGCGATCTCACACCCGTCGTTCGCAGTGGCGGGCGATATCAACGCAATGCCATCTCGCCTCCAACCGAAGCCATCTGCCATAGGACACGCTTTGGCGTAGAATAAGAGAGCAGCACACTGGCAACTCTATTCTAGGCCAACCGGAGCTGGAGATCAAGCTGGGCGTGTATGCAGGGAACAATTCGCCGCCCTGGGCGTCTCATTGTTAGGGAAGTGTGTGGGGAGGTTTTCAATAATGATGTTCAGACGCGCATTCATTGCCATGCTGGCGCTGGCGATTCTCTTGTTAGGAGTCGTGGGTGGCCTGTTGATCGCGCGGTGGGCGCAAGGACCCGGCGTGACGGCCACGCCGATGCCGACCGTCGCGCCAACAGCCACGCCGACTTTGCCGCTGCCATTGTTGCAGCTCACGCCAAATAGCGGCCGTCCGGGCACACTGATCAGCGTGAGTGGCGAGGGTTGGCCGGCGAATCAGATCGTATCGCTCTACCTCGGCCAGACGCGCGAGGCGGCGCGCAACAGCGAGCCGTTTGCCCACCCCCAGACCGACGCTCGGGGACGCTTTCAGGCGCAGGTGAACGCGCCGTTGCTGGAGATCTGGGATCGGGCGATGGATTGGTTCATCCTGGCACGCGCGGATGGGTTGGAGATTGCCGCTGTCTTTGCCATCCCCGCCCCACCACCGACCGCGCCGGTATCGCCGACACCAACCAACACCGTGACCCCATCCCCCACGCCAACGGTACGCCTGGTGCGGCTGCAGGGCGTCATAGACGCGCTGGCCGTGGAAGCCCGCATGATCACGGTGCGTGACTCGCAGGGCAACACCCATGTGGTCAACCTGCCGACAGATGCCACGCTTTTGACAGCGCAGGGGAACCAAATCGAATTGGGTGCCCTGCAACGCGGCGCCGAGATCGTTGTGGACGGAGCGCTGAGCCCGAACAACACGGTGCGCGCCATCCGCGTCATCATCGGCTCGGCTGTGCCCACATCCACCTCCACGCCGCTGCCGCCAATGCCCAGCCCAACCGCGACAAGGGTCGCGCCGACCTCCACGCCAATCCCCACGTCAACGCCCGTGCCCACAGCAACACCTTCAGAGGGATGGCGCGGCGCATACTATGGGAATCGCGACCTTGCCGGCCAACCGGCAGTGATCCGGGTGGATCGGAACATTGACTTTGTCTGGGGGGCGGGTTCGCCCTCGCCCGTGCTCGCGGCAGACAACTTTTCCGTGCGTTGGACGCGCACGCTTTCCTTCCCAGTCGGCGGCCTTCGCTTCTTCTTTCGGGTGGATGATGGCGTACGCTTCTGGGTGGATGGCCATCTGTACCTCGACCAGTGGCATGAGACTGCCGCCACCACCTATAGCGTGGATGTCTATGCCGCCACCGGGATGCACTTGCTACAGGTCGACTACTTTGAGGCACATGGCGACGCCTTGGCGCAAGTATGGTGGGAGCCGATCAACTCCTATCCTGACTGGCGGGGCGAGTACTACAACAACCGGGATTTGGCTGGCAATCCGGTGATGATCCGTAACGACGGCCAGATCAACTTCGACTGGGGCACCGGCGCGCCGGCGCTGGGCATGAGCCAAGATCACTTCTCAGTGCGTTGGCGCCGGTTCTTCTCCTTCGCCCCGGGCCAGTACGTCGTGCACCTGCGCGTGGACGACGGCGCACGGCTCTGGATCGGCGGCAACAAACTCATCGATCAGTGGCAGTTGGGCGCGGATCGCACTTTCAGTGCGCCGATTGCGCTGGGCGGCGGCAGTTATGAGATCGTGCTCGAGTACTTCGAGAACGACGGCCAGGCGCTCGTTCGCCTCTGGTGGGAGCTCGCCCAGCCACCTACGCCAACCTGGACGCCGACGCGCACTTCGTTGCCGTCCACGCCCACTGCTACGTCCACGAATACGCCAGTGCCGACGGCTACGCCAACAGAGACGCCAAGGCCAACCGACACGCCGACAGCGGCACCCACGCCAACCTCCACGTGGACGAATACGCCAGTGCCGACCGCGACGCCCACCATCACGGTGACGCCGACGCACACGCCAGTGCCGACGATCGCCTTCGTGTCGCCGGTCGAGGCATTCCAGGCGCGCTATTTTCCTTTCGCGCGCAGCCCGGCCGGCGTGCCAGATCGGCATAGCGAGGTCATGGGTACAGTAACAGGTGCTGATCTGGCACTCTACCCTGATGCGCCCTTCTTCCGCTTTGTGCTGCAGACCGACGATGGCCGCACGCTGCCCGTGGAAGGCGGGCCGGAGCGAGTGCTGTTGCCGATGCGTCCAGAGCTGCAGCCGGGCAAGCTCCCGCTACAGGTACCCAGCAAGGAGCTGGCTATCGCGCCAGATCAGATCAGCCCGGTGATGCAGAACGCACGTCCGCTAGCCAATGGCACACGCGTCTCGGTCGTCGGTTTCTGGAATGGCCAGGCGCTGGTGGCGGATCGTGTCGTGCTGCTACAAGACCAGGCTAACCCGATCTGGTACTGCCGCAGCTATCTGCGTGCGGATGAGCTGCGCAACGAGACGGCAGGTTTCTTCCGCAACCTGATGATCTATGTGAAGACGACGGCAGATCAGGTGTGGCGTCTTGCCCCACAGATCGAGCGAGACACGCTGAGCCAGTACGGGCAGCGTGGCGTGGTGGTGCAGGGGATCCTGCGGGTGGATACCGGCTGGCACCTGGAGAGCGTCCGCGTCTATACGCTGGAGCGCCAGTACTATACCCCAATCTACCCGCCGCAGAGTACCAGTCCTGCTGATCTACCCGCGCCAGCCGGGTCGCCCGGCGGCATCCAGGGCCGAGTGCAGTTCCAGTAAGAGGAATAGGCCGGAATAGACAAAAAGGGGTGAGGCCACGATCGGTCATGGCCTCACCCCTTTCCTGCCTGGCATACTGTCTATGCGGCCTGCGCGGGAGGACGCTGCATCTGCAACAGGATCGTCTCCGCCTGGTCGGCCACCTGACGCAGTTTCTGCGCCGCGCCCTCATGGTGCTGCTCTTCCAGATCCTCAGCGATCTCGCGTAGCCCTGCGACCAGCTCCGCATCCAGCCCCTCGCCGAGCGAGGTCAGCAATTCCATCGTCTCCTCCGGATAAGCGGCCGTCAGCAGGCGGTTGATCACACGCACATGAGGCGGCATCTGCTCTTCCAGGAAAGAAATGACTTGCGCACGCAGCTTTGTCAGCTTGTCCACCAACTCAGTATCTCCGTCCTGCTGCGCCTGTCTTGTCATGTTCGCCAACATGAAGAAGAAAAGCGTGTCCAAATCGTTTCGGTGTGCGGCGATCGCCGATGGCAAATCGTCGGCAGAGAGGAGTTCTTCGATCAGGCCAACGGTCTCCTCTTGTGCCTTTTGCACCTCTTTGTCCATCCGCTGCGTGACATCCAGCAGCTTTTCCCGCAATGTCTTGAGCCGCGCAGCCTCAGCCGACTGGCCGCCGCTCTCTTGCGACTCGATCCGCTCGGTGAGCTTCTGGAAGAAGATATAGTCTATCATTGGCCGATTAAGGGCGACGATCACCTCTAGCTCCTGATCGTCCTTGGCGTTGATGAGATGCTCCAAAAGCTGGTCGCGATCCATCACTCCCTGCGGGCCGGCCGACGGCACTGCCATCGGCACCAACGCCAGGATCTTGTCGCGCAGGTCCGACATGGCCTCCGCCTGCTCGGTGTTGCCCGCCTGAGCAAGGGCTTCCATGTAGCTGCTGAGCAGGAGGAGGAACTCGTAATCTATCTCCTCTTTGTGCTCCTCGACAAGCTGCTTGAGCCTATCCGGCTCATCTTTGGCCGCAAACAGATCATCTATCAGCATGACTGCCCGGCGCTGCGCCTCGATCATCTCCGGGGTGATGCCGTCCGCGGATAGAATCGCCTCGATGAGGCGCTCGAAAGTCATAAAGGTCTGCGGATTGAACAGATAGGACTTGCGCTGTTCCGGCGGGATCGTGTCCATCAGCTTGTTCACCAGGCTGCCGATCCTTCGCTCCCGCTCTTCGGGTTTCATAGAAAGCTGGTCGGGCAAAAAGATGAGCAGCAAATCCTTGTCGGGGTCATGATATAGAAACGGCAGTACCAACATGCCGGTCTGGCCACAAGACGGGCAAGTGGCAACATTGACCTGGCCCTGCAGAAGCGCCTGCTTGAGTCCTGGCTCGCGGCCCACGTCCACGATGTCGTGAACCCGCGTAGTGAAAGCCGTCCGGCAGCGCGGGCAGGTAATACTCGCATTCATAACAGAACGCATCACAAACTCCTTTGTCGGGTAATCTCGTCCTTTCCATCCGCCACCACTAGAGGCTGGTGCGCTGCAGCCGGGAGGCGGGCGGAAGGCGCGAGGCGGCATCATCTCGCACAGATGTGGGCGCAGAGGGAGGTGTTTAATACTCGCCAGCCAGCACTGCGCCAAACGACAAAATGATACTCCCAAGAATGGTTTTTGTCAATCCACACCCTAGCTTGGTTGCCGTGTGGCAGAGGCCGTTTGCCCCCGGGTGACGAATGCGATATGATAGAGGCGCATCGTGGATGGTAACACACGGGAGCCAGAGATGGCGCGCTTTCTGCTGGATGGCATGCTGGGTCGGTTAGCGCGATGGCTGCGAATTCTGGGCTACGACGCCGAGTATGCCGCGCACTGGGACGACAATGAGTTGGCGCGGGTAGCGCGCGCCGAGGATCGCATACTGCTGACGCGCGATATCGCGCTCTCGCGACGACGGGGTCTGCACACCCTCCTGATCGAGCACGAGGATATCGAGCCACAGCTCCTGCAGGTGATGCGCATCTTCGGTTTGTCCCCTGGAGAAGCCTTCAGTCGCTGCCCCATCTGCAACACGCCGTTGGAGCCGGTGGCGAAGAACACAGCATGGGGCATGGTTCCACCTTATATCTTCAGAAAGCACGACATCTTTCATCTTTGTCCGGCATGTAATCAGTTCTATTGGCAGGGAACGCACTGGCAGCGAATGCGGGAAAAGTTGGGCGAGTTGCTGGCGAGCGAGGCAAAGGATCGCACAGCCACCATGTCACATGAAGGCGATTAGAAATCGAGCGACCGCGCACAGCTTGGCCATTCGTGTCATCGCGAGGGAGCAGAGCGGCTGAAGCAATCCCCAACCAATCAGCAGGGGATTGCTTCGCTCCCTTCGGGCGCTCGCAATGACGGGCATGCTGCGTGGTTCGCCATGATCGCGCCGGGTTGCTCAATTTTAAGTGAAAACCAAGGAGGGCTCTTGTACGGTATTACCGATGAAGAGATTCAGCGCCTCGTCGCGGCGGTTGACTACTCCGAAGCGCTCACCATCACGGCGGGCGAGGCGGAAGCCAGGCAGGCATGCCGCGACGCGCGCGAATATGGCTTTCGCGCTGTGGTAGCCTTTCCCCAGTACCTGGGCATCCTGGTGGACGAACTGGCCGGGTCGGGCGTGCGAGCGCAGATTCCGGTGGGCTTTCCCTGCGGCGGCCAGACGACCTATGTAAAATGCCTGGAGGCGGAGGAGGGGCTGAAGCGGGGCGCGACCGATCTGGACATGATGATGAACCTCTCCGCGTTCAAGAGCGGCCGGTACCAGCGTGTTCGTGAGGACATTGAGGCGGTCCTGCGCGTGGCCAAACCGTATGGCGTGCCTTTCAAGGTGATCATCGAGATCGGCGCGCTGACCGACGACGAGATCATCATTGCGGCCAGACTGGTGGCAGATGCGGGTGCCGATTACGTCAAGACCTGCACCGGCTTTGGCCCCGGACGGGCCACGGTACACGCCATCCGCTTGATCAGGGAGGCGGTGGGCGACCGTTGCGGCATCAAGGCATCGGGCGGCGTCGCCTCGTTGGAGGATGGCGTGGCGTTCATGCGCGCCGGCGCGGATATCGTTGCCCTGCGCCAGCAGCTCGTGGGCCAGCTCCGGGGCATGGGATGGAAGAAGCCAGTCGCATGAGCCAGCACATGGCGCAGGCCAGAAACGACGGGAGCGAGAGAGTGTGCGATAGACTGAGATGGGGTAGCTTGCGCAGCAAGATCATAGCCTCCTCCTTCATCCCCGCGGCGATCATCCTTTCGGCTGCGGCGTTGCTCGTGCTCGCCATGCCGCCGAGCGGCAGCTACAGGAGCCTGTTGCTGCTATTGCTGGCGTTGGGAGTGATCATCCCCACTATCATCGCTGCCACGGTTGTGAGCCGCGCCATGCGCACCATCAACGAGCTGACCAGCGCTGCCCAGTGGGTCGCTAGCGGGCACGCCGCTACTGTGCGCGCCACGACAGGGGATGAGATCGCGGCGCTGGCCGATCAGTTCAACGCCATCTCCACCCAACTGCTCGCATCGTATCGGACGTTGCAGGAGCGAGAAGAGCGGCTGGAACTGGTCTTGCAGGCCACCAACGACGGCTTGTGGGACTGGGATCTGAAGACCAACGAAGTCTACTTTTCGCCACGCTGGAAGAGCATGTTGGGATATGAGGAAGATGAGATCAAGAACGAGTTTGCCGAGTGGCAGCGTCTGACTCATCCCGACGACGCCGCACATGCTCTAGCCGAGGCGCTGGCGTATGCAGCGGGCGAGACGCCGGTCTATCGCCTGGAGCATCGCCTGCGACACAAGGACAGCAGTTATCGGCACGTCCTGGCGCAGGCCGTGCTGGTACGCGATGCGGACGGCAGGCCCTACCGGATGGTCGGCTCCCACACCGACATCACCGAACGCAAACAGGCGGAGGCAGCGTTGCAGCAGCGCCTCGCCTTCGAGAACCTGATCACCGCCATCTCCACCGAGTTCATCAACTTGGCCCCGGAGCGCGTAGACGCTGGCATCCAGCACGCGCTAGAGATGATCAGCCGCTTTAGCGACACGGACCGGGCCTATGTCTTTATGTTCGCGGGGGACTATCGCACACTGCATAGCACGCACGAGTGGTGTGCGCCGGGAATCACGCCACAGATCGCGCAGCTGCGGGAGTTGCCAGAGGAACGCCTTCGCTGGCTAACCAGGCAGATACTGGATGGGCAAGCAGTCTATGTGCCCGATATGTCCGCGCTGCCGCCAGAGGCCCGCCCCGACGGAACAAGACTGCGCCCCGAAGAGGTCAAGTCTTTCATCGTTGTGCCAATGTCGTATCAGGGGAACGTGCTGGGCTTCATGGGTCTGGATTCGGTTCGCCAGGCAAAAACGTGGCCAGAAGAGAGCATCAGCATGCTCAAGATCGTCGGCGAGATCATTATCAACGCGCTGGAGCACAGACGCACGCAGGCGATCCAGCAAGGGCTGCGGCATTTCTTGGAGCTGTTGGCCGCCGGCGGCACCCTGCGCGAAACGCTCCATGCGCTGGTGCAGGTCATCGAGGAGCAGTCGCCCGGGATGTGGGGGCTGATCTTGCTGCTGGATGAGGATGGCAAGCATCTGCACATCGGCGCAGCGCCCAGCCTGCCGGAGGATTACGTCTCATCTATCGAGGGGCTGGAGATCGGGCCTGATGTCGGTTCATGCGGCACCGCAGCGTACCTGGGCGAACGCGTCATCGTGACGGATATCCAGACGGATCCGCGCTGGGAGGGCTTGCGCGACCTAGCAGTACGGTACGCCTTGCGTGCCTGCTGGTCACAGCCGGTTTTTTCGACCGAAGGCCAGGTGCTCGGCACTTTTGCCATGTACTATCGCCAGCCACGGGCGCCCACAGAAGATGAGCTGCGTTTGATCGAAACTGCTGCACATCTGGTCGGAATCGCGCTAGAACATGAACGCACTCGCCAGACGCTACAACAGGCATACGACACGCTGGAACAGCGTGTGGAGGAGCGGACACGTGAGCTGTCCACTTTGCTAGACGTCTCACACAATGTCGCTTCCACGCTGGACTTGCAGCCGCTGCTGGGTGTCATCTTGGATCAACTGCGCGCTGTCCTGGAGTATCACGGTGCCTCGATCTTTGCCCTGGAGGGCGATGAGCTCCGCGTCATCGCCTACCGTGGGCCGCTCACGCAGCGAGAGGCTATGCAAGTCCGTTTTTCGTTGGATGACGTGCTGGTCAACCGGGAGGCGATCGAGCAACGCATCCCGATCATTGTCGCAGACACGCGCGGGACAGCCCGTGAGGCCCAGCTATTCCAGAAATCCGCTGGGGGAGCGCTCGATACCACCTATGCCTACATCTCCTCATGGCTTGGCGTGCCGCTGGTCGTCAAGGATCGGGTGATCGGCATGCTGACGCTTGACCATAGCCAACCGAATTATTATACGGCGGAGCACGCCAGGCTGGCGATGGCCTTTGCCCACCAGGTGGCAGTAGTCATCGAGAACGCGCGCTCCTTTGCCGCGGAGCAGCATCGCGCCGAGCAATTCCGTGTCATCAGCGAGGTGGGGCGACAGATCACATCAGTTTTGGATGTGGACGAACTGCTCAGAGCTATCGTCAACGCCATTACAGCGACCTTTGGCTTCGACCTTGTGGGGATCGCATTGGCCGAAGAAGACGAGCTGGTCATCAGGGCCGCCGCGGGCAAGCTATGGGATGATAGCTACTTTCCGCTAATGCCACGGCTGAAGGTGGGGCGTGATGGCATCATGGGCTGGGTGGCAGGCAGCGGAGAAGCTGTTCTCGCCAACGATGTGAGCAAGGACCCGCACTTTGTACGCGTGGCCGGATCCCTGGAGACCCGCTCCGAGATCGTTGTCCCGCTCAAGGTGCAATCGGGCATCATCGGCGTGCTGAACGTGGAGAGCGAGGAGCTTGAGGCTTTTGACGAGAGCGACCTGGTGGTACTCCAATCTCTCGCGAACCAGGCCGCCATCGCCATCGAAAACGCCCGCCTCTTCCAGGCAGAGCAGCGTCGGGTGGAGCAGTTTCGCGCCATCAGCGAGGTAGGCCATCGCATCACCTCGATCCTGTCGGTGAATGACCTGCTATGGGAGATCGCCCGACTGGTGAAGGAGACGTTGCACTACTACCTGGTGGGCATCGCGCTGATCGAGGATGGTGAGTTGGCATTTAAAGCAGGCGCTGGCGCCGTTTGGGAGCGACCGGACTTTGTGCCACCTCGCATCAAAATAGGGCGAGAGGGGATCACCGGCTGGGTCGCCGAACATGGCGAGCCGATGCTTGTGCCCGATGTCCAGCACAACACATGGTATTACTCGCTGCCAGAAGCGAGCGAGATGCGCTCTGAATTGGCTGTGCCGCTCAAGGTCAAAGAGAAAGTGATTGGCGTGCTGCATGTGCAGAGCGCGCAGCTCAACGCGTTTGACGAGAGCGACGTGACCGTGTTACAATCGCTGGCGCAGCAGGCTTCTATCGCCATCGAAAACGCGCGGCTGTATGAGCAAGCGCAAGAGATGGCGACGCTGGAGGAGCGCCAGCGCCTGGCGCGAGAGTTGCATGATTCCGTCACCCAAGCGCTCTATGGCGTCACGCTCTATGCTGAGGCGGCAACGCGGACATTGAGCAAGGGTGACGCGGATCGCGCGATGGAGCATTTGCAGATCGTGTGCGAGACGGCGCAGGAAGCATTGCGCGAGATGCGGCTGCTCATCTTTGAGTTGCGCCCGCCGCTGCTGGAGCAAGAAGGGCTGGTTCAGGCTCTGCGAGGCCGCCTGGAGGCGGTGGAGGGGCGCGCTGGCTTGCAGGTGCGCCTAGACACGGAAGGGGAAATCCATCTGCCATCGCCGATCGAGAAGGAGCTGTACCGTATCGCCCAAGAGACATTGAACAACGTGCTCAAGCACGCGCAGGCGCAGAGCGTGAATGTGCGGCTGGCGCAGGATGCCGATGCCGTTACGCTGGTAGTGATGGACGACGGTGTCGGCTTCGACACAGGCACCTCGCACCGTGGGCTTGGCCTCCCCGGCATCGAGGAGCGGGTGCGTCTGCTTTCAGGCACACTAGAGCTAGATAGCGCGCCCGGGCGTGGCACACGGGTATGCGTCAGCATACCGTTAGCACGAGAGGAAGGGATGGGTGAAGCGTGAGCGATAGAATGCGCGTCTTGATCGTGGATGATCACGTCGTCGTGCGGCGCGGCGTCCGTGCCCTGCTGGAGACCGAGCCGGACATCGAGATCGTGGGCGAGGCGGAGAATGGCGAGGCGGCTTTGCGGCTGATGAGGACGCTCAGGCCCGAGGTGGTACTGCTGGACCTAGTGATGCCCAGGATGGATGGCATCGAAGTCATTCGCCAGGCAGTGCGGGAGGCGCTGTCAGCACGCATCCTCGTCTTGACGAGCTTTGCCGCCGATGACAAGGTGTTCCCGGCGATCAAAGCTGGAGCGCTCGGCTATCTGCTCAAGGACTCGGCGCCGGAGGAGCTGCTGCGCGCCATCCGCCAGGTGCACCGCGGCGAGTCCTCGCTCTCACCGACAATCGCCCGCAAGCTCATGCAAGAGCTGGCGCGTCCATCGGACCTGCCGCCCACCGAAGAGCCTCTGACCGAGCGAGAGTTGGAGGTGTTGCGCCTCGTCGCCCAGGGACTGAGCAACCAGCAGATCGCAGACAAACTGATCGTCAGCGAGGCGACGGTGCGCACCCACGTCAGCAACATCCTGAGCAAGCTACATCTGGCCAGCCGTACGCAAGCCGCGTTGTATGCGATCAAGGAAGGGCTGGCGTCATTGGAGGACACTGATCTGAGCCCAACTTAGCCACTGTACGACAAAAGTCGTAAAAGACCGCCCTGGTGGCGGTCTTTTTGTTGTATTGCAGACGCGCCGTTTAGCCGATGACAAAGGCGGCCGCGCCTGCTAAAATGGTGCCAGGTAAAGAGAGCAGCATTGAATCGGTAGGGCGAGGTGAGCGAGATGGGCAGCAATATCTACGAAGCGGAACTCTGGATCGGCTCGTATCAACAAGCGCGTTTGCAGGACGCGCGCAAGGCGCAGTTGCTCCGTGCACTGCGTCAGAAGAAGCAAGGCAAGTGTGCAACGGCCACTCACCTCACCCTCAGGGCGCAGGCGATCTGGAGCCTGCTGATAGCGTGGCTCTAGCGCATGCCTCACACTGATCAAACGGCCAGCGGCACACCCTGCTGGACGGAGGTGGGCATGATGGAGATAAAGATGTTGACGATCCTGGCGCTGCTCGCAGTGCCCGCACTCTACCGCAAGTAGGCACAGGCGAGCTCTGCTCTAGAGGAACAAGATCTGCGGAAGGTAACGGATGACAAAAACGCGCGTTCTCGTGGTTGACGATCAGTTGGTCGCTCGGAGGGGCCTCAGGGTGCTTCTCTCCACCTGGCCCGACCTAGAGGTGGTCGGCGAGGCAGCTAACGCCGAAGAGGCGATCCGCCAGACGGAGAGATTGTGCCCCGATGTCGTGCTCATGGACATCCGGATGCCGGATTCCAGTACCGGCTCTGGGCGCGATACCGGAGGGCTTCTGGCCACGAAACGCATCAAGGAACGCTGGCCGGCCGTGCGCGTCATCGTCCTCACCATGTATGGGACTTTTCAGAAAGCAGCCTCGGAGGCCCAGGCAGACGCCTTCCTCCTCAAGGGAGGAAGCGCCGAGGCGCTGATCGGCACGATTCGCCGGCTGCAAGGGATGAAACACCATGATCCTGGAGCTATTCAATGTGGCGCATGCTGAAATGCTCGCCCAACATCATATCCGAGAGGGCCACGCGTTCGCCGCAAAAGAGCGCCTGGTCCATGCATACCAACAAGAGCGCGGGTCCAAGCGCGGCGCGACAGTTATCCCCTTGCTGGCACGGCTGCAAGCGCTGGCAGCGCACGCCCGCGACAGCCTTGAGCGCGCGCGGTCGCGGCAAACGGCAGTTCGCACCAACTACGAGATGACACATGGCAGGCCAATCTCGTCGGCGGACCTTCGCCGTACGGAAAGCGCGGAAGAATAGAAAAAGGAGCTTACAGCACCATGAGCCTGATCTCGTTCCGACCATATGCAGAGGGTTCCGCTGTCATCTGTGGATTCCTGCTGGGTATCATCGTCGGCGCGCTCGCGGCAAACCTGGCCTTGGGGGTCGTGCTGGGCGTGGGTGTGGGTGCGGTCATTGATGGCCTGATCCGCATCCGGCAAGCGCAACGGGCGCAGAGTTGGCAGTAAACACCGGTCGAGATCCGGAGTGCTGCCAGTACATCAATCTCAAAAGGACCGCCATACAGGCGGTCCTTTTGCATCCCACGCCGGCCACAACGCGATTTGGCGGCCAGGGCGCATCTGTGTTACTATGTGTGTCAGAGCGGCAACTCGCCTCATCTGGGGTTGCGCTGTTGAACCAATGGCTTGAAGGGAGGTCTGACATGGAGAAGCGAAAACTGGGCAAGACCGGGGAGATGCTCAGCATCGTTGGCTTTGGTGGCATCGTGGTTCGCAATGAGGAGCAGGCGGCGGCAAATCGCATCGTTGCCAAGGCAGTGGAGGAGCGTGGCCTGAACTACTTTGACGTCGCGCCCAGCTATGGCAACGCGGAGGAGCGGCTTGGACCGGCACTGGAGCCGTATCGCCATTCGGTGTTTCTTGCCTGCAAGACAGAGCGGCGCACCGCCAACGAGGCCCGCGCCGAACTGGAGCAGTCACTACAGCGGCTGCGCACCGATCACTTTGACCTATACCAGCTCCACGCCGTGCGCAGCATGGAACAAGTGGAACAGATCATGGCGCCCGGGGGCGCGCTGGAGGCGTTCGTTCGGGCGCGCGACGAGGGCAAAGTGCGCTTCCTTGGCTTCTCCGCACATAGCGAGGAGGCGGCGCTGGCGCTCATGGATCGGTACGATTTCGATACGATCCTGTTTCCTTTCAACTGGGTGGCATGGTTCCAGGGCGGCTTTGGGCCGCGTGTGCTCGCCAAGGCTGTGGAGAAGGGTATGGGTGTGCTCGCGCTCAAAGCGCTGGCCAAGCGCCGCTGGAAAGAAGGTGAGGAGCGTCGCTGGTCCAAGACATGGTATTCGCCCGCAGACAACTACGAAGAGGCCGCGTTAGGGTTGCGTTTTACGCTGAGCAAGCCGATCACGGCGGCAGTGAGCCCCGGGCACGCAGAGCTCCTCTGGTGGGCCTGCGACGCTGCGGACCAGTTCACCCCGCTGACGCCAGAGGAGGAAAAGCTGCTGGAACAGCGCAGCCAGGGACTCGAGCCAATCTTCCCACAGGGCTAGAGCCAGATACAGCTCAACATCACGTCAAGAGGAGAGGATACCGTATGGCAACACCACTCAACGTGGCCGTGATCGGCACCGGTATGGGCCGCTACCACATGAAAGAGTTCGTCGAGACGCCGAACGTCAAGCTAGTGGCCGTCTGCGATTTGAACAGGGCGGAGGCGGAGCACTTTGCGCGGGAATACGGCGCCGAGCGCGTCGTAACCGACTATCGCGAGCTATGGCAGATTCCGGGGCTGGATGCCGTTAGCATCGCCATCCCCAACTACCTGCATGCGCCGGTTACCATCGAGGCGCTAGAGCATGGGCTGCACGTCCTGTGTGAAAAGCCCATGGCAACGAGCCTGGAGGAGGCGCAAAGGATGGTGCAAGCGGCAGAAAAGGCCGGCAAGCGCCTGATGATCGGCATGAGCCAGCGCTTCCGCCCCCAGTCCCTTGCCTTTCGTGGCATGGTGGAGCGCGGCGAGCTGGGCGAGATCTACTATGCCCGCTCCTCTTGGATTCGCCGCCGCGGCATGCCGGTGATCCATTTCGCGCCGGGCGGCTCCATGGGACGGGGGAGTTGGTTCGTTAGCCGTGAGCGGGCAGGCGCGGGCGCGCTTTTCGATATCGGCGTGCATATGTTCGACCTGACCTGGTGGCTAATGGGCAACCCCAAGCCGGTGGCAGTGTCGGCGAATAGCTTCCGCAACCTGTGCAATGCCGAGTTCGAGCGGCGCGGCATTGTCTGCGATGTGGACGAGCTGACGTCCGCGCTGGTGCGCTTTGAGAACGGCGTGACTGCGTTCTTTGACGTGAGCTGGGTTGCACACCAGAAGGACGAGATGAACGTCCGGATCTTTGGCACGCAGGCCGGCTTTGAGGTCTATCCGCCTACCATCTATCGCGAGCCGCACTGGGGAGAGCTCCACACCGACACAGTCGAGATCAAGCTGGTGGAAGAAGGACTGAACCCACGACGCCACTTTGTGGAATGCATCCGCGACCCGGAAAAGCCGATGATCGCCTCCGGGCAGGAGTGTCTCAACGTGATGGCCGTGCTGGATGCGGTGCGGCGATCCGCTGAGGCCGGACACGAGGTGGCCGTCAATCTGTAGCGCGCTGTGGGCCATCATGAATGGCGCATGGGACGCCAACCAAACCGCCGGCGAAACGCAACGTAGCGAAAGGAGACGAGATCATGGGCATGTACGACTATATGCTGCAGGGGCTGTATCTGAAGGGCAGCCTCAAGAACGTCGAGGGAGGTTTCCAGTTCGCCCTGCGAAACAACATCGAGTCAGGCAGCATCAGCGGCATCAAGAAGCTAGAAGTGGACGGGACGGCAGTGGATCTGGAGGCGGTCATGGTGGGCCGGGATGAACCCACGCGCAAAGCGGCGGAATTGAGCTACAAGAGCCCGTTGTACCTCGCCTACGGCCAGACGTGCGTGATCAAAGTGGAGGGCAAGACACTGGCGCCAGGCCAGCATAAGCTCGCCCTGACAGCAGATTCCCCAGAAGCAGGTCGGGCGACCATCACCATCCAGGATACGATATAGAACATAGAATCGGCAGGAATGCAAAGGCCACCAGGGAATCTGGTGGCCTTTCGTTTATATAGCGGGGACAGGATTCGAACCTGTGACCTTTGGGTTATGAGCCCAACGAGCTGCCGCTGCTCCACCCCGCAACGATCACAGCTTGCATTATAGCACTTTTCGGAAATCGAGTCAAATCGCGTAGCTAGGAAGAGGTAGAGGCCGCCGAAGGGGCAAGGTTCGGCGGCCTCCACGGGATCAGGGTGTCACTGGCAAGCCAGCTATCCCATCTGATCTCGCCACGTGATGAACATCTTGTCCATCTCCTCCGACCAGCGGATCTCGTCGGGACGCCACACCGGGTATTTGTCTGCAGCGGTGTGGTACGTCCAGCGCACGATCGCGCCGTCCGCGCTCTGGTACTTGTAGATCTCGGCGTTGCCATCCCGCTCGCTCTGGAAGAAGAGATCCTGAGCATCTAGGCAATCCCAGGTCGGATACTCGTCAGCGGCCGGATCATTAGTGACCTGGCGCAGATTGGAGCCATCCACCGCCATGATGTAGATGTCCCAGTTCCCGTTGCGATTGCTCTGGAAGGCGATATCTTGCACGGCAATGTCCGGCTGCCAGACATAGCTCCGATCATCGGCTGGATCATTTGTCAGGTTCACCAGATCGCTGCCGACCGCGGCGTTGCCGCTGGTATCCATCGTCAGCCGATAGATCTCCCAGTTCCCGTCGCGGAACGAGCGGAAGAGCAGATACTTGCCGTCAGCTGACCACGCCGGGTCAACATCCGCCGCACTGTGATCGGTCAGGCGGGTCGTCGCCAGCGTCGCCACGTTGATGACATAGATCTCCCAGTTGCCATCGCGATAGCTCTGGAAAGCGATGAACTTGTCGTCCGGCGACCACTGCGGCGCGGCGTCATCAGCGCGGTTCCGCGTCAGGTTGCGCTGGAAGCCACTAGCCACATCGAGCAGATAGATCTCCCAGTTGCCGTCGCGGTTGCTCTGGAAAGCGATGAGGTGACTCGGGCAGGTCTGGTTCCATGTCGGGTTGATGTCGTCGGCGCCGGGCACCTGCGTCGCGTTCGTCTGCTGGCCGGTGAGCGGGTTCAGGATATAGATCTCCCAGTTTCCATCACGATCGGACTGGAAGGCGATGCGTGGCTCCACACCCGCCCCCGTCTCGACGCTGCTGACCGAGTACTCGCGGTCGTTGCCAGGGCTGTTGGTCAGGTTGATCTCGACCGTGTTCGCCAGCGTCGAGGGTGTGTACGGATCGGCACCATAGATCTCCCAGTTGCCGTCCCGGTCCGAGTTGAAGAGCACCCAACTTGGACACGGACAGCCGACGCCGAGCACCTGAACATAGTCGCCAAAGAACACGTCCACCGTCTCGCAGGTGATATCCAACACCATCTCATTGGGCGTCGAGTTGCCCGGAAAGCCCACCGGGTTTACCTCACGCACGATGTAGCGGCCGGACGGCAGACCGCTAAAGGCGAAGGTCCCGTTCTCCGGCGTGGCAAAGTAGTCCAGCACGTGCCCGTGCCGGTCCAGCAAGCTCACCATAGCGCCTGGTAGACGACGATCGCCGTGAGCCGGCTGGAAGACGCCATCCGGTGCGCCCGGCGGGTACTGGTCGTAGTACACAAAGCCTTTGATCGTGCCTTTTATGAGCTGGTGCTTGCAGACGCCTTCGACGCAGACATCAATCGTGCACGGATTCCCGTCGTCACAGTTGATTGGCTCGAACACGCACTCGCCATCAATGCAGGCATCTATAGTGCAGGCGTCGTGGTCGTCACAGATGATAGGCGTAAAGACGCAGCCAGTCTGCGGGTTGCAGGTGTCGATGGTACAAGGGTTGCCGTCATCGCACGCAACCGGTGTGAACACGCATCCTCTGGATGGGTCGCACGTGTCGACGGTGCACTTGTTCTGGTCATCGCAGACGATCAGCGTGTGCACACACCCCGTCGCCGGATCGCACGTGTCCACCGTGCAGGCGTTGTTGTCGTCGCAGTTCACCGGCGTGTGCACGCAACCGGTTTTCGGGTCACACGTGTCCACCGTGCAGGCGTTGCTGTCGTCACAGTTCACCGGCGTATGCACACACCCCGTCGCCGGATCACACGTGTCCACCGTGCAGGCGTTGTTGTCGTTGCAGTTCAGCGGCGTGTGCACACACCCCGTCGCCGGATCGCAGGTATCCACCGTACAGGCGTTGCCGTCGTCGCAGTTCACCGGCGTGTGCACGCATCCCGTCGCCGGATCACACGTGTCCACCGTGCAGGCGTTGTTGTCGTTGCAGTTCACCGGCGTGTGCACACACCCCGTCGCCGGATCACACGTGTCCACCGTGCAGGCGTTGCCATCCTCGCAGTTGACAGGAGTATGCAGGCACCCTCCCGTCTGCGGATCGCAGCTGTCTATGGTGCAGACGTTGCCGTCACTGCAATCCTTCGGCGTGTGCACACATTCCCCTGCCACGCAGCTATCAATCGTGCAAGGGTTATTGTCGTTGCAGTCCTTCGGCGTGTGCACACATTCCCCTGCCACGCAGCTATCAATCGTGCAGGCATTGTTGTCATCGCAGTTGATCGGTGTGTACACGCACTGGCCATTGACCAGGGTGTCGATCGTGCAGGGGTCCCCGTCATCGCAGACGATGGTCGTTGGCGTCGCTGTAGGCGTCGGCGTGCTCGGCGGCGGGCAGCAGCTGACGATCTCGCGCGACGTCCACGGCAGGCCGGTAGCCGCAACCTGCGTGGAATTGCCATCCACCATGAACGTGGCGACGGCGCTCGTCACCTGATAGGTGCCATCAGTGCAGCAAATGAACAGGTCCAGGAAGTATTGCACGTCCCCGACCCGAGCGCCCGGGAACGCCGTACGGCTCACCGGGCTGCCACCGCTGCAGGGCGTGATGATCTGGTAAGCCACGGTGGCAGGAAAGCCAAAACCTCCCGGCAGGCCGCTCAACGTGAACTGCACATAGATCCACCCCTGGTAGATCGGATTGGTCCCGTCATAACACTTGATGTCGAACACCTGCAGGATCGTCTCGCCCGTGCCGGGGGTTGGCGTCGCTGTGGGCGTCGGGGTCTCCGGCACGACGGATGTTTCCGTCGGCGTTGCCGTTACCGTCGGCGTGTTCACCAGCCCCGGACAACAGGAGACGATCTCGCCCGACGTCCAGGGGGTGTTGCTGGCCACGACATACACGGGACTGCCGTTCACCGTGATCGTGGCCACAGCGCTCGTAACCTGATACACGCCATTGGTACAGCAGTTGATATAGTCGTTAAAGTGCGCCACGCCGCCGGTCACGGTCCCTAGCGCGGCGGTGCGGCTCACCGGGCTGCCACCGCTACAGGGCGTGATGATCTGGTAAGCCACGGAAGCCGGTGTGGAAAAGCCTTCCGGCACGTTGTTCAGGGCAAAGTGGACCCACACAAACCCCTGTAAGGCGGGGTTGGTCTCCCCCGGGTTGCTGCCATAGCACCAGATATGTGATACCTGCAGGCTAGGGTCGACCGCGTCGGGGAGCACAGCGCCCTGCGTCCACCCCTTGGTGATCAGGGGCAGTCCCTTGGGCCCTGCGCTGAGAGGTATTGCTGCCACGGCCACCAGCAGCAAGCCAAAGAGGATACAGATGCCGATAAGCGATGGGATCCGTTGTCTCGCGTGCACTTTACAGCCCTCCTTGTGTGTCAAAACCAGTGAGGCCACCAGGCTGCCGCGCATCCTCTTTGCCCCTTATTGCGATCTGCAAGCGCCTGATGGGCGGGCTGCATCATCCCCCCAAGCCGACTTGCCAAGAATGCAGCATCGCTGACATACCGAAATCCGGGATAGCACGCACTACCCCTGTGTGTCATTCTACACACGCAATGGCCACAGATCAAGCGAAAAGGAGCGGACTTGCTTACAATTTGCTTACAGTTTTGACGCGGTTCCGGCAGCCGCCGCTTCGCCAAAGAAAAAGAGCCACCGAGGTATGTCCTCGGTGGCTCTCACATGCTGTTGTGGCATCACGGACGACGAGTATAAGCGCCGCTCCAGTCAACCCAGGAGACGGTGAACTGGTCAATCTCATCGCTCCAGCGGATCTCATCTGGGCGCCAGGCGGGATAGCGGTCGTTCGCCGCGTGATACGTCCAGCGCACTGCCGTATCATACACGCTCTGATACTTGTAGATCTCCCAGTTCCCGTCACGGTTGCTCTGGAAGAACAGGTCCACCGCATCCAGGCAATCCCAGGTTGGATACTGGTCATCCGCCGCGTCGGTCGTTATCTGGCGCAGATTGCTCCCATCCACCGCCATGATGTAGATATCCCAGTTCCCGCTGCGGTTGCTCTGGAAGGCGATATCTTGCACCGAGATGTCCGGCTGCCAGACATAGTTGCGATCGTCTGCCGGGTTGTTCGTCAGGTTCACCAGACCGCTTCCGCTGGCCGCATTGCCGCTGGTATCCATCGTCAGCCGATAGATCTCCCAGTTGCCGTCGCGGAAGGAACGGAAGAGCAGATAGCGCCCATCGAACGACCAGGTGGGATCAACGTCCGCCGCGCCATGGTTTGTCAGGCGTGTTAACGCTCCCGTGGCCACATTGACCACATAGATCTCCCAGTTCCCATCGCGATTGCTCTGGAAAGCGATGAACTTGTCGTCCGGCGACCACTGTGGTGCCAGATCGCTTCCGCTATGGCGCGTCAGATTCCGCTGGAAACCGTTAGCCGTGTCGAGCAGGTAGATCTCCCAGTTGCCATCGCGATTGCTCTCGAAGGCGATGAGATGGCTCGGGCACGTCTGGTTCCATGTCGGGTTCTTGTCATCCGCGCTGTGGCGATGGGTGGCATTCATCTGCTCGCCAGTTAGCGGATTCAAAATATAGATCTCCCAGTCCCCGTCGCGATCCGACTGGAAGGCGATACGCGGCTCGAAGCTGTTGGCTGTGGCGACGCTGCTCAGCGAGTATTCGCGGTCGTTGCCGGGATTGTTGGTCAGGTTGATCTCCACCGTATTCGCCAGCGTCGAGGACGTGTACGGGTCCGCGCCGTAGATCTCCCAGTTGCCGTCGCGATCCGAGTTAAAGAGCACCCAGCTCGGGCACGGGCAGCCGAGGCCGAGAACCGGCACATAATCGCCAAAGAAGACGAACCTCTGGCAGGCTGTGCCCGTATCTACCACCACCGTGTTGGGCGTTGAATCGCTGGGGAACCCTGGCGGATTGGTCTCTTGCAGGATATAGCGCCCGAATGGCAGGTTGTAGAAGGCAAAGTTGCCGCCCGCATTGGTGGCGTAGGTTGAGAGAAGCACACCGCTGCTGTTGAACAAGGAGACGGTGCCACCACCCAGGCGGACGTCGCCCCGTGCCGGCTGAAAGACGCCATCCGGCCCGTCCGGCGGATACTGATCGTAGAAGACAAAGCCGCGAATCGTCGTCGAGGTACAGGCCGTGCTGGTCGGTGTCGGCGTCTCAGTGGGCGTATTGGTCGGCGTCGCCGTGTCGGTCGGCGTGTTCGTCGGCGTATTCGTTGGCGTCGCCGTGTCGGTTGGCGTGTTGGTCGGCGTCGCCGTGTTGGTCGGCGTGTACGTCGGCGTCGCCGTGTCGGTCGGCGTGTTGGTCGGCGTCGCCGTGTCGGTCGGCGTGTTCGTCGGCGTCGCCGTGTCGGTCGGCGTGTTGGTCGGCGTCGCCGTGTTGGTCGGCGTGTACGTCGGCGTCGCCGTCGGCGTCGACGTGTGGGGCGGC
>JAIOAV010000065.1 GCA_019873665.1 Chloroflexota bacterium
GTGGCGGTGGGTGTGGCACTCGGCGTTGGCGTGGCTGTGGGTGTCGGCGTCAGGGTATCTGTCGGCGTATGGGTTGGCGTCGGTGTCAGCGTATCCGTGGGAGTATGAGTCAGCGTCGGCGTGGGTGGCGGCGGGCCTGACGGGCGCAGCTTGAGCACAAACGCCTCCCAATCACCCCGATATGCCGCCTGAAAAGCGCATGCCGTGACGGGAAAGTCCGCGGAGTTCGTCCTGCCCGCCACGTAGATGCTGCCCTCGCCATCCACCACCAGCGCTGCGCCGTCTTCGTCGGCGCGCCCACCCAGATAGGTGCCGTAGCGGAGGGTGCGGCCATCCGCGCCGAGTCGCAACAGGAAAACGTCCTCGCCGCCGTTGTAGCCGGGATCGTAGCACCACCAGACGGTGGGCATGTCCGGCGATGTGGTGCGTCCGGCCACATAGATGTCGCCGGCGGCATCCAACGCCACAGCGTGCGCCTCGTCGTCTCCTGCGCCGCCCAGGTAGGTGGCATAGACGATCGCCGCGCCGCTGCCGTTCAGCTTGACCAGAAACCCATCGCGCCCGGCCAGCCGTCGGTCAAAGGCGCCGGCGGTGACCGGAAAGCTGTCCGAGGCGGTGGTGCCGACGACGTAGGCTTGTCCCGCGCCATCCAGTGCCACCTGATAGCCCGCGTCATATCCCTTGCCACCGACAAAGGTGGAATAGACGAGGCCGCTGCCGTCCGGCTTGAGGCGCGAGACCAGGATGTCGTGGTGACCCTGATGGGCGCGCGAGTACGCGCCGCGCGTGGTCGGATAGTCCCACGATAGCGTCGCGCCCGTGACGTAGGCGCTGCCATCCGCGTCCACCGCCAGGCCCAGGCCGATGTCCCAGTGCGTGCCGCCAAGGTAGGTGCTGTAGCGCGGCGCGAGGCTCGCGGGATCGAGACGCACCACAAAGAGGTCGCCCTCGCCATTGTAGGTAACGTCGCGTGCGCCCGCAGTCACCGGCCAATCTGCCGAGAGGGTCGAACCGGTGGCATACACGCTGCCATCCGCACCGAGGGCCAGCGCATAGATGCCATCGTGGTCGCTGCCGCCCAGGTAGGTGCTGGCGTACAGCGATGTGCCGTCGGCGCTGAGGTGTGCAACGAACGCATCCCAGTCGCCGCGGAGATGGTCGCCGAAGGCGTTGGCGCTGACCGGCCAGTCCACCGAGGTGGTCTCCCCGCCGACATACACCTCGCCCGCGGCGTTGATGGCCAGCGCATAGCCCCGTTCCCAGCCGCTCCCGCCCAGATAAGTGGCATAGACCAGGGACGAGCCGGAAGGGTCCAGCTTGGCGATGAGTAGGTCATAGGAGCCGTTATGCACCATATCCAGCCCGCCAGCGACGGTGGAGAAATCCGGGGAATAAGTGGCACCGGTTACGTAGGCATGGCCGCCGGCATCCACGGCCAGCGAAGCCGCCCAGTCCACGTCGCTGCCGCCGATGATAGCGCTGTAGAGCAAGTCCCCGTCCCCGCGCGACGACACCTCATCGCCGGGCGGCACGTCCGCTGCAAAGGGGTGTATCACCGTCATGCCCACAACGGTCGGCGACGGCAACTCACCGTCCACTTCGGGCACAGTCAACAACGGTACGGACAACATCCCCAGCGCCGTCTCCAGCCAGATATGGCTGCTTCCTTCTGGCACCGAGACGCTCTCCGCACCGGCGATCTCCAACTGTACCCCGACCAGGTCGTCCAGACGGCGCGCGGCCAGCGACCACCGCCAGCGCCCCGCCGCGACCGAGATCTCCAGGTCCACGCCGGGGTAGAGCTCGCGGTAGCGCACGCCACGCCACACGGGCACGGCAGTGCGCCACTGTGTCGGGTCACTGCCACGCAAGAAAGAGACTGTCGTCGCAACCTCGTCGAACGGTTCGATCTCCGGCGCGGGATTGGCGCCGACAAACTTCAGCCGCAGGCGGATCGCCGCGAGCGCAGCGGCCTCGTCCTCAGCCAGGCGGGCCTGCTCGACCGACGCCGCTCGCCTGGTCGTAGCCATCGGGGCTCCCTGCCCCCACCACATAAACCAGATCGCGTCCGGTGCCAGCCATACTTGCCCGGCGCTGCCGAACATCGCCAGGCGCACCTGCGGGTCGAATTGACCGACATTCTCCACCCAGAACGTCGCCCGCATGCCCTCGCTCGCCGCATCCGGCGCGGCAGCGTGCGATATGCTCGCCTTGATGGCCCACCCCACGCCCGGCGCGAGCAACAGCCACCAGACGCACAACACCAGATGAACCACACGGCGCATGCTTCTCATGTAGCTCCTTCGCAGCACCCATCACAAATACGGGGCACATTACTATGATAGGAGCAGCCGTGCCAGAATGCAATGAGCAAAAGGTACTACTATACACAATTGTCTAGTATTGGATTGTGTATGAAATTTCACTTTTCCGCTCTCGCGCCTGACGTCAATGGTTGGCAGCGCGGCGGGATGCATGTAGAATAGTCAGCACAACACAGAGGGAACGAGAGCCATGACCGACGAATACCGTGCCATCAATCGCGCTCACTGGGACGAGGTGACGGCGATCCACGTCCGCTCCCGCTTCTACGATGTGGCGGGCTTTCTGGCCGGCGGCTCCTCGCTCCGCCCGCTGGAGGTGGCCGAGCTGGGGGACGTCTCCGGCCAGAGGCTGTTGCACCTGCAATGCCACTTTGGCCTGGATACCCTCTCCTGGGCACGCCGCGGCGCAATCGTTACGGGCCTCGACTTTTCGCCGCAGGCGATCGCGTTGGCCGAGTCGCTGCGCGCGCAGACCGGCTTGTCGGGGCGATTCGTCTGCGCCGACCTCTACGACGCGTCCAGGGTGCTGGCAGGGCCGTTTGACATCGTGTTCACCTCCTATGGCGTGCTGGTCTGGCTACCCGATCTGGCGCGCTGGGCACAGATCATCGCGCAGTTGCTGCGGCCGGGCGGCACCTTCTACATCGCCGAGGAACATCCCATCGCCAATGTGTTCGAGGAGGGTGCAGATGGCGTGCTGCGCGCTACATATCCCTACTTTGGCCAGGAGCCGCTCATCTCCGAGGACGAGGGCACTTACACCGACCGCGACGCGCCGGTGGTGCACCGTCGCACCGTCGCATGGCTGCACCCGTTGAGCGAGGTAGTGAGCAGCCTGCTCGCCGCCGGGCTGCGGATCGAGTTCCTGCACGAGTTCCCTTACTGCATGTATCGCAAGTTCCCCTCGCTGGCGCAGCGCACCGATGGCTTCTGGCATTGGCCGGCGGGACAGGATACGATCCCGCTCCTCTTTTCGTTGCGGGCGACCAAGCCAGCCTAATCACAACCGCACGCGCGCAGGAGGCTTTATGAAAGAGGCAATCATCGAACGCGAGCGAAAGCCATCGCTGTTGCGTGCGAATCTCCTCTATCTTATCAGCATGCTACTCATCGTCGGCATCGGCTCTCGGCTGCAGAGCATACATGCCGCCTGGGGAGTGGTGGCAACCGAGGTGCTGCTCATCCTCATTCCGACGCTCCTGTTCACCCGCTGGGAGGATCTGTCCTGGCGCGAGACGCTGCGCCTCCGCTGGCCTGGCTGGACGCCAGCGCTGCTCGGCCTGCTCATTGGCGCGGGTCTGTGGCCGTTGTCACTGGTCATTGAAAGCGTAACCAATTTGATGTTTGGGTATCAGACTCCGCCGCTGCCGGGTCTATCACCCGTCACATGGTGGCAGGTGCCCGCGCTGGTGCTGGCGCTCGCCGTAGCCGCGCCCCTTTGCGAGGAGGCGATGTTCCGCGGCTATATCCAGCGCGCCTACGAAGGGCGGAGCGCCGCTGCCAGCATCGTCGCCACGTGGCTCCTCTTTGCGCTTTTCCACCTGCGCTTTCGCGGCCTGTTGGCGCTGCTGCCGATCTCGCTGGCGCTCTCGTATCTCGCCTGGCGCACCGACTCGCTCGTGCCGGGCATCCTGGCGCATTTTGCCACGAACGGGTCGCAGGTAGCGCTCGCGACCGGCACTGCGTTGCTCGGCTGGGACTTGGCGACGATGCAGGCGTTTGCGCGGCTGGGGACACTGCTTACGGCGGGCCTCGCCGTGGCCGGGTTGGGCATCTGGTGGTTGCAGCGGCACACGACCCCGCTGCGCATCGCGTCTCAGCCGGTGCGCTCCGCTTGGTTCGTCTGGCTGTGGCCGGTCGTGGCCGCGCTCGCCATCTTCGCCTATGCCGCCCACCAGGAGGTTATGTTCGCACGGTTCCCGGAGCAGGTAACACCGCCGCTGGCGCTCCAAGCGCCGCCATGGGATCGCACGTACACGTTGCAGTACGTCATCCAGGACCGCCAAGGGAGCGAGGTCGGCCAGGCCACGTGCACGCTCCAGCCGGTCGCCGGCGCGTTCGAGTTGAGCTGCCAGCAGCAGAACGAGGCGTTCGATCTGCGGATCGGCAGCAGCCGTTATGTCTCCGGCCGCATTGACCGCGCGTTCCAGGCGGTGTGGGACGCCACCTCGCTGGACACACTCACACTTTCCATCACCAGCGACATCAACGACAACCGGCTGCGCGTGCTGGGGCAGACGGGGTCGGGAGATTTCGTGCTGGCCCAGCGCTGGAATGAGGAGATCACGCATACCGTGACCCTGTCGCCGCAAGCGCTGGTGGAGCCGCTCTGGCCATGGCGTCTCTCCGGCGTCACATTCCGCAGCGGCGTGATGGGGCGGGTGACGGTCGTGCTCCCCGGCCCGGGTGAGGTCGTCGCGGTCCCGGCGGTGGTGTGGGTGGATGGGCCGGAGCGTACAGTGACACCAGCGGGAGTCTATACGACATGGCGGGTGCGGCTGGAGCGGCGCACAGCGTTCGGCCCTCAGGTGCGGACCGCATGGTACGACATGCAGCCGCCGCACGTCCTCGTGCGGTATGACGACGGTGTGTTGAACTACTTGCTGCACACACAGCGCTAGGTGAGAGGATGGGACATGCCGCAATTCGGCTGGGATAGCTGCCCGGCCTCGCCTCGCGGCCAGGTTGGGGCTTGCTTGGCGCGCTGGCAGGCGCTGCTGGGCGACGAGCTAGTCGGCGTCTATCTGCACGGCTCGCTCGCCATGAGATGCTGGAATCCGGCGCGCAGCGACATTGACCTCCTGGCCATCGTAGGTGGGCCGATGGCGGTGGAGGCAAAGCGTAAGGTGGTGGAGGGCCTGTTGGCGCTATCCGGCCAACCGCACCCGGTCGAGATCAGCTTTTTGGCGCAGTCCGACCTTCGCCCGTGGCGTCACCCCACGCCCTACGACCTCCATTACAGCGAAGACTGGCGCGAGCGCTATACAGTGGCGCTGCGCGATGGATCGTGGCGGAGCTGGAACGACGAGCGCGGCTTGGACCCCGATCTCGCCGCGCACATCACCGTCACTCGCGCCCGCGGGGTGCGGCTCTATGGCCCGCCAGTGGCGGAGACGTTCCCGCCCGTGCCATCCTCAGATTATGTAAACTCTCTTTTGGCCGATATCGCATGGGCGCGCGAGATGATGCCCCGACACGCGGACTATGTGCTGCTGAACCTCTGCCGCATCGCCGCCTATCTGCAGGATGGCGGCATACGCTCCAAAGATGAGGGAGGCGAATGGGCGCTGGCGCATCTGGCGCCACGCTGGCATGACGTGATCGAATGGGCGCTAGCGTGGTACCGCGGCGCGCCGGGGCTGGACGTTACCCTCGCCGACGCGGAGACGTTCGCCGAGTTCATGCGCGGCGAGATCGCCGCCGCGGCAGAGGCGTGGCTCGAGGGCCATCCTGGATGAAAAAGGACTGCATCATGGCACAACCACACCGCGAAACGAACCTTTGGCTGTGGCTTGGCGGGATCAGCGGCGTCGTGGCCCCGCCGCTGACGCTCGGCCTGATCATCTACACGATCGTCATCTCGCCCTCGTTCAACTGGCATCGCGACGCCCTGAGCGATCTCGGCGTGCGCGAGCATGCGCTCCTCTTCAACAGCGCGCTCGCCGTCAACGGCGTGCTGAGCATTCTGGTCGCGTTAGGCGTGAGGGCTTTGCTGGGCAGAGGGTGGCTGACGCGCGCCGGGGTGGGCGCGATGGTAACGGGTGCGCTCGGCGTGGGGCTGATCAGCGTGATCACGCAGGAATATGACGCGCCGCACTTCTGGCTGGCTGCTGCCTACTTTATCCTGACGCCGCTCGGCTACCTGCTGCTGGCGCCGGCCATGTTCCGCCAAGGCCGTGGCGTGATGGGCACGCTCAGCATTGCCGCCGGCGTCGCTGCCATCTCGCTAATTCTGCTACTGCCACACCAGGGGATTGCCGTCCCGGAGTTGGCCGCGTCGCTGATACTGTCCGCGTGGACCTTCTCACTGGGTGTGGAGATGCTCAGTCGAGCGTGTCGGAGGGAGGCATGACCCGGACAAGCACCTTGTCCACACGGTTGCCATCCATATCCACAACCTCAATCCGGTAGCGGTCCCAATCGAACCACTCCCCGGGCGCGGGCACGCGTCCCATCTGCATCATCACAAAGCCGCCGAGCGTCTGATAGTCCCCCTCGCCCGGGAGCTTGCTGATGCCAAAGAGCTCCTTGAAGTCGTCCACCGGCAACATGCCGTCCAACAGCCATGAGCCATCTTGACGCTGCACCGCCTCCGGCTCAGCCGGCTCGACATCGCCCACGATCTCTTCCAGGATGTCATTCATAGTCACCAGCCCCGCCAGGCTGCCGTACTCATCAATGACGAGCGCCATGTGCGTGGGCGATGTCTTGAAAAGCTCCAGCAGCTTGCTGGCCGTCATGCTTTCGGGCACAAAGAGCGGTTCGTGCAACGACTCGCGCAGATCTAACGGCTTGCCTTCCAAACAGCGCACCAGCAGATCCCCCGCCTGCGCGATGCCCAGCACGTTGTCCAGGCTGCCATCACATACCGGAAAGCGCGAAAACCCGCTCTCGGTGATCGCCCGGTGCACATCTTCCGGCGAGGCACTGACATCAAGCCAGATAATCTCGGTCCACGGGGTCATCAGCCCAGCGACACGTCGGTCGCCCAGGCGGAACACTCCTTCCACCATGTCCTGCTCACCCGCGTCAAAGACGCCCGCCTCAGTGCCCTGCTCCAACAGCACCTGAATCTCTTCCTCCGTGACCGGCGACTCATCCGAGGGCCGCACGCGAAACAGGCGCAGTAACAGATCAGTGGAGATGCTGAGCAGACGCACGCCAGGATAAGCGATCCGCGAGAGCAAGTGCATCGGCCCGGCCATCACGCTAGCGATCCGTTCGGCATTGTGGAGCGCTAGGCGTTTCGGGGCTAACTCACCGATGATCAAGGAGAGGTACGTGAGGGAAAGAACTACCAAGAAGAAGCTGATCGTCTCGCTATATGGTTGCAGGGCTGGAATGGGATCAAGGATCACCGCCAGGCGGCCGGCGATGGTGGCACCACCGACAGCACCAGTCAGCAGGCCGATCAACGTGATGCCAATCTGGATCGTGGCGAGGAAGACATTGGGGTCATTGGCGAGATCCAGCGCCTCACGGGCTTTAGCATCTCCTTCGTTCGCCATCTGCTGCAACCTGGACTTGCGCGACGAGACCACTGCCATCTCGGCCATCGAGAAGATACCGTTGGCCACCAACAGCAGGAGAATAAGCGCGATTTCCGACGTCAACACGTCTTGCGGTTCCTTTATTAAGTTGTCTGATGTCTTGCGCGGGTGAGACCTGCAGCAAGCATCTATCTACTAGCCCTATCATAGGGATATTGCCTGATTTGTCAACTGCAACGATCGGCATTCCGGGCGACCTGGCGTGCCACGCCGCCGCTTGACGGGGTGGCCTGATCCCGCTATCATGAACCAGCCCCATGTGCCAAGGAGGTCAATGTGCCATGTGCGATCTGTGTTTTTAGCTCCTCCAGTGACGCCGCCGCAGCGCCCTTTTTCGCCGCCGCCCGCGAGCTGGGCACGGCGCTGGCGCGTCGCGGCGACACATTGATCTATGGCGGGGCAAGGGTCGGCCTGATGGGTGCGCTGGCTCGCGCCGCACACGAGGGGGGGCGGGCGCGTCGTCGGCGTGATCCCGGCCTCCATCCATCAACTCGGGCTGTCATACGATGGCGCGGACGAGCTGCTGGTCATGCCGGACATGCAAGCGCGCAAACGGGCGATGGCAGAGCGGGCGGATGCCTTCATTGCGCTGCCGGGTGGCTGGGGTACGCTGGAGGAGATGTTCGAGGTGATGACGCTCAAGCAGCTCGGCGAGCACATCAAACCGTTGGTGTGGTTGAACGTCGCCGGCTTCTATGACCTGTTGCTGCGCTTTCTGACGCAACTCTATGACGCCCGCTTTGCCAAACCCGAATCCGCGCGGCTCTATCATGTGGCGACAGGTGTGGCCGACGCGCTCGCCTACCTGGACACGTACCAGCCGCCGCTGATCTCCAGCAAATGGGCGTGAGCGGACGAACGTATAGTATGTGTCAGCCACATGTCCTTGTCACATTTCCCGCCGCGGCGGTGTTGATACAATGAGAGCCAGTGCAAAGAAAAGATCGGAGTCTGGTTGCTGATGCTTGGTCGCAGGTAGCGCCACAGCCTCAAGACGAGGCCGCGTTCGAGGCGCTCTTTCTGACGCACTATGCAGCCGTGTATCGTCTGCTGGCACATATCGTGAGCTCCCCGCAAGAGGCAGAGGACCTGGCGCAAGAGACGTTCCTGCGCCTGTACCGCCAGCGCTTTCCCGCGGGGCGCGAGCACCATGTGCGCGGCTGGCTGCTGCGCGTGGCGACGAACCTCGCCTACAACGCATTGCGCGGGGACAAGAGGCGCACACAACGTCAGAACGCGACAGCGTGCCAAGAAGCGACGTCATCGGACGCGGCAGACCCGGCGGAGGCGGCAGCGCAGCGAGAGGAGCAAGCCCGCGTGCGGCAGGTACTGGCGAGCCTGCCCAGTCGCCAGGCGGAGCTACTACTCTTGCGCCATGCGGGACTCAGCTATGCCGAGCTGGCGGCAACGTTGGGTGTGGCGCCCGGCTCGGTGGGCACGCTGCTGGCGCGCGCCGAGGCGGCCTTCGCTGCCGCCTACCGCGCCGCCAGCGACGATGATCTGCCCGATCCGGCTAGAAAGAGGGAGCGATGAGATGTAACACGGACCGTCTGCGCGCATATCTCGACAAGGCGCTGCCGCGTGAAGAGCAAGACGAGATCGCGGCCCACATGGAGACCTGTGCGGCCTGCCGCGCCGAGTTGACGCGCCTGCAGGGCGAGGCGGGTCTGGTGGCCCGTGCGCTCGCCCACCTGGATGTTGTGCCTGTCGCGCCGGACGCGGCTCGCGCCTGGCATCGCTTCCATAACGAGCACCGGCTCTCGCAACCGACACTGTGGAACAGGGTGCAAAGGAGTATGGGTATGATGACCAAGAAATGGCAGATAGTGGCAGGGAGTGTCGTGGCGCTGCTGTTGCTGGTGGGGCTGCTCAGCCTCGGGCCCGTGCGGCAGGCCGCCGCCGATTTCCTCGGCATCTTTCGCGTCCGCAAGTTCGCTGCGATCTCGGTGGATCCAGCGCAACTGGACAAACTGGAGAGCCTCGGCTCATTGCTTGAATCGGGCTGGCTAGGAGAGCCGACGGTGCTGCGGGAGCCGCAGGATCTGGGGCAAGTGGCGACAGTGGCCGAGGCAAGCACGCTGGCAGGGTTTGCCGTCCGCACGCCGCAACAACTGCCGGATGGATGGACCGCCGGCGCGCTCTCGGTGGCAAGGGGGCCGGCGCTGCGGTTGGTCCTGGAGCGCGAACTGGTGGCGAGCGCGTTGGAGGCGATCGGCGCACGGGGCGTGCAGCTCCCGGACGTGGCGCAGATGACGATCGAAGGCGATGTGCCCATGCTCGTGAATCAACGCTTTTCCGGCCAGAGCGCATCCATCGAGCTGCTGCAAGCGCTCAGCCCGACCGTTACGATGCCGGAGGAGGTGGATCCGACGCAGTTGGGACAGGCGCTCCTGCAGCTGCTTGGCATGCCTGAGGAGGACGCACGGCGTGTCGCGCGCACCATTGACTGGACGAGCACCTTTGTCATCCCGCTGCCGACAAATGTCGCTCGCTTCTACGAGGTGGAAGTGAATGGCAGCAGCGGCCTGATGTTGGAAGAGGTGCAGCAGACCGGCACGCGCTATCCCAGCAGCCTTTTGCTCTGGCAGGCCGACGGCATCGTCTACGGCATGGCCGGCCAGAATGTCGCCACCGCTGAGCTGTTGGATATGGCCAATTCGCTCCGCTAGGGGCCGCCGATGCTGCTGATTGAGACATCTGAGCTGCGCAAGCTCTATGGCAGCACCGTAGCGGTAGATGGCGTTACCTTTGCCGTCGCCGAAGGAGAGGTGTTCGGTTTCCTGGGGCCGAATGGCGCGGGCAAGACGACGACGATCAAAATGCTATTGGGCCTGGTGCACCCCACGGGTGGCCAGGCCCGCGTCCTGGGTCACGTCCCCGGTGACCCCGCCGTCATGGCGCGCGTCGGCTTTCTGCCGGAGCACCTGCGGTTTCAGCCGTGGCTGACGGCGACCGACTTTCTCCACCTGCACGCGCGGTTGTACGGCATGAGCGACGCGCAGGCCAGACAGCGCGTGCCAGCGTTGCTGGCGCAGGTTGGGCTGGCGGACCGCGCGCAAACCAGGTTGGGCGAGTTCTCCAAAGGGATGTCGCAGCGGATCGGGCTGGCGCAGGCGCTGCTGAACGACCCCGCGCTGGTATTCCTGGACGAACCGACCTCCGGCCTCGACCCATTGGGGCGACGCGAGGTGCGTGACCTGATCCGCGAGCTGCGGGCGCGCAATGTAACGGTCTTTCTCAACTCGCATCTGCTCAGCGAGATCGAAATGGTGTGCGACCGCGTCGCCATCGTCAAGCGCGGGCGGATCGCCTGTGTGGGCACCCTTGATGAGCTGACGCGCGGGCGAACCGAAGTGGAGGTACGCGTCGGCGGGCTGACGGCAGCGCAACGGGATGCGCTGCCGCAATGGGGCGAGGTGCTCTCGCTGGACGAAAATCGTCTCACGCTGGTGGTAGCCGACGACGAGATACTGCCCAGCCTGGCGCGCTGGCTGGTGGAGGGCGGCGCGCGACTCTATGCCCTGTCGCCGCGACGGCTGTCGCTGGAGGAGCTTTTCGTGCGCATTGTGCAGGAGGAACGATGAGCGTCTGGTTGATTACCCGCCTCACCTTCCTGGAAGCGCAACGCCGCAAGCTACTCTGGGCCGTGCTGCTGATGGGCATCATCTTTCTGGCGCTCTTCGGCATCGGCTTCTATTTTATGTACCAGGACTTTGTGCGCTACACAGGCACAAACACACGCCAGTTCGCCGAGATCTCCAGCGGGTTCCTGTTGATCGGCCTTTATGTGGTGAACTTTCTGGGCGTGGTGCTGGCGATCCTGATCTCGGTAGATACCATCGCCGGTGAGATCTCGTCCGGCACGATCCAGACGGTGATCACCAAGCCGCTGCGCCGCTGGCAAGTCATCATCGGCAAATGGCTTGGGCTGGCGATCATGCTGAGCTTGTTCATCGCACTGATGAGCGCCGCGCTGATCGGCATTACATGGCGGATCGCTCACTTTACGCCACGGCACGCCGGCGAGGGTGTGGCGCTGATGGTGCTCTCCAGCCTCATCGTCCTCACGCTCTCGATCTTGGGCGGCACACGCCTTTCCACGCTGGCCAACGGCGTCGTGGTATTCATGGCGTACGGGACAGCATTCGTCGCTGGCTGGATGGAACAAATCGGCGCCTTTCTGCACAATGCCGCCGCAGTGGATATCGGCATTGCGGTCAGCCTCCTGATACCCGCGGAGGCTACCTGGAAGCGGGCCGCGTACCTGATGCAGCCACCATCCATCCGCGATCTGCCCGTTAGCCCCTTTTCCTCGGCCAGCGCCCCCAGCCCCGCGATGGTGCTCTACGCGCTGCTATACATCGTGGTTACACTGGCGATTGCGCTGCGCCTCTTCCAGCGCCGCGACCTGTAGCGGCAGTGATGGACACGTACGCGCCAGCGGGGGAAGTAGCCACTCCCCCCGCCTGTGTTGTGATACCTGTGTCTCCCTGGCTGATCCGCCGCGGTGCATGCCCCGGCTAGGCCGGCACCTCGTATCGCACGATCTCGCCGCTCGCGGCGGCACGCAGCCCCGCTTCCGCCAGAGCCACCGTCCGCGTCGCCTCCTCTCCGGTGATCGGGACGGCAGCCTCACCGCGTAGTGCTCTCAACCAATCGCGCAGTTCGGCCTGCACTGGGTGTTCGGTAGAGAACTCGCCCTCCAGCGAAATGCTCTCGCCGCCAGCGCGATACACTTGCAGCGCCCTGGGGTCGAAAGCCGCCTGGCTCACCAATGTCATCTCGGGGAAGAAGAGGCGAAAGCCATAGCCAGGAGCAAAGCTCCCTGCGCCACCCTCGTAAATGCCAGCACCGCCCTCGGCAAAGCGAATCTGCAACGAGATAAAGTCCTCCCACTCTTGCGGGCGGGGCAGAGCCTTCTCCCGCACCGCTGCCACCGTCCGCGGCTGCCCCATCAGGCAACGCAGCATGTCCAGCTCGTGCGCGCCCACCTCAAAGATAAAGCCGCCACTCTTCGCCAGACTGGCGCGCCAGTGCGTTGGATCTGCCGGTCGATTGGCGTCGGAAAAGCGCCAGATGGACGCGGCAAACGGGCGGCTGAGGCGTCCCTCCCGCTGCCAGCGCAGAATAGTGCGGTACGGCTCATAGTAGCGCAGCACGTGGCCAACCATCAGCGGTACTCGCGCCTTGCGCACTGCGGCGTTGATCTCCTGACATGCAGCGACCGTCAACGCCATTGGCTTTTCCAGAAAGATGCCCAGGCCAGCCTCTGCCGCCTGCTGTGCGGCCGGCGCGTGCAGGTAGGGCGGCAACGCGATGATGACCCCATCCAGCCCGGAGTAGGCCAGGAGTGCTTCCGCAGAGCCGGCTGCCTCCGCGCCGCAGAGGTCGGTCAGCTCCGCCGCGCGCTCCGGCACCGCGTCGTAGGCCACAACCAGCCGCGCTTCGCCCGTCGCCAGCAGCGCCTGCGCCAAACTCCGCCCCATGCCACCGCATCCCCAGAGTGCGACTCGCAGTTCATCCTTCATCTCTTGCTCCTTTGCGGATACCTGGTCCGCGATTGGTGATTTCCATTGTAGCGCCTGTGGCAGGGTGGGCAAATGTGGCCCCTTGCCTCGCCGACGTGCACCGCCCCACCCATTTCCCACGTCATTTCCAACCGAAATCCAACGATTCCAACCAAATCCAAAACCGGATTCGACGTACTCCGCCGTCAGCAACGAGTTCAAGCGAGTATAATATAATAACACATAGCAATTGATTGCAGCATTACCATCTGAGCGGCACGGCCGTTTTCCCGGCTCAGCGGCGAGCCTGTCTGATCGTGGTAAACCTCGCGGCGTTGCCCCGCCTCGTCTCCGCGCCTGTGCAATTGCCTGCTGGCCGACAGTATTGACCATATGCCCGGCGAGTTCGCCGCTGCGATCTGGTACGAAAAGCCATGCCGCCCAAGAACACATAGCATAGCTGTGGGGATACTCACAAGCTATGCAGGGGGGATGTATGATGAACAGCCTTGAGTTGGAACGCCTGGAAGCCGTCTGGAGTTGTTGGCCACAGACCGAGATGCCATCAAGAGGCCTCGATCCCGACCAGGTGTTGTCGCAGGATCTTTTGATGACGCTGCGAGACGCCTCGGCGCTAGCGTATGACGCCGGGCGGACAGACCTGGCGGAGCGTCTGGGCCGCTGGGTTCGCCAGCTAAATGAGGCTATCGCTGTACAGGCCATGAACCAGCGTTGCGCGCCCGAGATGTGGTATGGATGAGCGATCTATGGAAGCGTGGCTCCATTACGCGCCATTCGGGTCGCAGTAGTGCCAGCAGGCCACTACAAGCAGCCACAACGGGTCAGCAACTCACGGGCAAATGCCCCTCACCTCACCGGTGAGGGGCATTTGGTTTTGTGGTATAATGGAGCAGATACTCTAGACCCATGGAGCGAGGCGTGGGCGCGCAGAGCTGGCAAATCGTGGGCACGATTCTCTTTCTGATTGCTAACCTGGTGAACGTGCTGTTGGCATGGCGCGCCATTGCGGCAGCACGAGGACGGCGACAGGCAGACGTGGTCGTGGGGGCGCTCTGCGGCGTGCTGACACTGCCGGTGGCCGCGGCGCTCGTCTTGGTGCTGCTGGGACATCCGGCGTGGTGGGCGGTGGTGCCGCCTGCTCTGCTGTTGATCTACTTTGTCATCGAGTTCCTCTTGCGCTATGTCTGGCGGCTCGATTTCCGCGGCACGCCCCTGTTCTGGCCCTATATCATCCTTTACTACCTGACGCTTAGCAGCATGGCGGGGCTGGCATTCTCGCTGGGCGTAGCGTATGGTTTTATCTACTTGTTTACCTACTTTGTCAACCTCTTTCTGAACTGGTACGCCGCGCGCCACACACGCGGCGCGCGATAGCGCATAGCCAGGGGAACCGCCCATGATCATTCATCGGCGATCTGCCCGCCCAGGGGGAGACACGACAGAAGAGTGAGAGGGCCATTGCGGCGAACTGCTTGGCTTGTGGGTACATGCCTGATACTGGCGCTTCTGCTAGCGCAGAGCGCCCACGCGCGGCGCGAGGCCATCGCCGGCGCCTCCTTTGTGCCGGGCCGCATCGTGGTCAGGTTCCGCGACGTGACGGCCCCCGCACAGCGGGCGGCAACGCTGGCAGAGCATGGGCTGATGATGGAGCGAGAGCTGGCGGCGCTGGGCGTAACGTTGCTGCGCGTGCCGTCGGGGCGCGAGCTGGCAATTGCGGCCCGCCTCTCCCGCGACCCGTCGGTCGTCTATGCCGAGCCAGACTATGAGCTGCGCCTGCTGGCCGTGCCCAACGACCCGTACTATGCGCCACGGCAGCGGAATCTGCGCCAGATCGGGCTGGAGGCTGCCTGGGACACCACCACCGGCGCGGCGCAGGTGATCGTCGCCGTGCTGGATACCGGCGCCGACCTGACGCACCCCGATCTGGCGGCCAAGCTGGTGCCCGGCTATGACTTTGCCTTTGACGACAGCATCCCCGCCGATGACCACGGCCACGGCTCGCATGTCGCCGGCATCGTCGGCGCGGCCAGCGATAACGGCATCGGCGTGGCGGGCGTGGCATGGGGCAGCCGCATCATGCCGGTCAAAGTGTTCGACGAGAGCGGCACGGGCACGGACAGCAGTGTGGCTGAGGGTATCTGCTGGGCGGCGGATCACGACGCGCGCATCATCAACATCAGCGGCGGGACGACCGCAGCGGGCCTCGTGGTGCGCGACGCCGTGGCATATGCCGTCGGCAAAGGGTGCCTGGTGATCGCGGCGGCGGGGAATGGCTACGAGAGCGGCAACGTGCCACACTATCCGGCGGCCTTTCCGCAGGTAGTGGCGGTAGGCGCGGTGGGGCATCTAGATGAGCACGCCCGTTACAGCAATACGGGCGCGTACCTAGATGTGGTCGCGCCTGGCGGCAATCCGACGGGACCGTCGGACCCGGACAACGACCACTGGATCTACAGCACCTTCTATCGCGGCAGCGGCAGGAGCTACGCCGACGCCGCGGGCACGTCCGCCGCCGCGCCGCATGTGGCGGGACTCGCGGCGCTGCTCTGGTCTGTGAATCCGGCGCTGAGCGCGGCGGAGGCGTGCTGCCTGATAGCGCGCACGGCGGTGGACCTCGGCGCGCCGGGATGGGATGAAGTCTTTGGCTGGGGCCGGATTGACGCGGCGGCCGCAGTGGCCGCCGCCGCGCGGGCTGTCGCCCAGCGCATTCCACTGCACGCCGGGTGGAACTGGGTCACGCTGACGGTCGCGCCATGCGCGCTGACGCTGCCGGACGCGCTGGCGTCCATCGCGGGGCGGTATGATCTGGTGCTGGGCGAGGAGGGAACCTATGCCCCGCCGCCCGCCAATCCCGCTTACAACACCCTGGCGCGCCTCACGCCGGGGCGGGCCTATCTCATCCGTATGAGCGAACCGGGGGAGCTGGCGCTATGGGGCGCGCCGCTGGACGCGAGTGTGCCGTTCGCGCTGCGAACCGGGTGGCAGTGGGTGGGATATTTGCCTGCATGCGCGCAGGAGGTGGGCGCGGCGCTGGCGTCCATCGCCGGCGCGTATGACCTGGTGTTGGGCGAGTCGGGCGCATATGCGCCGCCGGCGGATGCGGCGCGTAACACGCTGTCGGAGCTGGTCCCCGGCGCGGGCTACATGATTCGCCTGACGCAGGATGCGACGCTGGTGTACCCGCCCTGCGGTGGGGAGTAGCTTTGCGACCTACAGCGAGCAGCCATCAGCAGTCAGCAGAAGTGGAAGGACAATCCGTCAGCTATCGGCTACCGGCGGAGAGAACCTGATACCAGACTGCTGCCGTTTGGCTATCCTTGGAGATGAGCGGGCACATCGTCAACGAGGAGGAGATATGGAGGCTCTGACCTTTCCGCTTGATGCGCGCGCCTGGTTCCAGCGCTGGGAGGCGATGCAGACCTGCTATGTGCCACAACGTGTCTATCGGTTCGATCTGATGCTGTACCTCGCCGGCCTGGATCCGGACAGGGCGGTGCACATCCTCGACCTCGGCTGCGGTGCTGGCTCGCTCACCTGGCGGGCGCTGCACATCTACCCGCAGGCACACGTCGTGGCGGTGGACACGGACCCGGTGCTGCTGGCAATGGCCCGTGCGCTGCGACCGGACGCGACGGACCGGGTGACCTTTGTGCAAGCGGACCTGCGCGACGGGACGTGGTGGACGCCATACGACGAGGCGTTTGACATGGTGATCTCGGCGACAGCGTTGCACTGGCTGCACGCTGCGCACCTGACACAGGTGTACGGGCGCATCTACGATGTGCTGCGGCCGGGGGGCATCTTCCTGAATTCGGATCACGTGGCCAGCGATGAGCCGCGCTGGCAGGAGGCGTATCGCCGCCTGCTGGAACGGCAACAGGCAGCCGCCTTTCGCGCCACAGGCGCCGATACGTGGGATGGCTTCTGGCAGGCACTGGCGGCCGCGTGGCCGGTGGAGGCAGGCGAGATGCCCCGCGGGGCGGATGATGTGTGGGAGGGAAGCGACGACGGTGAAACCGAGTCAACTCATCTGGCCGCGCTGGCGGCGGCGGGGTTCCACCGGATCACCATGCACTGGCGGAACCTGGGCGACGCGGTGCTCAGCGCGGAAAAGCCTGCGCGCTCTTCACGCTGACGGCCCTCGTTGACACATTCGCCGTTTTCGCGCAACCGGTGTATACTTTTCAATCAACAGCCTTGACCGTCGCCAGCGGTCCATTGGGGAGGGCGAAGACAGATGGGAAGGTGTGGCCTCTACTGCGCGGCGTGTCGCATCTATCGCGCGGAGCGGGATGATCCCGCATGGCGTGCCGAGATCGCAGCCCACTTCAAATGCAAGCCAGAGGAGGTGCGCTGCCGTGGCTGCGGGGCGCTGACCCCCGACTGCTGGGGCTATAACTGCCAGTTCCTCATCTGCCAGCGCGAGAAGGGCCTTGAGTCTTGCTATCAGTGTCGCGAATATCACCAACGCACCTGTGCGCGCTATGAGGCGTTCGCGCAACGCTATCTAGAGGAGGATGGCGTTGACGTGCGCGCGGGATTGGATATGGTGGCGAGCGGGCACGGTGGCGAATGGCTGCAACAGATGATCCGCCGCTACACCTGCCCGTACTGCCGCAAACCGTTGGCGGTAGGCGAGACCACGTGCCATCACTGCCATCGCCCACTCCCCGCGCCCGCGCCGGAGGAGGCGCCAGCGCAAGAGAGCATCCCATCGAACGCCCCAATCGAGATGGGCGGGAGCGAATCATGAGCCTCTATCGCCTGGTGATCCCTCTGGGTGACCTGACGCTCATCCTCGTTCTGGCATGTTTCCTCAGTGGCTATGGCCGGGGCCGCATCCGGCGTGATGTGCATGTCTGGCTCGCCTGGGTGACGCTGGCGGTGGCGGCGGTGCACGCGGCCATCGTCATCTACCTGCGCGGGCCATTCGGCTAGCGCAGGCAGGCGCTAATCGGATTGTTGTTTGCCGCATATCCCCGGAGCGGGTAGTGCAGATCACGTATAGATCAGGTGAGACGTCCAACACGATATGCAGCGGCTCACTCATCTGACGTTCAGCGGACGGCTGATGCGTGGCACATGGGGAGGCGCGCGCCACCAGTCCCTGCAAGGACGGGAGTAACCTATGCGGCCTTCCGCCCCACTGGCGATTTGGTGTTGCGGGCAAACGCGCCTATACTAGAGCCCAGCAAGGTACGTGCTACACGGGTGCAGCCGCACGTCACATGTCGAGGAATAAGGATGCCGAGCGCAGCGCCACCCTTTCTGTCCGTCGTCATCCCCTGCTATAACGAGGCGCGCAACCTCGAAGCGGGGGTGCTTGACGAGGTACGCGACTATTTGGTGCAACAGCCCTATTCATGGGAGGTGATCGTCGTCAACGACGAATCCACCGACAACAGCCGCACGCTGGTGCAGGAGATCATCGCGCCCTGGCCGCACTTTGCGCTCTATGACATCCCGCACGGCGGCAAGCCCGCCGCGGTGTGGGCCGGCATCCAGCAGGCGCGCGGCGAGATCGTCCTCTTTACCGACATGGATCAATCCACGCCGATCAGCGAATGGGACAAGCTCCTCCCCTGGTATGAGCAGGGCTATGACGTCGTGGTCGGCTCCCGTGGCCGCGCCCGCGCGGGCTTTTCCCCACTGCGCCAGCTTGGCAGCTTTGTCTTTGGCACGTTGCGCGGCCTGTTTATCCTGCGCAACATCAAGGATACCCAGTGTGGTTTCAAATCATGTCGCCGTGCGGCGGCGCTGGCCGCCTTTCCGCGTCTGCAATTCTTCCAGCAGAAGGAGCGCCCCAAGGGCTGGAAAGTGTCTGCCTACGATGTCGAGCTGCTCTATCTCTGGGAAAGAGCAGGGCACCGCATCAAAGAGGTGGAGGTGGCCTGGCGCAACCGTGATCGAAGCGTGACCAAAGGTCAGTCCAGCGAGCTGAGACGTTATGTCAACGAGTCGTTGGACATGGCGCGGCAGGTGCTGCGCGTCAAGTGGAACGCCTGGCGCGGTCTCTACGACGAGCACCGTACCTGAGCGCCGATATCTGCACCCCATGCTGCGAGCATCCCCAAGCCCCATTCGCCTGCTGCCAATTCGCCTGCAAGGAGAGCAAAACCGATGACAGAACCCATCGCTGGTATGCCCAGGCTTGATCCGCCTGACCCAAAATCCGCTGTGAGGAGAGAAAACGTCATGACAGAAACGACACCCAAGCTGCAATCTCTGAAACCGGCAGAGCTGTTCAGCGTGCTCAATCTCGACTACCCCGGCCTAGAGGCGGTCAACGAGGCGGCGGCGCGCGGCGACCGCACAGCCGCGCTGACGGCATTGCTGGCGTACTATCGGCACAAGTTCCCGTTGCCGGACCCAGCGCCCGCACTCGACGAGAGGGTACGGGCGGACGCAGAGAACATCGTCAACCACACCTTCCAGTCCCACGGTTACGCGCCGGTGCACTATCCGGATCCGATTGACTGGGAGTGGGACCCGCACGGCGATATCGAGTGGGTGGCGACTATCTATCGCTTTGCCTGGGCGCGGCCGCTGGCCGCCGCGTATGCGGCGACGCGCGACGAGCGTTATGCCAAAGCGTTCGTCGAGCTGGCAAGCGACTGGATCAGCAAGCACCCGCTGGAGCAGCACGAGCGCACGCACCGCACACTGCCCCACTGGAAAGGCTTTGCCTGGTTGGACATCCAGACCGGCATCCGCGCCAGCAGTCTGTGCATGGCGTTCCCGCTGCTCGTCCACGCCGATTCGTTTACCCCGGAATTCCTGGCGACCCTGCTGGCGAGCTTCTATGATCACCAGGTCAAATCCGAGTTGATCCCGATGAAGATCTACCACAACAAGGCGCTAATGGAGCTAAATGGTTATGTCGAGATCGCCGCGCTGCTCCCCGAGTTCAAGGACGCGCCACACTGGCTGCGGGTGGCGCAGGAGCGCCTGTGGGACAAGTTGCAGGGCCAGGTATCGCCGGATGGCGTGCAGCGCGAGTGGTCATTCGGCTACCACTGCCACGTGCTCAGCGACGCGCACAACGTGTTGGACGTGCTCACTGCCGCCGGCCTGGACGTGAACCCGGAGATCCATCAGCTGCTGCACCGGATGTACGACTTTCTCTTTGGCATCGCCACGCCAGAGCTTTCCACGCCGATGTTCGGTGACACGCGGCGTGAGACCCCGGATGAGGTGCCGACACGCCAGGCGCGGATGCTCTACGGCGCGCTGCAACGCGGCGCACGTGCGTACAACGAGCCGCGCTATCGCGCACTGGCGGAAGGCGATCTGGCTGCGCTGGCCGCGATGAAGCCGGCGCTCAGCTATGCGTGGACTCAGGCGGGGCTTTACACCATGCGCAACGCGTGGGACCCGGACCAGATCTATTTCGCGCTGCATGATTCACCGCCGCCCGCGTCCAGCCATGACCAGGACGACAACGGCACGTTCGAGCTGTATGCCTACGGCCGCTGGCTGATGACCGACAGCGGTTACTACACCTACGGCCACGATGTCGTCGCCCGCCGCTGGCACCGCCAGACGGCAGTTCACCAGACGTTGACGCTGGACGGCAAGGATAGCCATTCAGACGGGCGGCATCTCCTGTGGGCGTCGGAACCCGGCTATGACATCGTCTCGGCGGAGAACCCGTCATATCCGGGACTCACGCACCGCCGCACCGTCTGGTTCGTGGATCGCCGCTTCTTTGTCCTGCTGGACGAGGCGATTGGCGACGCGACCGGAACGATTGACCTGCATTATCAGTTCGCGCCCGGCAATATGCGCTATGACCCCGTGCAGCACACGGCGCGCACCCTCTTCCCCGATGCCAACGTGCTGGTGTGGCTGGGGCCGGACGCGCCGGTGGAGCTGGAGCAGGAGGTCGGCTGGACCGGCTGGAGCTATAACAAGCGCACCACGCGCCCCGCGTGTCGCTTCCGCTACCATGGGAGCGGTGCGCCTGCGGCGTTCGTCACACTGCTCGTGCCGTATCGCGGCCTGAAGCCGCCGGAGGTGGCCAGCGCCAAGCTGGCAGAGGGCTTCCAGGTCGGCACCGACCAGGCCGCGATCACTGTATCCGCGCTGGGCGAGACGTGGCAGGTCGGCTACGACCTGGCGCGCGGCGCGGGCTGGTGCAAGAAGGCGTAACACGCCATCGCAGTGGGAGGCATGGACCCCATGCCTCCCACCCATCCCCAGGAGGAGTCGCTTTGCCCGATTTTCACCCCACCATGACCCCCTACGAGCGCTGCCTGGCGACCATCGAAGGGCGGCGTCCGGACCGCATGCCCGCATACACGCCCACCATCGCCTGCGACGTCGCCACTAAAATCCTGGGCCGAGCGGTGCACACCGGCAGCCCATCCCTCTGGTTCGCCGAAGCGGTGGCGTGGTGTGCCGGACCCGCCGCCCATGCCGAGTTCCTGCAACAGTACGAGGCGGACCTGCTGGAGCTGCACCGCACGCTCCAGATGGAGATCTTTCGTTACGGCTACCGCAAGAACATCAAGCCCACCAAGCGAATTGACGAGACCACCTTTTTGTCCGGCGACCCGGACGGCGTGTATCAGGTGTGGCACTGGGATGCAGAGGTGATGAATTTCGTCGAGGTGCTCGATACCGCCCCGCCGCTGCGCCCGGAGGATTGGCCGGCGCTGGCGCGGGAGCGGGCCAAACAGGTGCCGGAGCAGGTCGCCGCTGCGCGCGCCAGCGCCGGCGTCGCCGAGGCGGCGCTGCAGGCGCGGCTGGGCGACGAGATGATGGTGGTCGCCGGCGGTGGCGGCCTCTCTATGGGGCTGGATGAACCGTCGCTCATGGCCATCGCGCTGGAGCCGGGCGCGGTGGGCGATATCCTCGACTGCCAGCTCGAGGTGGCGCTGGCGCAGATGGAGGGGATAGCCAGCCGCGGCCTCAAGGTAGTACTGGGCGGCGGCGACATGGCGGACAAGAACGGCCCGCTCTATTCGCCGC
>JAIOAV010000066.1 GCA_019873665.1 Chloroflexota bacterium
ATGTCCTTGCCGACGCGGGTGTTGGTGCGCACCTCAATGTTGCCCACCGAGAGGATGTCGCCGATCTCTTTGTTCAGCTCTTCGCGGGGCAGGCGATAGTCGGGGATGCCCACGGCCATCATGCCGCCCAGCACCGGCAGCGCCTCAAAGATCGTTACCGGATAGCCCATCAGCGCCAGCCGCAGCGCCGCCGTCAGCCCGGCGGGCCCGCCGCCGATCACCGCCACCTTCTTGTCCTGGGTGGGAGCGGGAGCCGGCCCCTGCCAGCTTCGATCCGCCAGGTTGTCAATCATATACCGCTTGAGCTGGCGGATGGCGACCGACTCGTCCAAGTCGCCACGGCGGCAACGGGTCTCGCAGAAAGCGGGGCAAACGCGGCCACAGACCGACAGGAACGGGTTCGCCTGCCGGTGCACAGCCACCGCCTCCTCCAGCTTGTCCTCCTGGATGAGGCGGATATAGACCGGCACGTTGACCTCTGCTGGGCAGGCGTTGCGGCACGGGGCGGGAACCAGCGCGTCGCAGACGCCGGCGGGGCAGCGCTTGTCAACGATATGCGCGATGAACTCGTCCTCGAAATAGCGCATGGCAGAAATAGCGGGGCTGGGCGTGAGCTGGCCCAGCGAGCAGATGGAGCCTTGTCGCATGTTGTCCGCCATGTTGCGGATCATGGCCAGGTCCTCCATCGTGCCCTGTCCCTGCGAGATGCGGGTGAGCACTTCCAGCATGCGCGTGCCGCCGACGCGGCACGGCACGCACTTGCCGCACGACTCGGCCACGGCAAAGGTCATAAAGAACTTGGCGAGCTCCACCATGCAAGTGGTGTCGTCCACGACGATCATGCCGCCGGAACCCATCGTCGCGCCTGCCTCGGTGAGCGAGTCATAATCAATCGGCGTGTTCAACTGGCTGGCCGGCAGGCAACCGCCCAGCGGCCCGCCGGTCTGGACCGCCTTGAAGGGCCGACCCTTCGTGATGCCGCCGCCGATGTCAAAGATGATCTCGCCCATGGTCATGCCCATGGGGACTTCGATCAGGCCGGTGTTGTTGATCTTGCCGGTGAGGGCAAAGATCTGCGTGCCCTTGGAGCGCGCTGTGCCGACGGACGCGAACCAGGGGGCACCATTGCGAATGATCATCGGCACGCTGGCATAGCTCTTGACGTTGTTGATGTTCGTCGGCTTGCCATAGAGACCGGCCACGGCAGGATATGGCGGGCGCGGGCGCGGCTCGCCCCGTCGCCCCTCGATGGAGGCTAACAGCGCCGTCTCTTCGCCGCAGACGAATGCACCTGCGCCCTCCTTGACGACGATCTCCATGCTATAGTCGGTGCCCATGATGCGCTGGCCCATCAGGCCGTACTCGGTGGCCTGGGCAATGGCGGTCTTCAGGCGACGGATTGCCAGGGGGTACTCGGCGCGGCAATAGATGTAACCCTTGCTGGCACCGATGGCATAGCCGGCGATCAACATCCCTTCCAGCAGGGTGTGCGGGTCGCCCTCGATGAGGCTGCGATCCATGAACGCGCCCGGGTCCCCTTCGTCGGCGTTACAGACGATATACTTGGGCTCGCCTTTGGCCTTGCGCGTAAACTCCCACTTGAGGCCGGTGGGAAAGCCCGCGCCACCGCGCCCCCGCAGCCCCGACTGCTTGACCTCCTCGATCACCTCATCGGGCGTCATCTGCGTCAGCACCTTGGCCAGCGCCTGGTATCCCTCGCGCGCGATGTACTCGTCAATATTCTCCGGGTCAATAAAACCGCAGTTGCGCAGCAGGCGCCGCGTCTGGTTCCCGTAGAAGGGGATCTCGTGGTAACGGGGCACCGCTTCGCTGGTCAGCGGATCCTTGTAGAGCAAGCGTCGCACCGTGCGTCCCTTGACCAGCGTCTCCTCGACGATCTCGGGCACATCCTCCAGCGTCACCCGACAATATAGCGTATCATCGGGATAGATGACCATGATCGGCCCCATCTCGCAAAAGCCGTGACAGCCGGTGATGATGACCTGGACCTCGTTATCCAGCCCGCGTTCCTTAACCTGTCTGCGCAGCGCGTCCACGATCGCCTCCGACCCACCGGCACTGCAGCCGGTGCCACGACAGCAGAGGACGTGAGCGCGGTATAGCCTTTCTGCCATTACGTTGGACCTCCTTAGGTAAGGTTGTCAGTGATCAGGCGTTGGAGATCTCGCCAACGACCCATTCGCGAATGACACGCCCGTTGATGAGGTGCTCCTCCACCAGACGGGGGACCCTGTCCGAGCTGATACGTCCGTAGGTGATCCGGGGTTGCCCGGGCTGGATGATGTCCACCAGTGGCTCTTGCACGCACATGCCGATACAGCCAACTGTCGTTACATTCGCTTGCAGATTGCGGCGGGCCAGCTCGTCGAGGATGGCATGCAGGGTATCGCGTGCACCCGCAGCGATGCCACACGTCCCCATGCCAACGATGATCTGGGTCCCCGTCTTCTCGCGCACTTTGATCGTCTGCTCTGCCTGCGCGCGCACCCGTTGCAGATCCTCAATGGACTTGATCTTGGGCATGATTCTCTCCTTCAGGCTGTTCTGGTGCCGATACATACAATGCGGCGAGGTTCTCTGCGATGAACTCGCGTATCCATTGCAGGACCGGTCCATACGTCAGAGGCACATCGCCGAGCTGCTCTTTGATCTCCTGTGTGTCAAACCGAAACTCGCGCTCATCCACGCGATGCGCGTATTCGAGCCGCACCGCCGGATTCGCGGTGAGGATCGTCATCAGGGTGGCCACCATGTTGCCCAGCGGCGCGCGGTCTATGTGGCTGTGCTGGAAGGTCGCCGTGACCACCGTGCCTTTGCCGGGCGCCGATTCCACCGTTACGCCGCCATTGCAATGCTCCGCTGCCGCCGCCAGCAGCGGCAGCCCCAGCCCCACGCGGCGCGTCGTGCGCGTGGTGGTAAAAGCATCCAGCACGCGCCGGCGCAGCTCCTCATCCATCCCGCGCCCATTGTCCTCCACGCGGATGACGAGACGGTCGGCGCGCAAGTCCTCGCTGATCTCGAGGCTGACGCGCGTGGCGCCCGCCTCCAGCGAGTTTTGCACAAGGTCCAGGATGTGGAGCGATAGCTCGCGCACTAGGGCAACTTGTCCACCATTTCGACCATCTTGTTGGGCTGAAGCCGGCCGACTACCTCGCCATCTATCACCGCCACCGGCGCCAGCGCGCAAGAGCCAAGACAATACACCACTTCGTAAGTTACTTTGCGATCCGGCGTTGTCTCGCCGGCGGAAATGCCCAGCTTTTCCTGCATCGTCTGGATGATCTGCTTGGCGCCGCGCACATGGCAGGCAGTGCCGTCGCACTGCTGGATGATGTGGCGGCCGCGCGGCTCCAGATGAAACTGCGAGTAGAACGTCGCGACACCCAGCACCTGGCTAGGCGGCAACGATGTGCGGCGGGCAATATGCGTCAGAACCTCTTTCGGCAGGTACCCATAGATATCCTGCGCCTGTTGCAGGACGGGGATCAGGCCACTCTCTTCCTGCTGCACCTTGTCAAGGAGTTCATCGAGCGGTGCAAGGTCCAATATCTCCTCAGTCACGTTGGGTTAACCTCCCCTGGTGATATCTTTTGCCGCCGAGCCGCGGCGACTGCATTACTCGCTTCCCTCGACACCCAGCCTGACCAACTGGCTGACGACCTGGTAGCTGGTGAGGTTGCTGGACAGGATGGGGATATGCTCTGCTTCCGCCCGCGCCAGGGTGGCCGACTCTGGCTCCACCCCTTCGGTGATCACAATCGCTGCCAACTCCAACAATACCGCGACCGCCACGATGTTGGGATGCGCCTGCAACGTCACCCAGATATTGCCACGCCGCGCGCGCGCCATGACGCAACTCAACAGATCTGATGTGTACCCACCCGTTACCTCTCGGTCCAGCTCGTCCTGTGCCGAACATACCTTGACCGATAGTCCCGCGACGATCTCGCGCAGCGTCATTGCCTTGTCTCCTCGTTGACATAAAAGAGGATCTCCAGTCGCGTTCCCACCCCCATCCGCGAGGTGAGATCCATTTTGTCGGCGCAGGCCCGGATGTTGCTCAGGCCCATCCCCGCGCCAAAACCCAGCTCGCGAATCCAGTCCGGCGCGGTGGAAAACCCGGGTTGTAGCGCCTGCTCGACATCGGGAATGCCGGGCCCGTTATCAATGGCGACGATGCGGATGCGCTCCGGCATGATCTCGGCGATGATCTCGCCTCCATTGTCGGTATGGATGATCAGGTTTGTTTCCGCCTCATATGAGGCGATGGCGACCCGCCGCACCAGTTGCGGCGAGCCACCGAGCCGCTCCAATGCCCGCTTCAGCTTGCTGGACGCCTCGCCGCCGTGCGTAAAGTCCCTGGGTTTGACGCGGTAGCGCAACACAAGCCCGGTCTGATCGGAGACGATGTCGCTAAAGATGTGACTGGCGCGATAGCGGTGGATCTCCTCTTCGTGATATTCCACCTCCATCTGGCGCAACAGGCCGCGCACGATGTCGCCCTGCGTCAGGATGCCGACCAGCTTGCCCTCGCGGTTCACCACCGGCAGCCGCCCAAAGCCGAACTGGCTGAATTTGTTCACCGCCTGTACCACCGACTCGTCGGCATAGACGGTCTGCAGGTTGCGGGTCATCTTGTCCCCGATCAGGGCGTCCTTCTCGCCGGACTCCAGCGATTTGATCAGATCCTCAATGCTGACGATGCCTACCAGCTTATCCCCTTCGAGCACAGGCGTGCCGGAGATGCGCTTTTTCTGCAGGATCTCTTTCAGTTCAGCCATCGTCTGGGTGGGCGTTACCGTGATGACGGATTTAGTCATCACCTGTTCGATCTTGAGCTCATAGATGAGCTCCTGGATCTTGGTGATCTCTGCCGATCTGGTGTCGGCCATCATGGTCTGCTCCATCCCAGTTGACTCGTTCCGCCCGCGTATCAGGATGGCCTCGACGCGCCGGCGCCCTGTTCCCAGCCGCGCGTGGCAAGATCGAACAGGCCACAACTGGCCAGGCCTCGGTTATAGAGGCGGCCGCACGTCTCGTACATGGTATAGCGGGAGACCAAAAGCGGGATGCCCTTTTCTTCGGCGAGGGCGATCGTCTCGGGGGGCGGGTACTTGCCACGCACAAAGACGATCGCTTTGATGCCGGCGATCTCGGCGGTTCTGACCACCTGTGGGTTCGTCAGGCCGGTCATCAAGAGGGTCCCGGTGTGCGTGAACGCCAGGACATCGCTCATGAGGTCGGCGCCGCAGCCCTTGTCCACGACCATACCCAGGTCAACGTTCTTCGATATGACTTTGCCATCAATAGCGGCAAGCACTTCCTCGAGCGTCAACATTGATCTCCTGTTTGCTCCCAAACGGCTCTTCGCCCGTCTCTACCGGACAGACAGAACGCATGGGCAAAATAAAACGGCGTCCAGTCCATGGACGGCGCACCATCAAAAGTCCGTGAACTCTTTCACGATCTAGCTGATTATAGCATAACGGGGTCGAGTTGTCAAACCTATTCGCCGCCATTCGCCGGCGGCCAGGCATCACCACCCGCTCAGCACGTCACGTGAAAAAGCCCGATCCCCTTGCCGTGCGCCTCGTTCCAGGCGGCAAGCGCCCGCGGCGTCGCCATCAGCCTGACCTGGCACCGGGCTTCGGCAAAGAATGCCTCCGCTTCGGGCGACAGGCGCACCGTGTCGTATTGCCCGGTGCCGATGATAAGCCATTCTGCCCCGCGCTCATAGATCTGCTCGGCCTCGTCGCGCGAGATGGTATGCGACGTCCCGTACACGCGCTTAGAGAGCTTCTTCTTCCGTTTTTTCACCTGGCCGTTCAGGCGGATCACGATGTCATGGTCATACACCTGACCGTCCACGGTGATCGAGCCAAACTCGCTGGCGTCAATGTGAGGGCGCATGAAACACCTCCTCACCGACTGGCAGCCGCGCTCAAGTCAGCGCCACGTCCAGGCGCGTTACAGAGGCTGGCGACAGCTCGGCATGCAGCACCCCCTTGCTGACTGCCGGCGGGGTGGCGGCGACAGGATGTACCAGCTCTGGCGCGGCAAAGGTGTTGTGTGCATGGATATCTGCCGCTCTCAGCACGACGCCCGACGCGCCGTCGGCCTCCGCGCCGTGCAGGCGAATCTCCACTTCCAGCGGCGCGCTGGCGTGTGTGTTGACGAGCGTCAGCGTCAGGTTGTTCTCGTGTTGCGAGCCGGACGCACTGAGCTGCGGCACGCGCCGTCCCTGCCCGCCATATTCGATCGCCGATGTCTGTAACACGGTGCGCACCGCCTGCGCGCCCTGATGCGGCGCGTACATCTCGTACACGTGGCCGGTGGGGGTTACCAGCATCTTGTCCCCTTCTGTCAAGATCACCGCCTGCAGCACATTGATCGCTTGGGCGATGTTGGTCATGACGACCTTATCGGCGTGGTTGTTAAAGATGTTCAGCGTCAGCGCGGCGACCAGCGCATCGCGCACGGTGTTCTGTTGCCAGAGAAAGCGTGGGTTGCGCCCCTCGGCAGGCGGATGCCAGGTGCCCCACTCGTCCACGATGAGGCCGATGCTGCGCTTGGGGTCGAAGGTGTCCATGACGGCGCGCTGCTGCACGACCAGCTCTTCCATGCGTAGCGCCTTGTCCAGCAGCTCGTACCATTGATCAACGGTGTACTCGGTGGCCGTGCCGGCGGTGCCGCAATAATAATGCGCTGCATAGCCCTCGATGCTGGGCGCTCGGCCATAGTCGCGGCGCAGCTTGGTGAAAAAGCGCCGCGTCCAATCGGCGTCGTTGCCATTGGGGCCGCAGGCGATGCGGTAGATTGGCTTGCCGCCAAAGCTCCAGGCAAAGGTGGCAAAGCGCCGATACTCGGTGGCATAGTCATCCGGCGTAAAGTGGCCGCCACATCCCCAGTTCTCGTTGCCGATGCCCCAGTACGTTACATCATGCGGCTGCGACGAGCCGTTCGCGGCGCGCGCCTCGCTCCAGGTGGAGCCGCCGGCGAAGTTGCAGTACTCGATCCAGTCGCGCATCTCGCGCGGCGAACCGCTGCCCACGTTGCCGCAGATATAGGGGGCAGCCCCCACCAGCCGGCACAGGCGGATGAACTCCTCCGTGCCAAAGGCATTGGTCTCGATCACCTCGCCCCAGTGCAAATTCACGCGGCGGGGCCGCTGCGCGCGCGGCCCGATGCCATCCTGCCAGTGGTAATCGTCGGCAAAGCAGCCCCCTGGCCAGCGTATCACCGCCGGGCGCATCCGCGACAGCGCCCGAACTACATCCAGCCGGATGCCGCCCTGGTTGGGAATGGTCGAGTCCTCGCCGACCCAGATGCCGCCATAGATACACTCGCCGAGGTGCTCCGCAAAGTGGCCATAGATCGTGGGCTGGATCTCGGCGATCGGCTCTACGAGAATCACATCAATGCGATCCATCCTCTCCTCCTTGTCCATGCTGAGCATGCTGCAGGCATTGTACGCACGATCAACGCGTGCGCAAATCGCGGCCCGACCTCTGGCAGAGCGGCGAAAACTGTAAGCATTCTGTAAGGTGCGCCAGCCGGAAAGCGTGTATCATTAAGGTGAAGGCAATAGTGCAATATCTGTTACTTGACAAATTGCGCTATTTGGAGTAAACTATGTAGCATAAGGTTGCATTAGATAGCAGATGGACGCTTTGGTGGCGCAGTTGGACAAGAGACTCATATTTATGAGCCCTGGAACAAGCCTGCTGGCTGAGCAAATCGTCGCTTCGTTCAGCTCTCCCGGCTACAGCCTCTCTTTGGCGCGCTCTGCGGCTGCGGTGCGCCGCCTGCTGGCTCGTGATGTGTACGATCTGGTGCTCATCGAAGCGCAAGACCCGCAAGAAGCGTATGAGGCGTGTCGCGCCCTGCGCCTTCACTGGCGTATCCCCATTGTGATCCTCAACCCGGACACCAGCCCCCTGGGGCAGTTGGAATGCTACGAGGCGGGGGCTGACCTTTGTCTGGCGATGCCCATCGAGATCCCGGAATTGATGGCGCGCCTGCGCGGCCTGTTGCGCCGCGAAGAGTGGAACCGCCAGCAGGATGACGATCAGTTCCCCACCATGGCCCGACGGTAATGGGGGGAGATAGATAGAGGCTGAACCACTCACCCTGTCATGGCGGGCCGCGCTGCAGGGCTGTCATTGCGAGCCGCATAGCGGCGAAGCAATCTCCTGTTGGCGTGATGAGGGGATGGCTTCGGTCGCTTTGCTCCCTCGCCATGACACGCTTGATCCTGCATCCCTTTGCCACCCCTGACGTGCCTCTCGGCTGCCCCGCATGCGGCCGGCGGAATGGTGAACTGCCACCCTCGGCATAAGAAATGCGTTAGAAACGCGGCAGGCCCCTTGACAGGCCCGTCGCGTCGTGTTATAATCCCCCATAGATTAGGGGGGTACCCTATATTCCCTGCGCTGCGACCGGTCGTCGGCAGCGGCGCAAGAGGCCATGAGATGGCATTCGAGGGAGCCAAGACGCAGACGACAGCCATACCGCGTGTGGACCCCGGGTCTTGCCGCCTTTGCGAGCGGTGCGCGGCACAGAGATCGTGCCGCACTCGCGCCCTGATCCAGCTAGACCGCGGCGAGCTGCCGTTTGTGGATGCAGCGCGTTGCTATGGTTGTCACGCCTGTCTGGCGGCGTGTCTTGGCGGCGCGATCAGGCTGGTGGACTAATGCAGTTGTGGGAGGGGGGCAAGATGGGACGCTGGACATACGATATCTCCCGCCATTCTCTGGACGAGATCGTGCGGATGATGCGCGACCGCGGCTATGATGCCGGCGGCGGCTCTCAGGTCTTGTTTTGCGATACGCAGGGGCGCTGTTTCTTCGATGAAGCGTCCGATCCTTATGAGATGACGATCAAGGACATCCTGAACGCAAGGGGTCGAGATGGCTGGGAATTGGTTCAGATCACTTTTCGCGAAAAAGAGTTCATCTGCTTCTGGAAGCGAAGCGGGGAAGGAGACTAGCATGACAGAGGGCAAGGCGGAAAAGCAAGAGCACGCGTGGCACGTGGACAGCGGCGAGTTCAAGGATAGGATATTGCAGGCGGATCGCCCGGCGCTGGTGGATTTCTGGGCACCCTGGTGTGGGCCATGCCGCATGATCGCGCCCACGATCGAGGAGCTGGCGCGCGAGTATGAGGGCCGGGTCATTGTGGCCAAAGTGAACACCGATCACAATGCCGAACTCGCCATGTCGTATGGCATCCAGGGGATCCCGACCCTGCTCTTTGTCAAAGACGGCCAGGTAGTGGACCGTATCACCGGCGCGGTGGGCAAGCAAGTGCTAGTGGACAGGCTGGAAAGATTGCTTGCAGGGTAGAGGGGCGTGCGGCTCCAAATGACGCGCTTTTTGCGGGATAACTTGTTCTTTTTGGCCGTGTTCTTGCTGATCGGCGCCGCGTTCGTCCTCCTGCGCACCGACGGCGCGGAATTTGCCTCGCTGGAGGCTTTTCAGGGCATGCTCGGCGGTGGGACGCCCACCGTGGTCGAGTTCTATTCGAACACCTGAACGGCGTGTCTGCTGATCAAGCCCATGGTCGATGGGCTGGAGCGCGAGCTGGCGGGACGGGCTGCCGTGGTGCGCCTGGATGTGATGAGCGATGTGGGTCGCATGGCGGCCTATGCGTATGGCATTCGCGTTGTGCCTTCTTTTCTGGTCTTCGACGGCGCGGGGAACATCGTGCTGGCCAAATCGGGCCGGGCGAGCAAGGGCGAGCTATTGCAGGCAATAGCGGAGTAGAGCGATAAGGAGTCGAGATGCCCATCTTTGAGTATGTCTGTGGGGAATGTGGCGAGAAATTCGAGAAACTCGTGCGGGCCGCTTCCGCGCCGTGCGAGGTTGTCTGTCCCAAGTGCGGCTCGAAAAAGGTGGAGAAGGCTTTCTCCCTCTTTGGCGTCTCCGGCGGGCGCAGTGGCACTGCCAGCGTCGGTGGTGGAGTGTCATGCGCCCCGACCGGCGGCTGACGCTTCTAGCATTGGGAGGCAGTTTGCCTCTGGGGAAGCGATCACCTGTCGCTGTAAGGCAGCAAGAGAGGTGTAGCGGTGACCGACAAACGCGAGCTGGAGACTCAGATCCCCGATGAGGTGCGCGCCGAGCTCATACGACGGCTGCGTCGCATTGAAGGCCAGGCACAGGGCGTACAACGGATGATCGCGGAAGGACGCGATTGTCGCGCGGTGCTCGATCAACTCAACTCGATTCGCGCCGCCGCATATGGTGCGTGCCTCGTGCTGATCAGGCAGTATGCGCTGGAGTGCATGCGCCGTTCCGGCGAGGAGCCGCCGGTGCAGGCGGTGGATGACATGGTGGACATGATGCTGCGGCTGCGCTCCTAGACGCTTGCCGTGGGGAAGGTGGAGTGATCAACATGCGTTTTCTCGGCATTGACTGGGTGGCAATCAGCCCGATCCTTTTCCTCGTTGGCTGGCTGCTTCTCGTCACTGTGGTGTTGCCGCGGCTGGGCATCCGCACCTGAGCCTCGGCATGTCGCGTGGAGTCTCCACGCGAAGAGCGCGCGCCAGACGACAGCGAGGCGAAGGGAAAATGACGCCAAAGGCCCCTGACAGCAGGGGCCTTTTCTTTTCCCGCTCTAGCCGCCGAGGCCGGACAAGAGCGAGATCAGGCCGCCCATGATCGCCAGACCATTCCACGCCCCGTGGATCACGACGGCCAGCACAAAGCACCCGGCCAGCCGCCAGAGGCGTCGCTCCCGCACGGCTGCATGCCAGCCAAGGCCCATCAGCGCGCCGGTTCCGGCGTGGATTGCGATGGTGAGCAGGCGCAGTGTCGTCACCATCACCCACCCATCGCCGGCGCTGGCCGCGGTGAGCAGCGATTCCAGCCAGCCAAAGCCGAGTCCGCATAGCAGGCCCCATGCCACGGCGCGGCGGCGCTCCGGTTGCTGGTGCATCAGCAAGAGCACGCCCAGCGCCTTGAAGCTCTCCTCGATCAATGGCACGACGATGGCCAGGGCCACGGCGATGGCGACGATCACGGCTGGCTGCAGCAGGAGACGGGACAGAGTCTCGATATCCGCCAACGGCGCGGCAGACTCGGCCCAGGCTTGCAGCTCTTGCACCCACTCTGCGCCGCCGGGCAGCGCCATCGTGAGGGCGACGGCAAGGACCCCTAATATGACAAAGACGGCGATTTCGACGATGGCGCTCAGCGTGGTGGCGACAAACGCGCCGTATCCGATCTCTATCGCCGATTCGCGGATCGTGAGTCGCGGCAGCCGCAACCAGACGAGTGAGAGGAGCAGTCCGCTCCACGCGCTGATGGTGAGGATGTGAAAGGGCGGGAAGAGGTAGGCGGCCCACGTGCCGCGCTGCATCAACGAGCCCGCCGCCAGGCTGACAACTCCCAGAATGAGCCACGCCCATGGCCGCGGCATCGGCAGCGGCGGCGATGGCTGGTCGCGAGCTGCTTGCCAGCTCTCCCAGACAAAGGTGGCGCCGGTGAAAGCGGCAAGAAACGCCACCGACAGCGCCAGGGTCGTGAGCGAGACGAACTCTGCGCCGGGGACGATGACGGGAGTCAGCAAGTACATAGCGCCCCCGCCGCAGGCGATGGCCAGGAGGAGCAGCCCTACGACCAGAAGAACAATTCGGTTGTGCAAGGAGCCTCCCTTCGCGGAAAAGGCTGCAACGGCGCAGCCTAGCGGTGCACCACGACCCGCGAGCCAGGATTGCTGTCGCTGGCGTGCACGTTGTCCCACCCCTCTGGCACCTGTGGCCCGGACCAGTAGTACAGCCACTTGGCCGTCTCCACGGGCAGATTGACGCAGCCGTGGCTGCGCGGGCGGCCAAACTCGTTGTGCCAGTAAGCGCCATGCAGCGAATAGGCGTTGTGGAAGTACATGACATAAGGCACATCTGGCGTTTCGTAATCGGGGCCGGACATGGTCTGCTTGATCAGCTTCAGATAGATACGGAAGGTCCCCTCAACTGTCGGGTTTAGGGCATTGCCGGAGGAGATCAACGTCTGCAGCACCGGCGTATCCCCTTCGTAGGCGATCAGCGTCTGCGTAGTGAGATTGACGTCAATCCACCGCTCCGGCGTTGGCGTCGCCGTAGGCGTGGAGGTAACTGTGGGCGTCGGGCTGCTGGTGGGCGTCGGCGTGTAGGTCGGCGTGGCCGTCTGCGTCGGCGTGGCGGTGTCGGTTGGCGTGGCCGTGTTCGTCGGCGTCGGGGTGTAAGTACTCGTCACCGTAACGGTGGGCGTGCTGGTCGGTGGCAGCAACGCCACGACGAGCGCCGTAACGTTGTCGCGCAGCAGGATACCTCCCAGACCTAACCCGATCAGGAAGAGAAGCAAGATGAGGACGATGCCTGGCCAGTGACTGCCACGCTCGCCACCGGCTGCGGTGGGTGGCAGCGCCACCGGCGGGGGCGGTGGCTGGAGCTGCCGCGCTGCTATCTCGCGGCGCGTGCGGCGCAACGCCGCGCGCGCCGTGGCATTGTCTGGATCGAGGCTCAATGCGCGCGCCAGGTGCGCAAGACGGTCATGCGGATCCTCCGTGATCTCCGCCAGCGCCAGCCAGACGTTTGGCTCTGCCGCCGACAGCTCGGCGGCGGCGGCATAGAGTTTCAGGGCGCGCTCTCGCTGGCCCTTGGCCAGCGCCGCTCGCCCTCGCTCCACCAGCATCCGGGCATGATACGATTCGTCCCACTCCATAGCTACGATGCTCTCCGCAGATGCGTGCCGACTCCCGGAAGGGTTCTCCTTCCGGCACCCTGTCTCCCGCTGCTCTGGCGCGACCCGGCGCTATTCCTGGCGCGACCTGGGGCCGGGCACCGACTTGATCAGTTTGTTAAGCAGGTCATTCAGCGTACTCAATGCCTCGCCGAGTTCGCGTTCGATGCTCTGAGCCGCCTCCTCAACCTGGGGCGACTCGATGGCATCCTTGACCCGCTTTTGCATCTCGCGATAGGTCTCGCTGCTCTGCACATCCTCCGCCAGCCGGCTCAGTTGGTGATTCAGCTCGCGGAGGCCGTTGCCGATCTGCTCGCGGACCTCCTGCCCCTCATTGCTTTCCCAGGCGCGCCGGATGGACCGCTCCAGCTCTGCCCCCAGCTCGCGAAACTGCTCGAGGAGATCCTGTGTGCCGCGCGGTTTCTCGCTCATAGTTATGCCCCTTTTCCCTAGACGAATCTCAACGCGTTTTGTTCCAGATCACGCAAGTCCAATTGTATCACATCTTGCGCAAATGCTCAACTGTCATCGGACTCGCGCCGTGCCTCGCCGCCATATTTACACTCTGCCCTGTCTGTGGTATGATATAAGCAGACATCAGTAACTTGATCTGCGCTTCGCTTCCGGCGACGGGGCCGCCAGAGGGCGGAGCGTGCGGTGATGAGTCTGACCGCGACGGGACATGATCACCTTGTGGGGAGGTGGACCGATGAAAGCGGTGGTGATGGCTGGAGGTGCGGGGTCACGTCTGCGTCCGCTGACGATCGCCCGCCCCAAACCGATGGTGCCGTTAGTGAACAAGCCGGTGATGGCGCACACCCTTGACCTGCTGAAACGATATGGCATCACCGACGTGGTGGTCACTGTGCAGTTCATGGCCGAGCGCATCCGCGATTATTTCGGCGATGGGCATCGCTATGACATGCACATCGAGTACGCCATGGAAGAGGTGCCGCTGGGGACTGCGGGCAGCGTCAAGAACGCGTCCCAGTTTCTCGACGACACCTTTATCGTGGTCAGCGGCGATGCTCTCACCGATTTCGATCTCTCGGCGATCATCCGCTACCATCAGGAAAAGAGGGCGATGGCGACCCTTACTCTGTACCATGTGCCGAACCCGCTGGAATATGGCGTGGTGATCACCGGCGAGGATGGCCGCATCCGGCAGTTCCTAGAGAAGCCGAGCTGGGGCGAGGTGATCTCCGATACGGTCAATACCGGCATCTATGTTCTGGAACCTGCCGCGCTGGATTATTTTGAGGCCGGCGTGCCTTTTGACTTTTCCAAGGACCTCTTCCCGATCCTGATGGACAAGGGCGATCCGCTATATGGCTATATCGCCAGCGGCTATTGGTGCGATGTCGGCAATTTGCAGGAGTACATGCGGGCCACACGCGATCTGCTGGGCGGGCAGGTGCATCTTGAGCCGTTGGGCGAGCGATATGCTCCAGGGGTCTGGACCGACGGCGAGGTGGGGGTCGCGCCGGATGCGCAGCTATATGGGCCGATCTTTCTGGGCAATGGCGTCCGCGTGCAGAGCAAGGCGATCCTGCGAGGGCCGACCGTGCTCCGCGATTACTGCCTAGTGGATGAGCGCGCGTACATTGATCACAGCATCGTCTGGCGGAACACCTACATCGGCGAGGGGGCGGAGCTGCGCGGGGCGATCGTGGGCCGCCAGTGCAGCCTGAAGGCCAAGTCGGTGCTCTTTGAAGGTGTGGCGCTGGGTGACAATGTCATCGTGGGCGAGAACGCGGTCCTGCACGCGAACGTCAAGGTGTGGCCGGAAAAAGAGGTGGAGGCGGGCGCTACCGTCAAGACCAGCGTCATCTGGGGCGACCAGGCACGGCGCACTCTCTTTGGGCGCTATGGCGTGTCGGGCCTGGTGAATGTGGACATCACGCCGGAATTTGCGGCGCAGCTTGGCGCGGCCTTTGGCGCATCATTGCCGGTTGGTTCCAGGGTTACTATCAACCGTGACCTGAACCGCAGCGCGCGCATGATCAAGCGTGGCATCATCGGCGGCTTGCCCTCCGCCGGGATCAATGTGGCGGACCTGGACAATGTGCCGATCCCGGTGGCGCGCTATTACACGCGCGTCAGCGATGCGCTGGGCGGCGTCCACGTGCGGGTGTCGCCATACGACCCGCGCATCGTGGACATCCGCTTCATGGATCGGCGTGGCCTGAATCTGGACAAGAACACCGAGCGCAACATCGAGCGTGTCTTTTTCCGCGAGGACTTTCGGCGCGTCTATCTGGATCAGATTGGGGTGATTGACTATCCGGCAGGTGTCATCTCCCGATATAACAACGACCTGCTGGCCTCGATGGATGTGGCGGCGATCCAAAAGGCGAACTTTTACCTGGCGATGGACTATGCCTCTGCGCCGACGGCTCTGGCATTGCCGCAAGTGCTGTCGGTGCTGAACTGCCAAGAGGTGGCGCTCAACGCGCATCTGGAAGAGAGCAAGATGTCGGTAACCTCGGAGGAGCTGCAACGCTCCATCCAGCAACTCGCCGCGATCTGCTCCACGCTCAAGACGACGCTGGGCGTGCGGATGGACGTGGGCGGTGAGCGCATCTTTGTGGTGGACAACGTGGGGCGTATCCTGCGCGGGACAACGGTCCTGGCGGCCATGGCCGTGATGGCGCTCAAGCAGGCTGGCGGCGGCACCATCGCTGTGCCGGTTACGCAGCCGCTGCTCTTTGAAAAGCTGGCGGCGCAATACGGCGGGCAGATCGTGCGCACGAAGGTGGACCTGTACGACCTGATGAATGCCGCCTCCAAGGATGGCGTCATCCTGGCGGGCGACGGGGGAGGTAACTTTATCATCCCCGGATTCCAGCCGGCGGTGGATGGCCTGGCGGCGACGGCCAAGATGCTGGAGCTGCTGGCGCTGCAGAAAGCATCGCTCTCCGAGGTGGTTGACTCGCTGCCGCCGTATTATGTGGCCACGCGCCGCGTGTCGTGCGCCTGGGAGAACAAGGGCACGGTGATGCGGCTCCTCAACGAGCAGGTGCAGGACGAGCGCGTGGAGCGCATAGACGGCGTCAAGATATACATGGGAGATGAATGGGTGCTGGTGTTGCCGGACCCGGATCAGCCCTTCTTCCAGATTCACGCCGAAGGGACGCATGCCAGCTCTGCCGAGTCGCTGGCGGACAAGTACGCGCGTATTGTGGAAAGTATGCAACGCTGATCTGACCCTTATCCGGTGCATATCTGGCGAGGGGAGCGCCGCTCCCCTCGCTCTGTTTGTCGGGCGAAGGACTGCTGTCGGTGCATCCGATCCTGTTTCGCGTCGGCGCGACGCCGATCTACACTTATACCGTTCTGATCTACCTGGGCGCCGTCTTGGGGCTTGTCGCGGCCATGTGGGCGGGGCAACGGCGAGGTATCCCGCCACAGCGCGTGATGGACGCCGCGCTCTGGATGGCGGCCCCCGCGCTGGTCGGCGGGCGCATCGGCCATATCCTGCCCGAGTGGGCGAATTATGCGGCGCATCCGCAACTGGCGTTGGGCGTTGGGCAGGGGGGATTTGCCTTTCAGGGTGTGTTGCTCGGCGGGGCGCTAGGCGGCGCGATCTATGCCCGACGCTCTGGCGTCTCGCTGGCCGCGCTGTCGGACCTGGCGGCGCTAGGGCTGCCGCTGGGGCAGGCGTGCGGCTGGCTGGGCGCGCTGATGCACGGCGCCAATTACGGCGTGGTCTCGTATGCCGACTGGGCGTGGGAGCTGCCAGACGTGTATGGCGTGGTGATGCCCCGCTTTCCCACACAGGCGGTGGCCGCCGTCGGGTTTCTGGGCATTGGGGCGGTGCTGCTGGCGTTGTGGCGCAGACGTGCCGCGCCGGGCCTGCTCTTCCCCGTTTATCTCTTGCTGATGGGGCTTTTGCTCGTGCCGCTGGAGTGCACGCGGGGCGATCCGGGCTGGCACTGGGGAGTGTGGCGCGCCGCGCAGGTGCTGCTGGCGCTGGAGGCCGGGCTTGGCCTGGTCCTGCTGGTTGTGGCAAGACATCATGCAAAGGACGGTTGACGAGATGAACGTGCTGGACGAGTTGACGCTCGATGTGCAGGCGGAACGGGACAGGATCGTGCGCTTCATCCGCGAGCAGATGGCGCGGGCGGGTTTCACGCGGGGGCTGTTGGGAGTCTCCGGTGGCCTGGATTCGGCGCTGGTGTGCTATCTGGCGGTGGAGGCGCTGGGCGCGGGGAACGTGCTGGGGCTGCTTCTCCCGTATCGCGGCTCCAATCCTGACAGCGAGCGGGACGCGATGGCGGTGATCAACGCGCTGGGCATGCCGCACCGCAAGATCCCGATCACGCCGATGGTGGAGCCGGTGTTTGCCACCAGCCCCGACATGAGCGAGCGTCGCCGTGGCAACATCATGGCGCGCATGCGCATGATCGTGTGGTATGACCAGTCGGAGGAGTTCGGCGGCCTGGTGCTGGGCACGAGTAATCGTACCGAGTGGTGCCTCGGCTACTTTACCATGCATGGCGACACGGGAGCGGCGATGCGCCCCATCGCGCACCTCTGGAAGTGCCAGGTGCGGCAGTTGGCGCGGGCGGTGGGCGTGCCCGCGCAGATCGTGGCCAAAGCGCCCTCGGCGGACCTTTGGGCCGGGCAGACGGACGAGGGAGAGCTGGGCTTTACCTACGACGAGGCGGATCAGGTGCTGCACCTGCACCTGGATCGCGGCTACAGCGAGGAGCAGATCGCGACCATCGGCTTTGCACCAGGGTTGGTGCGCCGCATCCTGAAGCGGATGCGCCAGACCGAGTTCAAGCGCATCCCGCCGCCGGTACCGGCCTTGCCGGCTCTTCTCCGTCGGGCCGCGTCGTAGTGGCTTCCCGCCGCCTAGCCCTCCCCGGCCCAGCGGTGATCAAAGGTGATGGTGCCCGACAGGAGTTTGTGCACCTCGCAGCGCGCCGCCGAGTTGAACAGGATGGTCCGCTCGCGATTCGTCAGCCCGTCGCCCAGGTTGATGCGCGTGGTGAAGGTGGTGTGCATGCCGTCGCGCGCCTCCATGATATGCGGCTCCACGTCCACCACGATCTGCGTGAGGGCAATTCCCTTGTTCTCGGCGACCGCCGAGATGGTGAGGACCATTCACGCGGCGAGGCTGGCGGTGATCAGCTCGATGGGGCAGAGGCGCGCGCCGTCGCGTCCGATGTTGACGCGCTGATCCACCACAAACCGGCGGGAGCCGGAGACGATCTCTGCGCGCTGCGCGCCCAGATAGTGGGCGCGCACGGGGTTGAGCTCGATGGCCATCTCAATTGACCAGCACTCGCGCGAAATCGGCGGGCGTCACGCCTGGCGACTCGATCCCTTCCGCCTCGTAGAACGCGGCGATCGTGGCCTCGACCTCGGCCAGCGGCACGCCTGCCAGCCGCGCCTCCAGCTCGGCCAGCTTGTCCTGGGGGTAGATGAAAAAGTCGCCCGATAGCGCGGCGGACACCAGCACCCCGTCCTTGACCTCGGCAATGGCGCGGATGAGGCCGCCCGGCGCTTTGAACATGCGTTGCCTGATCTCGGTGCCCGCGGCGATCTTGACATCGCGGTCGGAGCGGCGCTTGCCGCGCTTGTTCAACCATTCTTCCGAGAGGAACTGCGGCATCAGCCGTTGCACCTCGCCCGGCACATCGTCCGGTAGCGGCGAGGGCTCCAGCGGGCCCAGCACCCGCGCGAACTCGCGCTGCAGGACGGCCGCCATCTCTTCCCAGGACGGGATCCGTCCCAGCTCGCGGCGCAGCGTGGTGAGGTTTTCGTACATGCTCTTGTGAACCTTGTCGCGATACTTTTCGTCGGGCACCCGGAGGATGCGCACCATCATGTCATAGTCAAAGTCGGCGATGAGGTTGCCGACAAAGATGACATAGTCCCCGATCTCGCCCGCGCCGTTGCCCGAGATCTTGCGCCCCTCTGTGGTGATGATGTCATTCACAGGCTTGTAGCGCGTCTCCACGCCCAGCGCGCGGTATGTCTCCACCACCGGCGACAGGAGCTGCTGGTAGAAGCGCTCTTTGCTCTGCCGCGCGAGAGGATGATCGCGGTGCAAGACCAACTGATAGAAGAGCTGGTTGCCGTCCAGGTACACTGCGCCGCCGCCCACCTCGCGGCGAAAGATGGGGATGCCGTTTGCCTGGCAGTAGGCGACATCTACCTCCTGCTGTACGTCCTGATGATAGCCGATGCAGACATAAGGCGCGTTTGGGCGGAGGAGGTTCAGCCCCTCGTGGCCCAGCCGCGGCATGGCGTGATAGATCAGTTGCGAGTCCGTCCAGGAGACAGGGCCGAGATCATGCAGCTTCATAGACCCTCCGGGGCGTTGGATATAGGATGCGGCGATATTATACGGGAGTGCTATCTGTTGTCAAGCGGTAGGTGGCGCCCGGCCGGTTTCTGCCCCGGGCACACGTTTGCGCGCGCGTGGAAAAGGCATATGATATGTTTCTCTGGGAAGTGAGACTCTTGTATGGGGAGGCAGCAAGATGGACCTGTTTGACAAATGCGCTGGTTTCTTTTCCGATCCAGCGGTCGCCCAGGCGATTGGCTATGCCACGAATCCTCGCACCGCGCAGGCGATGGGGCTCTATCCGTTCTTTATCGCGCTGGATCAGACCGAAGGCACCGAGGTCGTGATCGCGGGGAAACGCCTGATCATGATCGGCTCCAATAACTACCTCGGCCTGACAACCCACCCCAAGGTGCGGCAGGCCGCCATTGACGCCATCCGCGAGTATGGCACCAGTTGCACTGGCTCCCGCTTCCTCAACGGCACGCTCGTGTTGCATCAGCAATTGGAGGAGCAGCTCGCCGACTATGTGGGGATGGAAAAGGCGTTGGTCTTTAGCACCGGCTACCAGACCAACCTCGGCACCATCTCCGCGCTCATCGGCCGCGGCGACGTGGTGGTGATTGACAAGGAAGATCACGCCAGCATCGTGGATGGCTGCCGCCTGGCGCTGGGCCAGATGAAGCGCTACCGCCACAACGAGCTGGACGACCTCGACCGCGTCCTTGCCGGTTGCCCGCCCGACGCCGGCAAGCTGGTGGTGGTGGATGGCGTCTTTAGCATGGGCGGCGACATCGCGCCGCTTCCCGACATCATCCCGATCTGCAAGAAGCACGGCGCGCGCCTCATGGTGGATGACGCGCACTCGCTGGGCGTGCTGGGCGGCGGCCGTGGCACTGCGGCGCATTTCGGCGTTACTGCCGACGTGGACCTCATCATGGGCACTTTCAGCAAGTCCTTTGCCTCCATCGGCGGCTTTATCGCGGGCAGCGAGCCGGTGATCCACTGGATCCAGCACTTTGGCCGCTCCCTCATGTTCAGCGCCAGCCTCCCCGCGCCCAACGTCGCCGCCGTGCTCGCCGCGCTGCAGATCATGAAAGCGGAGCCGGAGCGCGTCCAGCGCGTCAACGAGATCGGCGAGCGCATGCGCCGCGAGTATCGCCGCCTCGGCTTCAAGATCGGCGCCAGCGAGACGCCCATCATCCCCATCGTCATCGGCGACCAGATGGACGCCATCATGGCGTGGAAGGCGCTGCTGGAGGCGGGCGTCTATTGCAACGTGGCGCTGCCCCCCGCCGTGCCGGAGGGACAATCGCTGCTCCGCACCAGCTATATGGCCACGCACACCGACGAGCAAATGGATTGCGTGCTCGAAGTCTTTGCCAAGGTGGGCAGGACGCTGGGGTTGATCTCCTGACGCCCTTGCGTGCTTGAGATACAAAGGCACCAAGCTCTATTATGTAGCCTTGGTGCCTTTGTGGTGTCTCTTGCGAAGGGGCGAGGCAGCGACACGGTGCCGGGACCGTGCGGGACAAGGCCGCGGATGCGGCTCTCTCTGCCCCCACCCCTTCCGTCGCGTCTATCCCTTCTCCGGCACGACGCGCAAAACCATCAGGGTGCAGGGGGGCAATGTGAGCGTCGCCGCGCCGGCGATCTCCTCCTCCGTTCCCGCGAACAGGTCCAGCCACGCGCGCTTTCCCTTCACCGGCACCGACACCGTCGTCTCGACGGGCGCCATTCCCTCGTTGCAGATCAGGTAATAGTGCGTGCCATTCTTGATCTGATGCCGGTAGCGGATGTCCGGATGCGGCGGGGAGAGCGTCAGGTCGGGCGGCGTGCAGCGGTCAATGGCGGCCACCAGCGCCGCCGGTTCATGCGCCCGCACCGCGCCATCGAGTGTCGGCGGCAAGTCGCCCCAGAGTACGAGCCGGCCCGCCCGCGCCAGCCGCTGCAGCGGCTCCACCGCCGCCGCGGGCAGGTGCATCAGCCCATCCACCACCAGCACGGCATAGTGCATCCCTGCCAGCCGAATCCCCTCGCCGCCCACGACCGCATCCTCCCAGAGGTGGCGCATCTCCAGATAGTTGAAATCGCGCTGCTGTTGGTAGCACACCTTGGCCGCTTCCCACGGCAGATAATCCGACTCACCCAGGATCGCCACGTGGCAGACGTGCGTGCCGTCGGTATTCAGCCAGGACAACCGCCGACAGTAATCGGCGAAGGTCTGGTAGCGATCCCACCAGGGGCTGTGCGGCCCCACATCCGGCGGGCGCTCGTCGCGGCGCGGGCCGCGGATTGAGTAGTAGAAAGCGTGCGGGTAT
>JAIOAV010000067.1 GCA_019873665.1 Chloroflexota bacterium
CATCCGCTTTGCCTCGTACATCCGCACGATCACATCGCCGGAGCCGTCCTCCGCCGGCTTGACCGCCTCGATCACGATGTTGGGCGCGTCCACAACCAGGCAGGAGCGCTTGCCTGCGGCGCCCGTCGCGCTCATCACCGGCACGTTTAGCTCATATGCAGCTTGTATCACGCCTGCGTCCGCCAGGCTGCCGTTCCAGGGATAGATGGCGTACGTGAATTCCTGCATCCCTTTGTCGGCAGTCATGTCAGGCGCGGCTGCCGACTTGAGCAGGGTGAGGTTGACGCTGTTGTCCAACACGTTCAGCCCGTACTTGCAGTCGTTCAGCACAGCAAAGCCACGATTCTCTTCTGCCAACGCGCTCCACTTGTGGTTGGAGACCTCAAAGCGGTCGGCGTCGAAGGGGCGCGACATGTGATTGGGCCGGCGGATATGGCCAAACTGGATCTCGTGGATCGCCTCGTGGGCGTGGATATCCACGGGAAAGTTGACCTTTAGCAGCTTGTGCGTTTCTTGCCAGTCTATGCGCGTGTGGAAATCCACGCGACGGCTGTTCCGGTACATGCGGACCTCTTGCGTCATCATCGAGTGGTGCAAAGGCCGCGTGAACTGTATCGCCGCCATCAGTGGCCCATTAGCGATCACTTCGGCGGTCGCATCTTCCGGCAACTCCACCGGCGTGAGCGGGTACATGCTATCCAGATCCCATGCATCCCACGCCGTCGGCACGTCGCGGTACATGCGCAGGCTGTTGCACACGCCGGCAGCCAGCTCCCGCTGCGCTTCCTTGTCATAGATGCTCGTGATCTCGCCCCGCGTGTTGAACTCCAGGCGAAGAAGCTCATTTTCCAGCAGGTGAGTGCTTGCCCGCATCTGATTGGTAGTGCGGCTAACGGTATCGCTCGGGTACAGCGTCGTCCAGCCGCAGGGAGGCACCGTAACAGACACATATGTCGTGTCAGCCAAACGCTGCGATGGCAGCAAGGCGCCGGACAGGTTTGTTGCGCCGCCGGCCCCACTGGGCAGCGCCACCAATGCCTCGCGTCGCCACGGGAGCGAGTTGAACACAGTCAGCGCTTCTGCGCTGCCATCAGTCAGCGCCTGCGCCGCTGCCGCCGCCACCGTCTTGGCCGCTGCGATCACGACCTCATATGTGGCCTCAGCCTCCTCATACACGCGATGGATGGAGGAGCCGGGGATGATGTCGTGGAATTGGTTCAGCAGCACACCACGCCACGCCGCCTCCATGTCGCTGGCAGGGAAGGCCCAGCCCTTGAGTGCGGCAGCGACTGCGCCCCACATCTCCGCCTCGCGCAACGCGATCTCGCTCTTGCGGTTGCCGCGCTTCGTACGCGCCTGCGAGGTATATGTGCCGCGGTGCGCCTGGAAGTAGAGCTCGCCGACGTACCGCGCCTCCGGTACGCCGCGCGCCACCTGGTCGCGGAAGTACTCGATGGGAGCCGCCATGCGCGTGCGCGGCACCCCTTCCAGATTCACCTGTCGGCGCAGAAATTCGAGGTGGTCGCGTGTCGGGCCGCCACCGCCGTCACCATAGCCAAAGGGGAAGAGTCGGGTAGCAAAGCCATCCTTCTGCACGCGTTGGTTCCACCGCTCGATGACCGACGCAGGATTCGTGCGCGAGTTATAGTCGTTGCACAGGTGCACCAGCACCTCCGAGCCGTCAATCCCCTCCCAGGTGAAGGTGTTATAGGGGAAGGGGTCACCTCCGTTATACGCCCAGAAGATCTTGGCGGTGGAAAAGTACTTGATGCCGCAGCCGCGCATGATCTGCGGGAGCGCGCCGGAATAGCCAAAGACGTCGGGCAGCCATAGGACCTCGTTCTCGACGCCAAACTCCTCGCGGAAAAAGCGCTTGCCATGGATAAACTGGCGGATGAGGCTCTCGCCGCCGCTGATGTTGGTATCGGCCTCCACCCACATGCCACCATCCGCGATCAATTGTCCCCGCTGCGCCGCTTCTTTGACGCGGCTGTAGAGCGCGGGATAGCCTCTCTGTAGCATCCAGTACAGGTGTGGCTCGCTCTGCAAGAACGTGTGCTCAGGATACTCCGGCATGAGGGCCAACTGCGTGGCAAAAGTGCGCGCCGCCTTGCGCTCAGTCTGAGCCAGCGGCCAGAGCCATGCCACGTCAATATGCGCGTGGCCGAAAGCGAAAAGCAGCGGCGATGTCGAACCGTTCACACACTCGAGGAGAGGACGCAAGCGTGCGCGACAGGCGCGCACTGTCTCCAACATCTCCTCATTGGGCAGCTCGAAATCCACGATCACTGTGAAATCGCGCAGGGCCTGGTCTATCTCGGCAACGCGCAGCGAGTTGGGGTCAATATTGTCGCGCACCTCGACCAGCGTCTCTACATCCATGGCGAGCTGATACACGTCTTCCTGCCAGATGCCAAAGGTGGTCTCGCCCACGACCGCTTGCGTGGGCCCTGGCTCCGGCACCGACTCCCGGCCCGGGGGCAGGATGACTGTCCGTGAGACACGTGGGCCATGCCCGGCATACGCCTCGACGAGGATGTCATAGCTCGCCCCGGGCACGCCGCGCACGGCCAGAGTGATCTCCTCGTGCTGCCGGTCTCGCGCGCCCGCATACTCGCCATTCACCAGCACGAGGCTCTCACCACCCACATCTACGCGCAACACGATCCGCTGGTCCCGCGCCTCCTCTGGCAACACACACCGCCCCTTGAACCAGCCATACTCCCACTTGGCACCCCATCGAGTCCCCGGTGGCATGGGTCTAAAGTCGCCTCGCTCTGCCTCTTCGGCGCTCAGGTGCTCGGTGGTGGCAAAGCCGCTCATCTGCACGGTGCCCAAAGGCAGATAAAAGTGACTGGGGAGTTCCTTGCGCCAGTTGTCGATCCGCCGACGCCATTCTATGGTCAGTGACATCCTCTCTCCTCCTTTTACTGGCCGGGGGTGCTACCCCTCGTTGGGTGATTATACGCGCCTTCGCCGTAGTCCGCCAAACCGCAGCGCTATCCCCCGCACAAGAACGGGATGCAGTTTGCCATGATGCGCTCTTCTGTATATACTATATATATGTGGGATAGATCACGACTTGCCCCTTACGAGGAGCATGCTTGGGGGAGATAGGTGAGTTAAGGATGGCCCCGAAACGCATCCTGTTTGTTGCAGAAACGTCGCTCGAGACGGAAAGCGCGGTCGCAGCAAAGGGATACGCGGTGACACGAGTGGCTGACGTGGACGGCGCACTGACCGAACTGAGCCATCGCCACTTTGACCTAGTGCTTCTCGACAGCCCTCCCACGCTTTGGGTGCAGCCCGCCGCACTGCAGAAGCTGGCAGATGCCGCGCCACATACCCCGATCCTCAAATGCAGCGGCCCTGAATCGTTGGCAGCAGCACTCGACTTCCTGAACCACTCTACAACTGCCGGCCCCGCTGTGCCAGAAGGCCGCGTGCGCCGCATGCTCTACGGTGTAACGCGCGGTATTGCGCGCCACCTGAACAGCACCCTGACGCCGATACTGGGCAACGCTGAGTTGCTGCTGCAACAGGCAACGCGCGCCGAGGATCGCCGCATGCTGCAAGAGATTGTGGATGCCAGCCTGGAGGCGCAACGTCTTGTCATGCGTCTGCAAGAGCTCCCCGCCGCGGCGAGCGGGGAAGAGCGAGCAGAAGTTGACATAAATGAGCTGCTGCGGCATGTAGTGGAGGTTACCGAACCGTGGTGGCGACATGACCTCCGGCGCGAGGGGCGCGACATCGAAGTGACGTTGGACCTGGGCCCAGCGTGCTTGCTGCAGGGTGATGCCGCGGCGCTCCAGGACGTTTTCCTGCAGCTCTTGCTCAACGCCATCGAGGCGATCGCCGCGCAGGGCAGGGTGGAGATCAAGACGGAGCACACCGCGACAGAGATCCGCGTCATGTTCATTGACAACGGGATCGGCGTGCCGCGCGAGCTGCAACCGTTGCTGTTCCAGCCCTTTATCACCAGCAAGGGGCCGCAGCGCGCTGGCCTGGGCCTCAGCACCGTGCAAGCGGTCCTCGCGGAGCACAACGGCAGCATCGAGATATTCAGCAAGGAACGGGAAGGCACGACCGTTGTCGTGAGGCTACCACATGCTGCAGCTGGGAGAGATGCCCAACAGGCTGATGCGATGTGCGAGGAGTCTGAAGAGCCTATAGGTTTACATAACATACTGATCATCGAGGATGAGGACCAGGTGCGCCATCTGCTCAAGACGGTGCTAGAAAAGGCGGGGCAGCAGGTGACTGCGGTGGCCTCGCCCGAAGAGGGGTTGGCTGCCTTTCGCCGTGGCAGCTATGACGTCGTCTTCACCGGCTGGGGGAAGGATGGGCTTTCTGGTTTGCAGGCGGCGCAAAAGGTGAAAGAGATGTCGCCGCCTACGCGCCTGATCCTCATCACTGGCTGGGGCACGCAAGTGAACACGCGCCAGGTGTTCACTTGGTGTGTGGATGCGATTCTGACATTGCCATTCACCATCAACCAAGTGCGCCGCCGTCTGCGCGAGGTGCTTGCTTCCCACACGCAATGACTCTTGTATCAAGCAGGGTGGGGCGATTTGCATGCTTACGCATTTGGCGATATAATACTTCGCATAATGTAACTTATGCGAAGTAAAGGCGAGGGTATGTAGAGGACAGCACGGTTCGTGCCTTCCCCCACCCCGTCGCAGCCCTTCACGCGGAGCAGATCACATGGATGTACAAAACGCCATTGCGCAATTCGTGGAGCATGTCAGGGCGTCGCAGTCTGCCGGCACCGCCACCACTTACGCCAACGGACTGAAGCGCTTCACGACCTATCTCTCAGTAACAGGGATCTCCCCCACCACCGATGTGCGCGATCTGTCTGTGCCGCTGCTCACTGGCTTTGTGACGTGGCTCTATAGCTATCTCCTGGACGAGGTAGCCAACGGCGACCCCCAGCGCATCTCCGAATCCACCAAAGGAACCTACTATGCGGCGATATCGCGCTTTCTCGAATACCTAGTCATCGAGACGCAGCTTCTGCCGCTGACGCTGGACGAGTACGACACGGTGCGCAAGGTGCTCGCCAAGGGGAGCAAGCGCCAGAGCCGCACCGAGTTGCCCCCCGACAAGTTGCCATCGCAGCAGATCATCCATGACCTGTTGGATGAGGTACGACGCCCGCTGGAGCTGCCGGAGCGCACGACACCCGAAACCCGCCGCCGCCTGGAGCTGATCCGCCTCCGCGACATTGCCATGATAGACGCGCTTCTCAGCTCCGGCATGCGCGTGTCGGAGCTGGTGCGCCTGCGGCGTGGCAATCTGTTACACGAGGTGCGCGGCGCCACGGTTAGATACAGCAAGGGCAAGAAGGATCGCGAGGTTCTCTTTTCTGACGGCGCTTGGGACAGCATCCAGACTTATTTGAGTGCCCGCGCCGATGGCGCCTCACGGGGCGAGGCCCCTCGGGCCGTGGCCCAGATACGCGCATTGGCTGATCTGCCGGTCTTTGCGCGGCACGACCGTCGCGCTGGCGATCAAGTGCTGCCGCTGACAACCCGTGGCGTGCAGCAGATCTTCATGCAACTCTCAGCACGCGCCGGCATCATCGAAAAGTTCCAGCTCACACCCCACACACTACGACACTTTTTCGCCACCGAGTTCCTGAGTGAGACCGGCAACCTGGCACTCACCCAGTACGCGCTCGGCCACTCCTCCCCCAACACCACCCGCATCTACGCCCAGACCAAGCGTGAGGATTACCGTCGCGCCCACCGCGAGGTATTTCGTCACAAGGAATAAGCCTGCGTCAGGTTTTGGGCCTGTTTGCTGAGTCTGGCATACGGTGATACAATGTGCCAGCACGCCAAATAGACGTTATTATGTCAATCGGCGTTGCTCTGCCCTGCTATGGTGGGGCTGCGCCCGACCCTATAGAGGATGGGAGAAGAGAGTTGACTACTCCAACATGGCGCAAGGCATCTATCTGGGTGCTCGTCTTGCTGGTTATATTGGTGATGACGAATCTGACGTCGCTGGCCATCGGCTTTGGCGCGGGGCGACTCAGCGGGCGGATGGGCGCCATTCCTGCCCCATCGCCATCCTCAGCGCCCTCTACAGCACCGTCCTCGGCGGCCGTGTCCTCCATCGGCAATCCCGCGAGCGAACTGCCGATCTTCTGGGAGGCATGGCGGCTGATCCAGCGTGACTTTTACAGCGAGGAGCCGATCGACGAGCAGCAGGTAGCCTATGGCGCGATTCGGGGCCTCATCAGCGGGCTCAATGATCCCTACACCTCGTTTGTGGAGCCTACGCAGCACGAGCTGGAAAAGGACAGCTATGCCGGCAGGTTCGGCGGCATCGGCGCCACCCTTTCTCTCAACGAACGGCAGGAGGCGGTGATCGTGGAGCTCATCTCGGATGCGCCAGCGCAGCGCGCCGGCCTCCTGGTGGGCGATGTCATCGTGCGGGTGGATGGCGCAGACGTGGCCGGCATGACGCTGGACGAGATCGTCACACGGGTGCGCGGGCCCGTGGATACCACGGTCGAGCTGGGAATCCGCCGTGGGGCGGAGACGGCGCTGCGCGTCTTGCGCATCGTGCGGGCGGAGATCAAGCAGCCAACCGTGAGCTGGGAGGCAGTTGGCGACGGCTATGCCGCGCATATCCAGATCAGCTTTTTCGCCGAGCCGACGGGTGCCGAGCTGCTAGGCGCGCTGCAGGAGATCCAGGCAGCGGGCATCAACCGCGTCATCCTCGATCTGCGGGGCAATCGCGGCGGCCTGCTCACCGCTGCCGCCGAAGTGACGAGCCATTTCATCCGCGAGGGCACGCTGCTCTACGAGCGGCACTATAACGCGGCGGGCGAGATCGAAGAGGTGGCCTACGCGATCCCGGCGTCATCATTGGTGCTGGAACGCGAGCCGCTGGTGGTGCTGGTAGATAAGGGGACGGCCAGCGCCTCCGAGATCGTAGCGGGCGCGGTGCGCGACTACGGGCGGGGCATCTTGATCGGCGAAACGACCTACGGGAAGGGGTCGGTGCAATATCTGCACGAGCTGAGCGACAATTCGAGCCTGCACGTGACTGCGGCGCACTGGCTGACGCCTCGCAAGAGCAAGATCAATGGCGTTGGCCTGACGCCGGACATTGTGGTCACGCGTAGTGAGGATGAATTGCGCGCAGGCATTGACCCACCATTGGATCAGGCGCTGGAGTATCTCAGGCAGCAATAGAAAGGAAGTTCCTTTCCCCATGGAACCGGTGAAACACACGCCGTTAGTGTCACACTCCGGCAGCGCGCACCGCGTGCTGCCTATTCTCGTGGGCGTTCTGACGACCGCCTTCGTCTGCGCCACGGCTTTTCTGGCGGGCTATGCGCTTCGCTGGTGGCAGGATGAGGGAGCGCATCCGATTGGCGATGTCCCCACGGAGCAGCAGGAGCGGATGAAGCTCTTCTGGGAAGCGTGGCATCTGATCGAGGAGCACTTTTACTACACCGAGCCGCTGGACTATGACGCCATGGTGCAGGGCGCCACCGCGGGGATGGTGGAGACGCTGGGTGACGAGCATACGGCGTGGCTGAATCCGCAGATGGCCAAGCTGATGAGCGAGGATCTCAGTGGCACTTTCGAGGGGGTCGGCGCCACTGTAGATATGGTAGATGACCGGCTCACTATCGTGCGGCCGTTGCCCGGCTCTCCGGCAGAGCGAGCAGGGCTGCGAGCGGGCGATGTGATCGTCGCGGTGGATGGCAAGCCATTGGGCAAGACTACGCTGCTCGAGGCCATCATGCTCATCCGCGGCCCGGCGGGTTCCACCGTACGGCTGCAAGTGCAGCGGCCAACCGATAGTGGCTTCGAGGAGTTCGAGGTCAAAGTCAGACGGGAAAAGATCACCCTGCCCACGGTGGAGAGCGAGCTGCTCCCCGGCGAGATCGGCTACATCCGGCTGACCGAGTTCAACAGCCTGGCTGCGGGCGAGGTGCAGAAAGCGTTGCGCGAGCTGGACCGGCAAGGGATGAAGGGACTGATTCTGGATCTGCGCGACAACCCAGGCGGCTATCTGGACACCGCTGTCGAGATCGCGGACGAGTTCTTGGAAGAAGGGTTGATCGTTACTGAGCGTGACCGCAGAGGCGAAGGAGATGACTATACTGCGCGGCGGGGCGGCCTGGCCACCCGTGTCCCACTGGTTGTCTTGGTGAACAAGGCCAGCGCCAGCGCCTCCGAGATCGTGGCCGGCGCGATTCAGGACCAGGGACGTGGCACGCTCATCGGCGAACAGACCTTTGGCAAGGGTTCGGTGCAGCTGACCTTCACGCTGCGCGACGGATCGTCGTTGCACATAACCGTCGCGCGCTGGTTCACGCCGAGCGGACGGCTGATAGACGGCGAGGGCCTCATGCCCGACATCGTCGTACCTTTGACCACAGAGGATGCCGATGCGGGCCGCGACCCGCAACTGGCGCGCGCTGTGGAATTCCTGGGGGCGCAATGACAGAAAAGCCGGTTGCTGTCAATCGCAAGGCCTATCACGACTACTTTATCGAGGAGACATTGGAGGCCGGCATCGCCCTCTCCGGCACCGAGATCAAGTCGGTGCGCGCGGGGCGCGTCAACCTGCGCGATGGTTATGTGATGTTTCGCGGCGGCGAAGCGTGGCTTGCCAACGTGCACATCTCGCCGTATGATCAGGGGAGCCGCGAGAACCAGCCTCCCTTGCGCGATCGCAAGCTCCTGATGCATCGCCGGCAGATCGTGCAGTGGCAGAGCCGCGTGCAGGAGCGCGGCTACACGGTGGTGCCGCTGCGCATGTACCTGAAGCAGAACCTGGCCAAGGTGGAGTTGGGCCTGGCACGCGGCAAGAAGCTCTATGACAAGCGCGCCGCGATGGCGGAACGCGAGGCGGACCGCGACATCGAACGCGCGCTCAAGCAGCGGGGGCGCAGCTGGGAGCGAGATGAGTAGCGGCATCATCGCGTCAGAGATACTTGCGCGGTCGGAGTTCTGTGCTATAATATACTATAATAGGAGACAGAAACATAATAACAATACACGGTTTTGTTACAGCTGTTATTGGTCACCTATTCCACGGGGTGAGGGGGAACCAAGCACGACGAGGAGCAGCGACCGGCGCGACGCCGATGCGTCGCGAGCCAGGGGCGTTCTGTTCCTCGACCCCTTTTTGTGTTCCATGCACTCGCATGATCTTGGCGCCTCGGTCAGTCTGGCCGCGCACGACGACGACGTCAGCGCCGAAAATGAGCGTCGACGGACGAAGGACGGTTGGTTCTACTTCATCTGTGCCGGAATATCCAGCTATTGATCCTCATGTGTTCATAGTTGCTGCCACAAAGCTATGCCGCGTGGCCCCGCGCCGCTGCGCCACGCGGCATTTGCGATGCTGCCGGATCGCCAGGAATCCCTACCTGTTGTAGCCATTGCTCCGGGGGGATGACATACCGAGTCACGCCGAGCCCGCCCGCAACTCCCTTTGCCGGTGGGAGGGCGAAGCGCGTCATGCGACCGGCAGTTCCCTGACCCGCTCTACCTTGCCATAGTCCATCAACAAAGGATGGTGTTATGTCAAATTACCTTATCACTGGTGGCGCTGGTTTCATCGGTAGCCATCTCGCCGAGGCGCTCCTGGCGCGCGGTGAGCGCGTGTCCATCATTGACGACCTGTCCACTGGTCGCATGGCCAACATCGCGCCGCTGGTCGGGCGACCTGGCTTTCACTTTGCCATCGCCGACGTGCGCGATGCCATCGTTTTGGACCGCCTGGCTTCCGAGGCGGACGTGATCTTCCACCTGGCTGCCGCCGTCGGCGTGCAACTGGTGGTGGATCGCCCCGTGCACACGATCGAGACCAACATTTCCGGCACTGAGGCGGTGCTGCGCGCCGCATTCCGTTATCGAGCCAAAGTGCTCATCACCAGCACGTCCGAGGTGTATGGCAAAGGTGTGCGTGTGCCCTTTGCCGAGGAGGACGACGTGGTGCTCGGCCCAACCAGCAAGCATCGCTGGGCCTATGCCGCCAGCAAGATGGTGGACGAGTTCCTCGGCCTGGCATACCACCACGAATATGGCCTGCCGGTGGTGATCGTGCGGCTCTTTAACACCGTCGGCCCGCGCCAGACGGGGCGCTATGGCATGGTGCTGCCGCGCTTTGTCGGGCAAGCGATGCGCGGCGACCCGATCACGGTCTATGGCGACGGCACGCAGACGCGCTCTTTTTGTGATGTGGCCGATGCGGTGCGGGCGCTCATGAGGCTGGTGGAGCACCCGGATGCTGCGGGCAAGGTGTTCAACGTGGGCAGTCAGGAGGAGATCACCATCCGCCAGCTGGCGGAGCTGGTCAAGGTGGTGACCGGCAGCCGCTCGGAGATCAAGTACATCCCCTATGCCGAGGCGTACGCGCCCGGCTTTGAGGACCTGCGGCGACGGGTGCCAGATACGTCCCGTGTCCGGGCACTGATCGGTTGGTTGCCGGAGATCTCGCTGGAGGAGATCGTGCGACGCGTGTATGAGGGCATGCGAGGGGATCAAGCCGGGGGGAACGGCTAGCGTCGGGACGGTCCTACATCGCCAAGCGCGCTGAAGCGCAGAGAGGCAGACAACACAACATGGGCAACGTCGCGGTTATCGGCTGTGGCTATTGGGGCAAGAACCTGGTGCGCAACTTTCAGCAGCTCGGCGCGCTGGAGATGGTGTGCGATGTGACGCAGGCGGGCCGCGACACTGCTGCCAGCCTAGCGCCGCAGGCCAACATCATGGCGGATCTGGAGGAGGTGCTGGGAAGCGCGGTGCCCGCGGTGGCGATCGCCACGCCGGCGGAGACCCACTTTGATGTGGCACAGCGCGCGTTGCGTGCGGGCAAGGATGTATTCGTGGAAAAGCCGCTGGCGTTGACGCACGACCAAGGGTGGCGGCTGGTGCGGCTGGCCAACGAGCTGGGGCGCATTCTGATGGTCGGCCACGTGCTGGAGTATCACCCAGCGGTGGTGCGCCTGCAGGAGATGGTCCGTCACGGCGATCTGGGTCGTGTGCAGTACATCTACTCGAATCGGCTGAGCCTGGGCAAGGTGCGGCGTGAGGAGAATATCCTCTGGAGCTTTGCGCCGCACGACGTGGCGGTCATCCTGCGGCTGGTGGGCGCCCTCCCCTTCCAGGTGACGGCCTGCGGCGGCAATTATGTGCAGCCGAACATCGCCGACGTGACGGTGACCAACCTCCTGTTCGATAATGGCGTACGCGCTCACATCTTTGTCTCCTGGCTGCACCCGTTCAAAGAGCAGCGGTTGGTGGTCATCGGCTCGGCCAAGATGGCATCCTTCGACGACGTGGCGAAAAAGCTGGTCGTCTATGACCAGCACGTGGACATCCAGGATGGCCAGCCGGTGCCGGTCAAGGGCGACGGACAGGAAGTGGCATTCGCCGGAGACGAGCCGCTGCGGCTGGAGTGTCAGGCGTTCCTCTCGGCCATTGCCACTCGCGAGCCCCCGCTCACCGATGGCGAGAGCGGGCTGCGTGTGCTCAAGGTGTTGCAGGCGGCGCAGCGCTCCTTGATCACCGATGGCCAGCCTGTGATCCTGCCCCTGGAGATGATCGGATGAGCGACAAGCCATACTTTGTCCATCCCACCGCCGTCGTGGATGAGCCCGTTACCATCGGCGCGGGCACCAAGATCTGGCACTTTTGCCATGTGATGTCAGGCGCATGTCTGGGCGAGCGCTGCAATCTCGGGCAGAATGTGTTCATCGCCGGCGGCGTGGTCATCGGCAGCAACTGCAAGATCCAGAACAATGTCTCGGTCTATGCGGGGGTGGAGCTGGAAGACGACGTCTTTTGCGGCCCCTCCTGCGTTTTCACCAATGTCTCCAACCCGCGCTCCCAGATCGTGCGGCACGCGCAATACGAGCGCACGCTGGTGCGGCGCGGCGCGACGATCGGCGCGAACGCCACCATCATCTGCGGCATCACGCTGGGCCGCTATGCGTTTGTCGCGGCCGGCGCGGTGGTCACCAGAGACGTGCCGGATTACGCGCTGGTGATGGGTGTGCCCGCCCGGCAGCACGGCTGGATGAGCCGGCACGGCCATCGTCTGCAGAATCCGGATGCTGAGGGCGTGATGGTCTGTCCGGAGAGCGGCTGGCGCTACAAAGAGGTGGAGCCAGGCGTCCTGCGCTGCCTGGATTGGCCGGAAGATCAACCGTTACCGTAGAGCTCACAGCGGCGGGCATCATCCCCCGTTGCGTCGCCGATCATCGTGGGACGTGCGTCACCCGAAAGGGGTGCGAACATGACTGATGCAAAACCGATCCCCCCGCTCGACTTGAAGGCGCAGTACGCCACAATCCGCGACGACATCCACGCGGCGCTGGATCGCGTGCTCGAGTCGCAATACTTTATCCTGGGCCCGGAGGGCGCGGCGCTGGAGAAAGAGATCGCTGCGTATGTCGGCTGCCAATATGGCATCGGCGTCGCCTCCGGCACCGACGCGCTCCGCCTGGCGCTGACCGCGCTGGGCATCGGCCCGGGCGATGAGGTGATCACCACGCCGTTCACCTTTATCGCCACCGGCAACACCATCTCGCACACCGGCGCGCGGCCCGTGTTCGTGGACATTGACCCGCATACTTTCAACATCGACCCGGCCAAGGTCGCCGCGGCAGTGACGTCCCGCACCAGGGCGCTGCTGCCGGTGCACCTTTTCGGTCAGCCGGCGGATATGGACCCGCTCCTGGAAATCGCACGGCGCCATGGGCTGCGGGTGATCGAGGATAGCGCGCAGGCGATCGGCGCTGTCTATCACGGCCGGCGCGTCGGCTCGCTGGGCGATATCTCCTGCTTTAGCTTCTACCCCACCAAGAACCTGGGCGGGTATGGCGATGGCGGCATGGTGACCACCAACGACGCGGCGCTGGCGGAGAAGGTGGACGTGCTGCGGCGACATGGCGGCAAGAAAAAGTACTACCACGAGGTGCTGGGCTTCAACAGCCGCTTGGACGAGATACAGGCCGCGGTGTTGCGCGTCAAGTTCCCGCATCTGGACGACTGGGCGGCGCGGCGGCGGCAGGTGGCGGCGCGTTATGATGCGCTGCTGGCGGATGTGCCCGGCGTGGTCACGCCACGCGTCCTGCCGGGTGTGGAGCACGTCTACCACCAGTACACCATCCGCGCGCAGCGGCGCGACGCGCTGGCGGAACACCTGAAGGGGCAGGGCATCGGCACCATGATCTACTACCCCGTGCCGCTGCACTTGCAGACGATGTATGCCGACCTCGGCTACCGACCGGGCGATCTGCCTGTGGCAGAGGCCGCGGCGGCGGAGGTGCTGTCGCTGCCCATGTACCCCGAGTTGACCCAGGAGCAGATCGCGCGCGTGGCGGATCCAATCCGGGAGTTTTACGGCGCATAGTGCGACGCTCTGGCTACGCTGTGCGATCGGGTGTCGGGCCATGTTAGGGAGACTGCGCTACTATATCCTTGGGCAGTCCACCTCCTTGGCCCGCTATGTCTTTGAGCAGCTTATCCTGGGCCTCCTTAGCTGGATACCCAGTATCGTCGGCATCGGCTTGCGGGCTATCCTATACAGGCTGATCCTCAGGACGCGAGGCTTTGTGGCGATCGAGCACGGGGTGCGCCTGGTGCAACCGGCGAATATCACTCTGGGGCGAAACGTCTACCTGGATCACGGGGTCTACCTGCACGCCTGTCCGTACGGCATCGAGATCGGCGATGATACCTTTGTCATGCATCGCGCCGAGCTGCATGTGTACAACTTTCGCGGGCTGCCACACGCCGGCATCCGCATCGGCAAGGGCTGCATCATAGGCGAGTCGAATGTCATCCGCGGCCCAGGTGGAGTCAGCATCGGCGACAACGTGCTCACCGCTCCCCTGGTCCAGATTCTGTCGTCCAATCACATCTACGATGATCCCAATCGTCCGGTAATTGATCAGGGAGTGACAGCCGAGGGGATCACGATTGAGGATGGCGTGTGGCTCGGTGCAGGCGTCATAGTGTTGGATGGAGTCACGATCGGCAGAAACAGCGTGATCGGCGCTGGTGCGGTCGTCACGGCCGATGTGCCGCCCTATTCCCTGGCGATTGGCACGCCGGCTCGCGTCATCAAGGACCTGCGAGATGGCCAGACTGTATCGGGCGGCGCGTCAAAGCCGGGCGTTCACGACCTGACGCCCAGCATATCGGATGTGCTGAGGAGGGGGAACAGGTGAAGGATAGCAGTCGGGTAATGGTGCTCATTCCAGCCTACAACGAACAGGCTAACGTAGCCAAGGTGATCGCCGCAGCCAAAGCGCAGCTCCCGACAGCGGACGTCGTTGTGGTGAACGACGGGTCCGCTGACCGGACGGCGCAAGTGGCCTGGGATGCCGGAGCCCATGTCTTGTCACATCCATTTAATATGGGATACGGCACTGCCATTCAGACAGGCTACAAGTACGCTCACGAGAATGGCTATGATTATGTCGTGCAATGCGATGCTGATGGGCAACATGACCCGCGCTATCTCCAGGTTCTGCTGGATGAGGTGGCAAGCAACCGCTGTGATGTCGCGATAGGCTCTCGTTTTCTAAAGGACAATGCCGTCCACTATGCCATATCACCTACCAAGCGTCTGGGTATGAAGCTCTTTGCCGCCATCGCATCGTCTGTCCTGCGGCAGCCTGTCACTGATCCGACCTCGGGGTTCCAGGGCTTTAACCGGCGAGCGATCAAGTTCTGCGCTAGCGATGTCTACCCAACCGATTTCGCCGACGCGGATGTGATCATCATGCTCCACCTGGCAGGCTTGCGCATCAAAGAGGTGGCGGTGGAGATGTACGCCAGCGTGAACCGCCAGTCACGGTACCTGAATATGTACAGCATTTTCACACCCCTTTACTACATCTTCAAGATGGCGCTATCTATCTCGTTGCATCTGCTGCGCAAACGCCGCACCGCGCTGGAGGTAGAGTCATGATTACAGATCAGGGGATCGTTATGACGGCGCGGCAACAGGCGCTTGCTCTCTTCGCCAGCGTGGGGTTGCTGGTTCTCATCATCGAGCTGGTGCGCCGCCGGAAGCTCCGTGAGGAGTACTCCTGGCTCTGGCTACTAACCGGCGTCGGATTGTTGGTTCTGGCCGTCTGGTACAGGCTGCTTCTGAAAATCACGAACATCATCGGAGCAGTCCTGCCCATCTCGACGCTCTTCTTCTTTGGCTTGTTCTTCTTGATTCTCATCAGCATCAGCTACTCGGTGCAGATCTCCAAGCTTAACAATCAGGTCAAGAACCTGGCACAGAAGCTCTCTATCCTGGATGGAGACCTGCAGGAAATCAAGAGGAGCGGCATCTCTGGTGAGCGCAGCAATGGTTGATGTGCTCTTTGTCAACCCGCCATCACCCGACGGCGGCATCTTCATCCGCGATCTGTGCCGTGTAGGTCGCCGCAGCCGTGAGGGGGTCTTGTGGCCCCAGACCGCGCTGGCACAGTTGGCGGCGATGCTGGCGGACGAGCTTGAGGTGGACATCCTCGACTGCATCGCGGACGGCATCAGCTGGGCACGCTTCCGCGACTACTTGGAGGAGAAGCGGCCACGGTACGTGGTAACCCATGTTGCGGCGCCGACACTAACCAACGACATGTACACCACCTTCCTGGCCAAGACCGTTGGCGCGAAGACGATCGCCTTTGGCACGCATGTCACGCCGCTCACTCGTGAGACGATGGAGGCATTCCCCTCGTTGGACTTTGTGCTGCGGGGCGAGCCGGAGATGACGTTGGTGGAGCTGACCCATACACTGGAGAAGCAGAGTGACACGCGACCCCAAGCGCTGCACAGTATCACTGGTTTGGCCTGGAGATCTGCCGAAGGCATAGAGGTCAATGCGGACCGCCCGCTGCTTGACAACCTGGACGAGTTGCCGATCCCGCTCCACGACCGCCTGCCGCTGCACAAATATCGAGTGCCGCTCCTCAAAGGCCCCTACACCTTTGTGCTCACCAGCCGCGGCTGCCCCGCGCACTGCCTGTTTTGCATCAAGCACGTCATGTGGGGCCAGAGCGTGCGGCTGCGCTCGCCGGGGCATATCATGGAGGAGCTTCGCTTCATCAAGGGGCTTGGACTGCGTAACGTGCACTTTGAGGCAGACCTGTTCACGGTGAGTCAGAAACAGGTTATGGAGCTCTGCCACATGATGATCTCCGAGAACCTGGGGCTGCGCTGGACCTGCAACAGCCGCGTGGATACCGTCACGCCGGAGCTATTGCGGATCATGAAGCAGGCCGGCTGCTGGATGATCTCGTGGGGCCTGGAGTCCGGTTCACAGGCAGTGCTGGACCGTGTTCAGAAGGGCATCACGCTGGACATGGCAGAGCAGGCCTTGCGTTGGAGCAAAGAAGCAGGCATCGGGAGCTGGGGCTATTTCATCATTGGTCTGCCTGGCGAGACTGAGGAGACCATCGAGCAGACGATTCGCTTCGCGAAGCGGCTGCCGCTGGATCTTGTCCTCTTTCATGTCGCCGTGCCCTATGCCGGCTCGCCGCTATACAGGCTGGCGCAGCACGAGGGATGGCTGCGTGTCAGCCGGTGGGAAGACTACGACATGACGAACTCAACCGTGCTAGAGTATCCGCATTTGTCAGCAGAGCAACTGCTGGTCGCGGAAAAACGCGCTCTTTGGGCGTGGGCGCTGCGGCCAGGGCCGGCGTGGACGTTCCTGCGCAGCCTGGCGGATCCTATGACCGCCAAGATCGCCATCCGTGTCGGTCTGCAACAACTAGGATTGGCCAAATAGATAGGTGCTTCCACCCATGATAGGTGTCGCGACAAAGCAGGCTTTGTCTAACAGCAAGACATCCAGAGCGCTAGCGATCATTCTGGCCGTCGCTATTGTAGTGCGCATTGGCGCCGCTCTCTACCTCGGCGACCGAGTGGAGCCACTGCCGGGGACTTTCGACCAACTAATCTATGATACATTAGCCCGGCGCATCATGTCCGGCTACGGTTACAGCTATGCTGAGTATCACTACCCTTTCATTCCTGCCAACACACCGACAGCGTATTGCTCCTTCTTATACCCGCTGTATCTTGTTCCCATCTACAGCGTCTTTGGATATCACCCTCTGATAGCCAGAATCGTCCAGGCTGTGGTGGGAGCTTTTCTGTGCCTTCTGACCTATCGCCTCGGTCGTCGGTTATTTGACGAACGGACAGGCCTCGTTGCGGCGATTGTGACGGGTCTCTACATCTTCTTCGTGTACTATAGCGCAGCGCTCATGACCCAGACGTTTTTCATGTTGGCGCTGTTGCTTGTTTTCGATATCACCTACAGCCTTGCAGCCCACCCGACGAGATGGAAATGGATCGTTCTGGGAGTCACTAGCGGCTTTGCCATCCTACTACGTCAGACGATGATGCCCTTCGTACTGCTCTTTCTGGCTTGGTTGTGGTGGGATGGCCGCGGAAAGGTCAAGTGGCAGGATTTGCTTATCCCCATCGTGATTATCGCGCTGTTCATCCTACCATGGACTATACGCAACTATCTGGTCTTTGGTCGCTTTCTGCTTCTGAACTCGGAGGCTGGACATGTCATCTGGAACTCGAATCACCCGGAGCAGGGCACCCACTTCGATCCCGGCTACGTCGTGCCCATCCCCGAAAAGTGGCGCGGCTGGAACGAGGTAGATATCAACAACGCCATGTTGCGTGAGGGGATCGGGTTTATCTTGCAGGACCCCACCCGCTTTGTGCGGCTTTCCTTGAGCCGCATCCCCGTGTTCTTCGAGTTCTGGCCCAAGGCGGACTCGCCGCTGATCAGCAACATCTCGCGCACTCTATCCTTTGGCGTGACTCTGCCATTTATGCTGGTCGGGCTGATTCTCTCCCTGCGTCGTTGGCGTCGTTACCTCTTGCTCTATCTATTCATACTTGGCTATACGGCGATACACTTGGTGTCCTGGGCGAGCGCGCGCTACCGCCTGCCGATGGATGCCGTCCTGATCCTGTTTGCCGGTTATGCCATGGTGCAGATTGCAGAGAGGTTGGGATGGATGGCCCGGGCACCCGACGCAGGCGACCTGAGCGAAGGTGGCATCAAGACGCAAGGCGATCTCGCAGCGCAAGATGCAGGGTGATCCGTGATCGTTCGTAGTGGCATACGCGTCATAAGGCCTGGTTTTGGCTGGTTTCTGGTGGCGATGGGCGTGCTGGGTGCGGCGCTTGTCGCGATCTGCATCCGCCTGTACGGCCCTGGCCTCTCCCCTGACTCGGTGGGATATATCTCCATTGCCCGGAATCTGGCCAGCGGCGGAACTTACCGCAACTACGGTGGTGGCGTTGCCCCCGAGTGGCCGCCTCTCTATCCAATCCTGGCCGCGATCCTGCAGAAGCTCACGGGGATTGACGCGCTCACTACTACTGGCCTCATCAACGTGCTCAGCCACGGCCTGACGGTGTATGCCTCCGGCCTGCTTCTCTCACGGATCGCCAGACACTCGCCGCTCGCCAAGCACCTCGGCACCGTAGCCATTGCGATATCCCCGGCGCTACTGGCCGTCTCGGTGATGGCATGGACCGAGCCACTGTTCATCTGCTGCTTGGTGCTATTCCTCCTGGTCGGGCACCAGATCGTCGCCGGCGAACAGCGCCGGCTGCCGCTATTGCTGCTGACGCTTTTCGCCGCCCTTGCGGCCTTGACGAGGTATATCGGCGTTGTGCTGATTCCGGTGGGTGCATTGGTCATCCTGCTCTTCTATACCATCGAGCCGCTCAAGAGGCTGGCCGTCAGCGGGCTGTTCTCCCTTGGGGCACTCGTCCCGGTCGGGGCGTGGGTGTGGCGTAACCATCGCCTCACGGGGACGCTCATGGGATCTCGCTCGCCCTCCATCTTCACCCTGTCTGATAATCTCGGCTTCACGCTCGGCACGATCCGGGCCTGGTTTCTGCCGGAAAAAGCCGCGCCAGCACGCTTTGGGCTGGCAATAGCCGTAGGCCTGCTCGGCTTCGTTGTATGGGTACTGTTGCGCAGACGTATCAAATCGCCAGAGACGCGCGCCGCCTTCGCGCTGCCCGCTTTCCTGCTGATGGTGGCATATCTGGTCTTTCTCATCGTGTCCTCCACGACGACGGCCTATGACCAGATCTCGAACCGCCTGGTGGTGCCGATCTATGTTCCCCCTCGTCGTGCTGCTGATGATGGGTTGGGACCTGCTGTCAGCGCGCTGGGCGGGACGTGCGGGCAGCATCCTGGCAACCTGCGCGCTGATCTGCGCGTTCGTGCCCTGGTTCCTCTATATGAAAGATGACACGACACGCACTGTAAAGACCTGTACCGAGCGGGGCGCGGGTGGCTATAACACGCGCTATTGGCGGGAGAGCGCGCTGGTCGCCCATCTGCGGACGGCAGATCCCCGCATGGCCGAGCGCATCTACACCAACGGCCCCGATGTGCTCTACATGCTCACGCCATTCGACACGGGCGTCTTTAGCCCGCGCAAGGGGTCGTATAACTCGCCAGTGACGGTTGCAGGCAAGCCCAGAATGCAGCTGCCCGCGCGCCTGATATGGTTCAACGGCATTCGCCGCGCCTACCTGTACACGGTGGACGAGTTGCGGCAGTACTACCGCCTCACGCCCGTATTTCAGGCTCCAGACGGAGCGGTCTATGTGGTCAATGACAAAGGGTAGGCGACAAGCTGGACAGGCCGCTCGCTCCGTTCTCGGCGACCTCTTCCCCTTTCTCCTCCTCGGCGCGGTGCTAGTCGCCTGGGCGCTCTGGTACCAGAACCCGTCGCGCGGTTGGGCGCTCATCATCCCGCTAGCATTCCTGCTACCCGGGATCGCCGCCCGCGCCCTGCGCCGCACGCCGCTGGACCTGCCGCTGGCCCTCTTTGTGCTGACGGCGCTGGTCGGCGTCTGGGCGGCATACGATCACGATGGCGCGCGCGCTGTCTTTGCCGCGCCGAGCGGTTGGCAAAAGCTATGGGGCCTCCTCCTGGCGACCCTGGCGTTCTATGCGCTGTCGGCGCTGCGCACACCTGCGCAGGTGGTCTGGGCGACGGCGCTCTGGACCGCGTTCGGCGCGGCGGTGGCGGGCTGGTTCATCGCCACCAACGATTGGGCAGCGCAGCCCGCGCAGTGGGCGCCGATCACGCGCCTGGGGCTGGAGATCCAAGCGCGGCTGCCGCTGCTGGCTGGGCATCGCCTCAACGCCAATGTAACAGGTGGCCTGCTCGCGCCGCTGCTGCCGCTCAGCCTGGGGCTGATGGTGTGGGGCGTCCGGCAGCGCGCCTACCGCTGGCTCGCCTGGGGTGCGCTCACCGGCCTCATCATGGCCGCCGGGCTTTTCCTGACCACCAGCCGTGGCGGGTGGCTGGCGGTGGCCGGCGCGCTGGCGCTGGGCGCGGCGTGGTGGCTGGCGGGACGCCTCGCGTCTGGCCGCCGTCGCCTCTGGCTCTGGGCGGCGCTCGTCATCCTGGGGCTTGTGGCCGCTGGCGCGCTGGCGCTGGCGTCGCCGCTGGGTAAGCGGTTGCTGGCCGGCCACGACGCCACGAATCGCTTTGCCATCTATGAGCAAGGGCTGCTGCTGGTGCGCGATTACCCGTTCACCGGCTCTGGCCTGGGCAACTTTGCCCTGGTGCACTCGACCTATGCGCTGATGATCCATGTGCCGATCCTCGCCCACGCGCACAACCTGCTGCTGAATATCGCCATCGAGCAAGGGGTATTCGGCGCGGTGGCAACGGCGGTCGCGCTGCTCGGCATGGCGTGGTGGGGCCTGCGCGCGCTGGCGGAGGACTCGGATCCTCAATCATCTGCGTCGCCGCTGCTGCTCGGCGGGCTGATGTCGCTGGCCGCGCTCCTGATCCACGGCCTGGTGGATGATCCGCTCTATTCCAGCCGGGGTGTGCTGCTGCTCTGGGTGCCTGCGGGGCTGGTCCTGGCTGCAAGGCTGGGGACGGAGCTAGCTCCTGCGCCCCGCTGGCCCCGATTTGCCCTGGCCGCCGCTTTGGCTATCATGCTGGCATGGTCGTGGCGTCCGTTGG
>JAIOAV010000068.1:0-7276 GCA_019873665.1 Chloroflexota bacterium
GCTGGTCGCACTGGCCACCGATGGCACGGATGGCCCCACCGATGCGGCGGGTGCCATCGCCGAAGGGGATACCGTGCGGCGTGCTGCAATGCAGGGACTGGATGCAGCCGAGTTTCTGGCGAATAACGACTCGTATCACTTCTTCCAGGCGTTGGGTGATCTGTTGCTTTCAGGTCCAACCAATACCAACGTGAATGATCTCACCCTGATCCTGGTTTTTTAGGCACGCGGCGGCGTGCGCGCTCTGCGGGAGGCGCTAATGCGGCGCACCAAGATCGTTTGCACCATCGGGCCAGCCTCCAGTTCGCCTGATATGTTGCGCGCCATGATTCGCAGCGGGATGAACGTGGCGCGGCTAAACTTCTCTCATGGCACGCTGGAGCAACACCGTGTCAGCATCGCCGAAATTCGCGCTGCCTCGGCTGAGCTGGGCCAGCCGGTGGCGGTGCTGGCTGACCTGCAGGGGCCCAGGCTACGCGTGGGGCAGGTCAGCGCTGATGGCATCATGTTGGAGGCCGGTAGCCAGGTGACCTTGACTACCGAAGCGATTGTTGGCCGCCCGGGCGTCATCCCGGTCCAGTATGACGACCTGCCGAAAATCGTCGCGGCGGGCCACCGGATCCTGCTGGATGATGGTTTGATCGAACTGCGTGTGCTGGCGGTTGGCGAGGGGGACATCCAGTGCCTTATTGTGGTCGGCGGGATGCTCACCAGCAACAAGGGGATGAATCTGCCGCAGGCACCCCTCTCGATGCCGGCGATCACCGCCAAGGACCGAGAGGATCTGGCTTTTGCGCTTCAGGAGCAGGTGGATTGGATCGCCATGTCATTCGTGCGGACGGCGGATGACTTGCGGGCGCTACAGGAGCTGATCCGCGAGGAGAGCGCCTTTGGCCGTGCAACGCCCGTCATCGCCAAGATCGAGAAACCGGAAGGTGTGCGCAACATTGATGCCATTATCGAGGTCGCGGATGGCGTGATGGTAGCACGAGGGGATCTCGGCATCGAGGCGCCGGCAGAGGAAGTGCCGCTGATTCAGAAGATGATCATCGCCAAGTGCAACCGCCTGGGCAAGCCGGTGATCACTGCGACGCAGATGCTCGACTCGATGATCCGCAATCCACGGCCCACGCGCGCCGAGGCCAGCGATGTTGCCAACGCGATCCTGGATGGCAGCGATGCCATCATGCTCTCCGGGGAGACGGCGATTGGTAGATACCCCCTGGAGGCCGTGCGCACGATGGTGCGCATCGCTGAGCATGTCGAGCGAGGTGCTGCGCTGAGCGCGGGCGCCAAACGCGAGGCTGGCCGGCATCGCACCGTCGCGGAGGCGGTAGCGCACGCCAGTTGTGAAGCAGCTCAAGACCTACATGCGGCGGCGATCATCACGCCGACCGCATCTGGCCTGACACCGCGTCTGGTTTCCATGTTTCGCCCGGCGGTGCCAATCGTCGCTGTGACGCCCAGTCCGATGATCCAGCGGCAGCTGGCGCTGTTGTGGGGTGTGTATCCGCTGCTGGCGCCTCGGGCAGAGAGCACCGACAAGATGATCGCCGGCGCTATTCAGACGGCGGTTGGGCATGGCCTCGTCAAGCCGGGCGATCTCGTGGTGGTAACGGCAGGGGCGCCGGGCGAACGGCTGACGGCAGCGCCGACGAACCTGATGAAAGTGCAACGGATCGAGCGCATCATAGCACAAGGGACGGGCATCGGCCACCGTGTCGTGCGCGGACGCGTGCGCCTTGTCGCGCCGGAGGATGTGGCGCGGGCGCGTGTGGGTATGGAGGAGATCATCGTCGTCCGCAAGACAGATCGCGCCTTTGTGCCGCTTGTGCAGTGCGCTTCCGGGCTGATCGCCGAGGAAGGCGACGCCACCTCACATGCCGCGATGTTGGCGGTCGAGTTGGGGGTGCCAGCGATTGTAGGAGTTCAGGATGTCACCCATTTGCTGCGGGATGGGCAGGAGATCACGCTCGATCCCGCGACGGGGCGCATCTATGAAGGGTATGTCCAATTCTGACCATTCAGGAGGCAAGGGAAATGAACAAAAAGACGATCCGTGATGTTGACGTCAAGCAGAAGCGCGTTCTGGTACGGGTGGACTTTAACGTGCCGTTGGACGACCAGCAGCATGTAGCCGACGATACCCGCATCCGCGCCGCGCTTCCCACCATTCGTTTTCTGCGCGACCAGCAAGCGGCAGTGATTCTCATGTCGCACCTGGGCCGCCCCAAGGGTGTCACGCCCAAGCTGAGCCTGGCGCCGGTGGCGGCGCGCCTCTCCGAGTTGTTGGGCGCGCCCGTGATTATGGCGAAGGATTGTATCGGGCCGGACGTGCAGCAAGCCGCCCGGCAGCTCAAACCGGGGGAGGTTTTGTTGCTGGAAAACCTTCGCTTCTATGCCGAGGAGGAAAAGAACGATCCAGAGTTCGCGCGCCAGCTTGCCAACCTGGGCGACATCTATGTCAATGATGCGTTTGGCACGGCGCACCGCGCACATGCCTCCACAGAAGGTGTTACCCACTATTTGCCCGCGGTTGCCGGGTTCCTGATGGAGAAGGAGATCGACTTTCTGGGCAGCGCGCTGGAGAACCCGCAGCGGCCTCTGGTCGCCATCCTGGGTGGGGCCAAGGTGTCGGACAAGATCGCCGTCATTGAGCGCTTACTCGGCCTGGCCGACAAGCTGCTGATCGGCGGCGGCATGGCGAACACCTTCCTCAAGGCGCAGGGCATCGAGGTCGGCCAGTCTCTGGTGGAGAACGACAAGCTGGATGTGGCGAAAGAGCTGCTCAAGAAGGGTGGCGATAAGCTCGTATTGCCGGTGGATGCGGTGATCGCCGATGCTTTTGCGGCGGATGCCAACAGCAAGGTCGTGTCCGTGAATCAAGTCCCTGCGGACTGGCGCATCCTCGACATCGGCCCTGCGACCGTCAAGGCTTTCAAGAAGCACCTGAAAGGGGCCAAAACGGTGGTCTGGAACGGCCCGATGGGCGTGTTTGAGTTCCCGGCGTTCGCCAAGGGTACTTTTGCCATCGCCGAGACGCTGGCGGGACTAAAGGGCGCGACGACGATCATCGGCGGCGGCGATTCCGCCTCGGCAGTGGAGCAGTCTGGCGTGGCCGATAAGGTAACGCACATCTCCACGGGCGGTGGCGCCAGCCTCGAGTTCCTGGAAGGGCGGGTTCTGCCGGGTGTGGCAGCCCTGAACGACAAATGAGACGAACATGCTTCAGTCGTCGGCGACCATGCTCGCTGACGGCTGAGAGCTGGACGCTATCCCTGCCAAAGAAAACGGAGCAATGACAAACTATGATTGACCTCAAAACCATCAGCGAACTGGTCGTGCCGAACACGACCAAGATCGTCATGCTGGTCATGGACGGCCTGGGCGGATTGCCCATGACGCCAGGCGGACTGACCGAGCTGGAGACGGCGCGCACGCCGCATCTGGATGCGCTGGCGAGCCGCTCCATTTGCGGCATGATCACCCTTGTTGGCCCCGGCATCACGCCGGGGAGCGGGCCAGGGCATCTGGGCCTTTTCGGCTACGACCCGCTGCGCTACCAGATAGGGCGCGGCGTTCTGGAGGCGTTGGGAATCGGCTTCGACCTCCAGCCGCAAGATGTGGCCAGCCGCTGCAATTTCTGCTCTCTGGATGGCAATGGGCTGATCACCGATCGCCGCGCGGGGCGCATCTCCAGTGAGGTGGGCCATCGGCTGGTAGAAAAGCTGCGCCAGATCACGCTGCCGGGCGTGCAGGTCTTTGTCGAGCCGGTGAAAGAGTACCGCTTTGTCGTGGTGCTGCGTGGCGAGGGCCTCTCCGGCGAGCTCACCGAGTCAGACCCGCAGGCACTGAGCGTGCCGCCACTGGCCATCAAGCCGGCGGCAGATGCAACAGAGCCGCAGGCGGCCGCCCGCACCGCGGCGCTGATGAACGAGTTCGTCGCCAAAGGGCGTGAGATCCTGGCTGCCGAGCATCCGGCCAATGGCTTTCTGATGCGCGGTTTTGCCAAGCGCCCGGCTATCCCGACCTTCTCTGAGGCTTTTGGCTTGCATGCGGCGGCCATTGCCGTATACCCAATGTACCGTGGTCTGGCGCAATTGGTGGGGATGGATGTGCTCCAGACAGGGAGCACCGCTGCCGAGGAGATAGACACCCTCAAACAGCGCTATGGCGACTATGATTTTTTCTTCGTCCATATCAAGTGGACCGATAGCGCCGGCGAGGATGGCGACTTTGCTCGTAAGGTGCGCGTGATCGAGGAGGTGGACGCGTTGATCCCGCGTATACTGGAGCTGAATCCGGATGTGTTGGTTGTCTCTGGCGACCACTCCACCCCGGCGCTCCTGAAAAGCCATAGCTGGCATCCCGTGCCGATGATGCTCTACTCGCCATACTGCCGTTACGACGGTGTAACCGAGTTCTCGGAGCGTGGATGCGCGCAGGGCGCACTCGGCCAGATCCCTGCGACGAATATCATGCCCCTCGCTTTGGCCAATGCGTTGCGCCTGACCAAGTTCGGCGCATAGAGACCTTCCGGCGGCGGAGAGGAGCTTCCTCTCCGCTGCCGCCCTTCACAGCGGCACCCATTGCCGGTTGACGCGGTTGCCCATTCCGTATAGTATGAAGGTGCGTCCACCAGGGCTGTCGTTCCCGATTGGAGGTCCCTATGAGCACCCATCGCCCCAAGTTCGCCATCATCTTGGCTGGTGGCAAAGGCACGCGGATGCACTCCACCAACCTGCACAAGGTCTGTTTCCCCATTGATGGCCGCCCGGCCATCAACCGCGCCATAGATGTGTACCGCGCCTGCGGCATCAAGTATCCGATCGTCGTGGTCGGCGCTATGGCCGGCCAGGTCATCGAGACGATTGGCCGCGAGCATTCCGGCATCATCTTTGCCTACCAGGCGGAGCAACTGGGCACCGGGCATGCGACACGTGTCGGCATGCAGGTTCTGGACGCGATAGACAGCGACGAAGACGTGCTGCTTGTGGCTGGAGATCGCATTCTGGAACCCTTTGTGCTGGAGTGGTTGATTGATTTGTACTACAGCAAGCAGTGCGATCTGGCGTTTCTGGTTGGGCCGGTAGGCCCTCGCTCCGATGGCGGGCGCGTGCTGCTGCAGCGGGACGGGTCGGTCCTGGCGAATATCGAGACGCGCGACATCTGGCAGCGAGAGGCGCTGCGCCGCATCCGCCAGCGGGCAGAGCAGGGCGCAGCGCCGTGGCGGGATGCTGTATTGGCGATCATCCGCGAGCGCTTCCGTGACGAGCGTAAAGCGGCGTTGGCATTCGGCGATCTCTGGAAGGCGCTGGCGGTGGAGGGACGCGAGCCAACGCGGGCCGAATTGCTAGCCTGGGCGCCGGAGGCAAAGACTCGCTTCGAATTCGCTGCCCGCGATGGCTCGCCGGTGGTCATCTCGCCCGCAGAGGCCGAAGCTGCCGAGCTGACGAATATGTCCATCTATCTCCTCAAAGCGTCTGCGTTGCGCTATGCGTTGAGCCAGCTCAGCCGCGATAACGCACAGCAGGAAGAGTACCTGTCGGATATCATCACGGTGCTAGCGCAGGCGCGTGAGGATGGGCATCCTCGCTACCAGGTGCGCGCGCTCACAGTGGAGCACCCCAACTATGTGATGGGTTTCAACGATCCCGCTGAGCTGATCGAGATCGAGACGTACTTCCAGCGGAAGCGCATACCCCATCCGCCGGAGGAGCTGCCGCTAAGCGATAGCTACCGGCCCATCGCTGCCTGGATCGCAGCATTCGAGAGCCTGGGCACCACGCACCCCGACCCCGCTTTGCAGCAGGAGATGATCGAACTATACGGCGATATCCCCGCCATCTTGCAGGAGCGACAGGCGGCGTATCTGTTGTTGCTGAACTATGCGGCGCAGAAACTCGGCGGCAGTGATGTCCCGGTGCTTCTGGTACATTCCCCCGGCCGCGCGAACATTATGGGCCGCCACGTGGATCATCAGGGCGGCAACTGCAATCTCATGGCTATTGACCGCGAGGTGATTATGGCGGTACATCCTCGTCAGGATGACCAGATGAACCTCTGGAACATTGACGAGGCCAACTTTAGCTCGCGCCATTTCGCCATCAATGAGCTTCTGCAGGACCTCCCGTGGGAGGACTGGCTCTCGCTGGTCTCCAGCGCCAAAGCGCAGGAGATGGTGCTGACGGCAGCCGGAGACTGGGGTCAATACCCAAAAGCGGCCATCCTGCGCCTGCAGAAAAAGTTCCCCACGGTCAAGCTGCGCGGCTTGGACGTGGTGATGCACGGCAACATCCCCATCGCTGCCGGCCTCAGCTCCTCCTCTGCGGTGGTTGTCGCCTCGGCCGAAGCGACGGTGGCTGCAAACCGATTGGAAGTGTTTGCCTCCCAGTTTGTGGACCTGTGCGGTGAAGGAGAGTGGTTCGTCGGCACGCGTGGCGGCAGCGCCGATCATGCCGCGATGGTGTTCGGGCAAAGGGGTAAAGTGGCGCAGGTTGCCTTCTTCGACTTTCGTGTGGAAAAGATGGTGGACTTCCCCGCAGACTATCGGCTGGTGGTCTGCAATTCGCTCACCAGAGCGGAAAAGTCGGGCGGCGCGCGCAATGTCTTTAACCAGCGCGTGGCCTGCTATCGCCTCGGCTTCCGCTTGATCCGCTCTTTCTTCCCGCAATACGCGCCGTTGATCCATCACCTGCGCGACGTCAACCCGCGCAATCTCGCCGTGCCGTTAAGCTGGATCTATCGCATCCTGCTACGATTGCCGGAACGCGCCACACGGGAGGAGCTGGCCAAGATGCTGCCGGGCGAGGACCTGAGCGAGATCTATGCCACGCACACCGAACCGCCGGATGGGTACCCGATTCGCGGCGTCGTCCTCTTTGGCCTGTCTGAGTTCGAGCGCAGCCGTGTGGCGGCAGATCTCCTGGCGCAACACCGGGTGGCCGAGTTTGGGCGCTTGATGAACACGTCTCATAATGGCGACCGCGTCGTCGTCTATGACGAGCAGTGGCAGCCTCGTCCGTACGATTATGCGGTTACTAATGGCTATCTGCTGGACCTGTTGGAGGCGCTGGAAAGTGGCGATGCAGAGCGGGTGGAGGCGGCGCAGTTGCTCTGGCAGCCGGGCGCGTATGGCTGCAGCACGCCTAGCATTGACCTGATGGTGGATATCACGCGGCAGGTGCCGGGGGTGATGGGCGCACAACTGGCAGGCGCTGGATTGGGCGGCTGTATGATGGCGCTGGTGCACCAGGACGCAACCGATGCGCTCAAG
>JAIOAV010000068.1:7286-20871 GCA_019873665.1 Chloroflexota bacterium
AAGGCCAGGCTGCAAGAGCTCTACTACGAGCCGCGTGGCCTGCCTGTGGCGATTGATGTGTGTACGCCGATCGGCGGGAGCGGCGTCCTGTTCGACCACCGCCGGCGGCTGTAAAAGAGATAACTGGGAGATACGCATGAGGAGGTATCCAGGCTACCTTTGTGACCTGGACGGTACGGTCTATCTGAGCGAACGTCTTATACCCGGCGCGCGGGAGACGATCCTGGCGCTGCGCGAAGCGGGCAGCCGCATCGTCTTCATGTCTAACAAGCCGTTGCAGCCCCGCTCCGATTACGCCGCCAAGCTGAATCGCCTCGGCATCCCGGTCGAATTGGACGACGTGATCAATTCGTCGTATGTGCTGGCACAGCACCTGGCGCGGGAGGCACCGGGGGCACGGCTCTTTGTGCTGGGGGAACCGCCGCTGCTGGCCGAGCTGCGAGATGCGGGCCTCAAGATCACGAACGACCCTGCCGAGGTTGAGTATGTGGTGGCGGCCTTCGACCGCACCTTTGCCTATGACAAGCTATATACCGCCTTCCTCGCCATTCGCCATGGCGCGCATCTTATCGCCACGAACGCCGATCGCACCTGCCCGGTGGAAGGAGGGGAGCTACCTGATGCCGCCTCGGTGATCGGCGCCATCGAGGGGTGCACCGGCGCCAAGCTGGAGTGGGTCGCCGGCAAGCCCTCGCGCATGATGGTGGAGGTTGGGTTGCGACGGCTGGGCGTGCAACCGCATGATTGCCTAGTCGTGGGCGACCGAATCGAGACCGATGTGCGCATGGGCATCGAGGCGGGAACCGCTACCGCGCTGGTGTTGACGGGCGTCACCAGCCCGGTGAAAATGGCCGAGTTCCCCTACCGGCCCGACTATGTGTTGGATTCTATTGCGGATTTGCTGCGCTGATGCAGAGATACGAAAGGAGAGCAAGATGACAAACGCAAAGCAGAAACCCGTACTGGGTGTCATTGTCGGCAATCGTGGCTTTTTCCCCGATCATCTGTGCGAGACGGGGCGCAAGGAGATCCTGCGCGTCTTTGCGGAAGAGGGGATTGAGGCGGTCATGCTGGGTCCAGAAGACACTAATCTGGGCTCGGTGGTAACGCTGGAGGATGCGGAAAAGTGCGCGGCGCTCTTCCGCCAACACCGCGACGAGATCATCGGCGTGCTCGTAACGCTGCCGAACTTTGGCGAGGAACGAGGCGTGGCTGCAGCGTTGCGCCTGGCTGAGCTTGACGTGCCGGTGCTGGTGCACGCCTTCCCCGACGACCCGAACAAGATGGATATCGCCAACCGCCGCGATAGCTTCTGCGGCAAGATGTCCATCTGCAATAACCTGTTGCAGTTTGGCATCCCCTTCTCGCTCACTAGCTTGCATACCGAAGACCCTTCCTCGACCATCTTTCACCAGGACTTGCGCTGGTTCGTCGCCACCTGCCGCATTGTCCGCGGGCTGCGACGGGTGCGGGTGGGCTGCTTGGGGGCGCGCCCGGCGGCCTTCAGCACGGTCCGCTATAGCGAAAAGATCCTGGAGCGGGCGGGCATCAGCGTCGAGACGCTTGATTTGTCAGAGGCATATGGGCGGATGGACAGACTGGACGCCGATGCACACGAAGTCAAGAGCAAATTGGAGGCCATCAAATCGTATGTGCCGGTGACCGGTGTGCCGGAAGCGGCGCTGGTCAAGATGGCCAAATTCGGCGTGGTGATGGACAACTGGATTGCGGAGAACCGGCTGGATGCGACGGCGATTCAGTGCTGGACCTCCATGGAGGAATTCTTTGGCGTGGTGCCCTGTACCATCATGAGCATGCTCAGCAACAGCCTGATCCCCAGCGCCTGCGAGACAGATGTTACCGGCGCGCTCGCCATGTATGCGATGCAGTTGGCATCCGGCAAGCCCAGCGCGCTGGTGGACTGGAACAACAACTATGCGGATGATCTAAACAAGGCGGTGTTCTTCCATTGCAGCAACCTGCCCAAGGCGATATTCGCCGAGGCCAGGATGGACTACCAGGAGATCATCGCGGGCACGGTCGGCAAAGAGAATGCCTATGGTACCATGGTTGGCCGTCTGCGGGAGGGCTCTCTCACCTACTTGCGCCTCAGCACGGATGACAATCTGGGCATGATTCGCGGCTATGTTGGAGAGGCCAAGCTCACGGCGGACAAGCTGCAGACCTTTGGCGGCTATGGCGTCGTCGAGATCCCCGATCTCCAGACGCTGTTGCGCTACATCTGTGAGAACGGCTTTGAGCACCACGTGGCTATCAACATGTCGCAGGTGGCGATGGCGGTGGCCGAAGCGTGTGGTCACTATCTTGGCTGGGATATGTACCTGCACGAGGCTTGATCTCGGCCCTTGGGTGAGCGGCTGGCATCATCGCTATGCCAGCCGCTCCCTATGTCCAATCTGGAGGTGCGTTCATATGACTCGCAGCAAATATGCGCTCGGCATAGACTATGGCACCGAATCGGCGCGCGTCCTGCTGGTGGATGTGGCGACGGGTGAGGAGGTCGCCACATCCGTTTACGAGTATCGGGATGGAGTCATTGACGAGGTGTTGCCCGGCACAGATATCCGGCTGCCGCCCGATTTCGCGCTGCAAAACCCGGCGGATTACATCGAGGCGCTGCGGCAGACCGTGCCGGCAGTGCTGGCGACGGCGGGAGTCAGCGCGGCGGATGTGGTCGGCATCGGCACCGACTTTACGGCGTGCACCATGTTGCCGATAGACAAACACGGCGTGCCGCTCTGCATGAAGCCGGAATGGCGCGAGAACCCCTATGCTTGGGTCAAGCTGTGGAAGCATCACGCTGCCCAGCCGGAAGCCAACCGCCTAAACGCGATCGCCCGCGAGCGCGGCGAGGCTTTCCTGGCACGGTATGGCGGCAAGATCTCTTCGGAATGGCTCATCCCCAAGATCTGGGAGACGCTGAACAAAGCGCCGCAGGTGTATGAGGCGGCGGATCGGTTCATCGAAGCGGCGGACTGGATCGTGCTCCAGCTCACCGGCAACGAGCGCCGCAATTCCTGTACGGCGGGTTACAAGGCGATCTGGAACAAGCAGAGCGGCTACCCATCGGATGACTTTTTCGCGGCGCTGGATCCTCGCCTGCGGCATGTGGTGGATGAAAAGCTCTCGCGCCACATATACCCGCTGGGCGAGCGTGCCGGCGGCCTGACGAAGGAGATGGCGCAGCTTACGGGACTGCGAGAGGGCACGGCGGTGGCAGTGGGCAATGTGGACGCGCACGTCTCAGTTCCCGCTGTAACGGTGGTCGAGCCGGGGCGGATGGTCATGATCATGGGCACGTCCACCTGCCACATGGTGCTCGGCACCGAGCAGCATATCGTGGAAGGGATGTGCGGTGTCGTCGAAGATGGCATCATCCCCGGCTATTTTGGCTATGAGGCGGGGCAATCGGGCGTAGGCGATATCTTTGCCTGGTTTGTAGATCACGCTGTCCCGCCCGAATATCACGAGGAAGCGCGCCGGCGAGGGCTGAACGTGCACCAGGTGCTGGAGGAAAGGGCTGCTCAGCAAAGGCCGGGTGAGCACGGCTTGCTGGCGCTCGACTGGTGGAACGGCAACCGCTCCATCCTGGTGGACGTGGATCTGAGCGGCCTGTTGGTGGGGGCGACGCTGGCGACACGCGCCGAGGACATCTATCGCGCGCTCATCGAGGCCACAGCTTTCGGCACGCGTATTATCATGGAGACGTTCGAAAAGAGCGGCGTCAAGGTGAACGAGGTGGTGGCGTGTGGTGGCCTGCCGGAGCGCAACAAGCTGCTGATGCAGCTGTATGTGGATATCACCGGCCGTGAGTTCAAGATCGCGCAGTCCAAACTGGCGGGCGCGCTCGGCGCGGCGATGTTCGGTGCGGTGGCGGCTGGCAAGGCGGCGGGTGGCTATGACACGATCTTTGCCGCCGCGCAGAAGATGGCGCACCTGAAAGACGAAGTGTACAGGCCAAATGTCGAGCATCGACCGGTCTACGATCAGCTCTATGCCGAGTATGTCAGGCTCTATGACACCTTTGGGCGTGGTGAGAATCCTGTCATGAAGACGCTGAAACGCATCCGCGCCGAGGCGCTCGGCGTTGGCGGAGGCAGTGCGGTATGTCCATAAAGGCAAACCTGGAGGCGCTGCGCCAGGAAGTGTGGCGCATGAATCTGGCACTGCCCAAGAACGGGCTGGTTACCTGGACCAGCGGCAACGTCAGCGGGCGCGACCGCGAGACGGGCTATGTCATCATCAAGCCGAGCGGCGTCCTCTTTGAGGACTTGATGCCAGCCGACCTGATCATAGTGGATCTGGATGGGCGAGTTGTCGAAGGGCGACTCAAGCCATCGGTGGATACTGCCACTCACCTGTACATCTATCGCCACCGGCCTGATGTCGGCGGCATCGTGCACACGCATTCGCCCTATGCGACCGCCTTTGCTGCCTTGGGGCGTCCTATCCCGGTCTATCTCACCGCCATGGCCGACGAGTTCGGGGGGCCGATTCCGGTGGGCGCGTATGCCCAGATCGGCGGGGAGGAGATCGGCAAGGAGATCATGCGCGCTATCGGCGATTCGCCGGCGATCCTGATGAAAAACCATGGCGTGTTTGCCATCGGGCCAACGCCTACCGCCGCGACCAAGGCGGCGGTGATGGTGGAGGACGTGGCGCGCACAGTGCATCTGGCGCTGCAGCTGGGGCAGCCGGAGGAGATCCCGACGGATGAGGTGGCGCGGGGTCACCGGCAGTACATGGAAAAGTATGGGCAGGGGCCGGATCGCTAAAAGCGGAAGGGGACACGAATGAAACACATTATGGTTATCTACCACTCCCAGCAGTACGGCAATACCCGCAAGATGGCCGAGTTGGTGGCCGAGGGGTGCCGTGAGGTGCCGGGCGTGCAGGTAACGATGGTCAATGTGAACGAGCAGCGGGTTGACATGGAAGCGTTGGCGGCCTGCGATGCGGTCGCGCTCGGCTCACCGGACTATTTCTCATACGTGGCAGGCGGCCTCAAACAGTTCTTTGACGATGCCTGGATCGCGCGGCGTGCGGGCAAAAGCACGGCGGGCAAGCCATATGTCGCTTTCATGAGCCATGGCGGCGGCGGGCGCGCCATCGCCAGCCTGGAAAAGCTCGCGCAGAGCATGCAGTACACGGCGGTGGCGCCAGCGGTGCTCTGCCAGGGTGCTCCCAGCGGCGACCGGATTCAGGCGTGCCGCGCCCTGGGGCGGGCGCTGGCAGAACGTATCAGATAGAGAGACGGGCAGGTCGTGGCGCTTGTCGGCACAAGGAGAGTGGCATGAAAACCGAGATTCTTTACAGACCTTCCTATTCCGTCGCAGTGGTGTCGCTGGAAGGCAACGAGACCATCCAGGTAGAAGCGGCAGCGATGGTCAGCATGACGCATGGGATCACGCTGGAAACGACCATGGCTGGCGGCCTGCTGGCATCGCTCAAGCGCTCCATCCTTGGGGGCGAAAGCTTCTTCATGAACACGTATCAGGCTCCGGCCGGCGGCGGCAAGATCATGCTTGCGCCCCCGCTGCCCGGAGACGTGGCCATTCGCGAGCTGAAGGGCGAGACGCTGCTGGTACAATCCGGCTCGTATCTGGCCTCTTCCAGCGGTGTGAGCGTTGACACCAAGTGGGGTGGGGCTCGCACCTTTTTCGCCAGCGAAGGGCTGATCATGCTCAAGTGCTCTGGTGCGGGGCACCTGCTGCTCTCCAGCTATGGCGCGATTCACGAGCAGGAGCTGGATCGTGGAGAAACGCTCACCGTGGACACTGGCCATCTGGTGGCCTTCAGCGAGGACCTGGGCTTTCGGGTGCGTACCATCGGCGGCTTCAAATCCACTCTCTTTAGCGGCGAGGGTCTAGTGGTGGACCTGACGGGACCGGGCAGCGTGCTGATGCAAACGCGCAGCAGCGATGCTTTCCTGGCCTGGCTGATGCCGCAGGTAGAGCGACATCTTCCCGCCTCGCGGAGAACGCGTTGAAACCGATATGGGGAAAAGGCGCATCACTAGCTACTGCCGGTGACGCGCCTTTGGCTTGTCTAGTATGTGGGCTTTTTCAAGGCGCCGTCTGGCGCCATCTCACCGATCTTGCGTTCAGTGCCCTTGATCAGCCGCGCCAGGTTGTGGCGTAGCTTCCAGAGCGTCAGCGCGCTGGAGGTGAGGCCGTAGATCAGATACGCCGGCGGCAGTTTGCCCCAGAGCGCGCCACCCAGCAACAGCAACGGCGTCAGGACGGCCAGGGTGACCGAGGCGAGCGAGGCGATGCGAGAGATCGCTAGCGGCAGCAGGCTGACGGTCGCCGCGATGGCGGCGACAGCCGGAGAAATAGCGGCGAGCACACCCATGTTCGTCATCGAGCCCGCCCCACCCATGCCGCCCAGGAAAATCGAGTGGTTATGGCCCAAGATGGCTGCGCTCCCCGCCAGGGCGATGGCGATGGGATCACCCCCCAGGTAACGGGCCAGCGTGACTGCACCAAATCCCTTGAGCGTGTCCACCACAACGGTAACGATCGCCGGCCCGATGCCGGCGCTGCGCAGCACGTTGGTGCCCCCCGTCTTGCCGCTACCGACCTTGCGCACATCGACGCCGCGCCACAGCTTGGCCGTAACATAGCCGGTGGGAAAGGCTCCCATGAGATATCCTAGAATCGTCAATCCCAGATAGGTGAGAATCTGCATCTATACTCCAAGTTGCAAGATTGGCCGAATTGCCTATACTGTATCTAGTAACACCGTACAAGCTGCCGCGATGTGGCCGAGCGCGCTGCTATCGCCAAGTGCAGCCCATGTTTGCGCCGGGCACTGCCACGTGGCGCTATTATAGGAGATCGGGCTACTTTGTCAAGCCATCGTTACAGCCGCCGATGGCCAAGCAGAGGGAGACACCCCTAGTAGACAAAGCAAACAGAAGGTTAACAATCAGCCCGTCATTGCGAGCCGCGCACCGGCGAAGCAATCCCCTGCTAACGTGAGAGGGGGATTGCTTCGGTCGCTTCGCTCCCTCGCAATGACATGCGACGAGGAGGCTGCTTCAATCGCTGCGCTCCCTCGTAATGACGCTGGCGCTGTTATCGCGAGGGACATTTGCGCCCTCGCCATGACAAGGATGATCCGAGCTGTGCACAATCATCCGATTTCTCACCGACTTCCATAGGCTCTGCGGTAATCCGTCTCTGTTCGCTAGCTTTCACCCTGTTGATAAGATGATCGAAGGGGCTTGTCGGCAGCGAAAAGCCACAAGCTCTCTTCTTTTTCGCCCGAGAAAGGATAATGACGAGAATGCGCAAAATGGGTTTGGTAGTGCTTTTTCTGATCGGTCTCGTGCTGCTGTCCGCGTGTGGGACGTCGGATGTTCCGGCGACGGCCACGCCGACGCTTGTGCCGACCGCCGCGCCGACGGCGACGCCGGTGTGGGCAGAGGCTACTATAACCGTAACGCTGCCCACGATCGCGCCGGTGCCCACACCCGAGTCGCTGGAGGCTAACCTTGCCACTGCATGGAGAAGCGTGCAACTCCCCGATGGCGAAAACGTAGCACTGGTCAATGGCGTGCCGGTCACCAAATCGGACTATGAGATCGAGCTGCGACGTCAGCTCAAGCAGTTGACGACGCAATATCAGCTTAACTGGAATGATCCCGAGATCGCAATGTATATCCCCCAGATCCAGCAGGATATCCTCGAGCAGATGCTGGGTACGGAGCTGATCCGCCAACTGGCAAGTGCCCAGGGCGTTCATATTCCGCAAGAACAACTGGAGAACGAGATCGCAGATCTCAAGGAGAGCGTGCTCTCTCAAGGGTATTATTCCTCGTGGGACGAATTCCTCTCCGCGAATGATGTGAACGAAGAGTCGTTGCGTGCCCTGGTGGCGGATGGGCTGCTGATCCAGGAGATGATCAAGATACATGGCGGCTCGCCGGAACAGGAGCAGGTGCACGCCCAGCACATCATGGTGGACACGGAGGAAACGGCAAAGGAAGTCTTGGCCAAGCTGGAAGCCGGGGCGTCCTTTGAAGATCTGGTCAAGGAGTACTCGACCGATTCTGGCAGCAAGGATAGCGGGGGCGATCTGGGCTGGTTCCCGCGCGGCTATATGGTTGCCGAGTTCGAGGAAGCGGCGTTCTCCACGGCGGTTGGCGAGATCAGCGACATTGTGCAGACCAGTTATGGTTATCATATCATCCGCGTGCTGGGACATGAGGTACGTGCTCTTGAGGGTTCGATGCTGGAAGAGGCGCAAAGCGCCGCCTTCTCCGAGTGGTACAGGGAGCAGTTGAGCCTCGCCGCAATCGAGCGATTGCTGCCTGACACTGCCGCGCAATAGTCCCTTATGCGTCCGAGGCCTTGTGGCGAGAGCAATGCCCCAGACGCTGCTTTCATATCCAGTGCGCTTTGCCTTTTCCTCGAAAAACGAGTACAATGGGGCGACATAGGAGGGTTTGTTCTGGGCTTTTGAGGGAGGCAGTTAACATGCTCACCGCCAAGCTAGAGAAACACCTTAGGGAGCAGCTCGAGCAGGAGCGACGGCGTCTGCTCGAGGAGCTGGGGCATGATCCGGCGATCTTTGCCGATGAGCGGCCCGGCTATAGCAACCATATGGCGGACGATGCCAGCGAGGTGTACGAGCAGGCGCGTGATCTGGCTTTGCGCCAGCACGCCGAGCGCCAACTCGAGATGGTCGAGCACGCCCTGGAAAAGCTGGCAAGGGGCACCTTTGGCATCTGTGAACAGTGTGGCCAGCCGATTGATCCTGCCCGTTTGCGGGGTCTGCCACAGGCGATGTATTGCCTGCCTTGCCAGAAGCGACGCGAGGAATAAGGCTGCTCCTCCGGCGGCATCATGTACCCTTTTTGGTCGGGAGGCACTCATTGCTGAAAAAACGAGGGGCCGAGCTGTGGATCGTACTCATCGCGGCCGGCATCCTTCTGCTGGATCAAGTGACCAAAGCCCTGGTCGTGCGGTATCTCCCAGATCAGGTCCCCTGGAACCCCATTCCCTTTCTTGGGCGGCTTGTTACACTGACACTCGTGCGTAACACCGGCGCAGCCTTTGGCCTCCTCAGCGGGCAAAGCTCTCTGTTGACCGTGGTCGCGGTGGGCGTCATGGCCATGATCCTGCTTCTTTTCCGCCAGCTCCCATACCAGCGTCGGCTGATTCAGCTGAGCCTCGGTTTGCAGTTGGGAGGCGCGGTGGGGAACCTGATCGACCGGCTGCGCGTGGGACATGTTATAGACTTTATAGATTTCCACTTCTGGCCGGTCTTTAACGTGGCCGATAGCGCCATTGTGATCGGCGTGATTATCTTGGCCTATTATCTCCTCTTCTTGGCGGACAAAGAGCAGGGACACCCTGCCAGTGTGGCTGATCTGAGTTCCCTCGATTCCTCTTCGTGAGCGGCTAACTGCCGCATCCTGGCTCTGAGCAAGCTCCATGTCGTCGAGACAGACCATGCAATGGATCGTCAGGGAAGGGGGTAAACGCCTGGACAAGTACCTTGCCCAAGCGTTGCCGGCCTATTCTCGCTCGGCGCTGCAAAAGCTGATCGCCGATCAGGCGATCCGCGTGAACGGTGCGCCCGCCAAACCGGCACAACGCGTTGCGGCGGGCGATGTCATCGTTGGATTCCTCCCCGCACTTCGGGCTGAAGAGCTGCGCCCCGAGCAAGTCCCCCTGGATATCGTGTATGAGGACAGCGACCTGCTGGTGATCAACAAGCCGGCGGGCATGGTGGTGCATCCTGCCGCAGGCCATGTGCGTGGCACGCTCGTCAATGCGGTGCTGGCACGCGTGCCGGAGCTGGCGCAGGTAGGTGGCGAGCGGCCTGGAATTGTGCACCGGCTCGACCGTGACACCTCCGGCCTGATCATCGTGGCCAAGACAGCTAAGGCCCTCGCGAACTTGCAGGACCAATTCCGGCAGCGACGTGTGGAAAAAGTCTATCTGGCACTTGTGGAGGGGGTCTTGCAGCCACCACAGGGGGTGATCGAGGCGCCCATCGGGCGCGATCCACGCCATCGGCAGCGGATGGCGGTGGTGGCGGAAGGCCGCCCCGCGCGCACACACTACCGCGTCCAGGAGTATCTGGACGGTTACACGCTGGTGGAGGCCAGGCCAGAGACCGGACGGACTCACCAGATCCGCGTCCATCTGGCGGCGATCGGGCATCCGGTGGTGGGCGATCCCATCTACGGCCGCCGCAAGCATGGGCTATCCCTGACACGCCAGTTCCTCCACGCATGGCAGTTGACTCTCACTCTTCCCTCTTCTGGCGCGCGACGCACCTTCAGCGCGCCGCTGCCGGATGATCTGCAGCAAGCCTTGCAGCAATTCTCCGCCTGACACCATATTGCGACTTGACGGGCTTGGTCGACGTTATATACTTGCCATATGGCCTTCGCTTGATCAGACTTGTGGAAAGGAAACCGGGATGCGCGAAGTAACGATCGCTCTGGCCCAGTTTGCGCCGAAACTGGGGGAGATGGAAGAGAATCTGAGCCGCATGGCGCAGTGGGTTGAGAACATCTGTTTGCAGCAAAAGACCGATCTGATCGTGTTTCCGGAGCTGGCAACAACCGGCTATGAGTGTGGGGTGCACTTTGCGGACTTGGCCGAGCGGCTCCCTGGGCACAGTGTCAACTATCTGGCCAAGCGGGCCAGCCAGTACAATGTGCACCTGGTATGGGGCATGGTGGAAGAGGGCAAACCGGAAGGTGTTATCTACGATAGCGCGGTGATGGTCACTCCAGAGGGCGAGTTGATCGCCAAGTATCAGAAAGCGCATCTGAGAGGAGAGGAGCGACTGACGTTCCGCCCTGGCTTTCGCTATATCGTGATCGAGGCCAGTTTCGGCAACGTGGGCTTGCTGGTGGGCTGGGATCTGGCGTTCCCAGAGGCAGCGCGCTCCCTGGCCTTGCAGGGTGCGGAGCTGATCTGCGTCTGTGCGAACTGGGAGAAACCGCATCGGGAAGAGTGGCGCGCCTATACTTATGCGCGCGCGCTGGAGAACTCGTGCTTTATCGCTGCAGCTAATCGGGTGGGTGAGGAGTACACCTACTCGTTCGTCGGGGATAGCATGCTGATCGGGCCGCGTGCGGAGATATATATCGAGATCGAAGAGGAGAATGAGAGCTACGCGGTTGCGACCATTGACCTCGACGAGGTGCGCAAGTACCGCGAGGAGTTTCAGCTGCTGCAGTCGCGGCAACCGCGCAGCTATCGCGAAATCGTCAAAATGTACTGAGGTGAGAATATGCAAGTTGACCTGCGCAGTGATACGGTAACGCTCCCTTCGCCTGCCATGCGCGAAGCGATGTACCGGGCGGAGTTGGGTGATGATGTCTTTGGCGAGGACCCCACTGTCAACCGCCTGCAAGAGATGGCAGCGGCGCGGCTGGGCAAGGAGGCAGCACTGCTCGTCGTCAGCGGCACGATGGGCAACCTGGTGTCGGCCCTGACGCATTGCGGGCGGGGCGATGAGATGATCCTGGGGGATCGCTCGCACATGTTCCTGAACGAGGCGGGAGGCACCGCCGCTTTGGGTGGCATTCACTCGTATCAGATTAGGAATCAGCCGGATGGCTCGTTGGATCCGGCGGATGTGGAACGCGCTATCCGGGGCGACAATGTCCACTACCCCCGTTCGCGTCTGGTGTGCCTGGAAAACACACATAATCGCTGCTATGGGGCGCCGCTGACCCGCGCCCAGACGGCTGCGGTGGCGAATGTGGCGCACGCGCACGGGCTGGCCGTGCATTTGGACGGCGCGCGCATCTTTAACGCTGCAATTGCGCTCGGCGTGGATGTCAAGACGCTGGTGGCGGATGTGGACTCGGTGCAGTTCTGCCTGTCGAAGGGCCTGGCGGCGCCGGTGGGTTCCGTGATCTGCGGCACAAAGGATTTCATCCGCGAGGCGCGCCGCAGCCGCAAGGTTGTGGGGGGCGGCATGCGCCAGGCGGGCATCATCGCCGCGGCGGGCATCGTGGCGCTGGAGCAAATGGTGGACCGGTTAGCGGATGACCATCGCAACGCGCGGCTGCTGGCCGAAGGGATCGCTGAAGTCCCCGGCCTGGCGACCGAGCTGGAGCGCGTGCAAACCAACATCCTGTACTTTGATGTTACCACCGATCGGATCACGGCCGCGCAACTGGTGGAGCGTTTGCGGGGACGGGGCGTCGGGATGCTGACCACAGGCCCTCACACCATTCGCGCCGTGACACACTATGGCATTGAGGAGAAGGACATCCATATCGCCTTGCGCGCGATCCGGCAAGTGATGGAGGAGGCGATGTGAGACGCCGCACGGCGCGACAGCGCAGCCGTCAGGGGTCTCGCGTTGATCCGTACATCAGCTATCTGCTGTTGGCCGGCGTCGGTGTGGGCACGTGGCAGATGAACCGCACCTGGCGGCAGACGCTGCTATGGCTCTTGCTCCTGGGTGCCTTCTTGCTCTATGTGGAGATTCGCCCGGTCAAGCCGAATTACAGCCTGCGTAGCATCGGCTGGGGCGCGCTGCTGGGAGCTGTGGTCAGCATGCCTTTGTTGCTGCTGGCTTGGCGGTATCTTTATGGCTTTGTGGTGCAGCTCTTCGCCACAGATGACGCGCGCCTGCTCTTCTACCAGTTGGTTCTCGTGGGCGCGCCCGTGGAGGAGCTCTACTTCCGCGGTTTGGTCCAGCGCGAAAAGGGAATGCCGCTCTCGGTTGCGCTGTATGCCGCCGTGGCACTGGTCTATTTCGTGCCGGGGCTGCACGTGCCGGCGCTGGCGATCGTTCTGATCACCATCACGTATGCGCTCACCGGCTTTGTCTTCAGTTACGTCTACGCTCGTTACGGCCTGAGCGCGGCCGTGACGAGCCATGTAACGTTCAACTTGATCGCGCTCCTGCTGCCGTTTCTGCTGCAATATCTGGCGCGCATCTGACTTGACAGCGCGATCGTTCTATGGTACAATGTACGTTGTTCTCTGGAGGCGTGGTGTAGCGGCCTAACATGCAGCCCTGTCAAGGCTGAGATCGCGGGTTCGAATCCCGTCGCTTCCGCCTGAATCGTATGAGACTCGAAAGACAAAGAACCGCGAGCGAACTCGCGGCTCTTTCTTTTCTACGACTGGCCATGGGCACGTCGCCAGATGAGGGGGCGGCGGGCGCTTCAGAATGGAGCGGCTTGGCCATCCTGTGCCGCACGAGGACAGCCCCCCATTTCGTTTGACAGATTGCACTGCGCAAAGTATAGTACGCCTGAAGACGGGCGTCGTGGGCCGATCATACGGCAAGATTCCGCCAATGGGAACTCGAGTATGCGGATTCCGCGTAATCCCCTCTGGGGGCGCAGAAGGCGGGTTCCGCATAATCAATAGTTAGCTGCCCACTCGGCCCGTTAAGGAGGCGAGCAGTATGAGCGAATCTCAGCACAAGTTTCAACAACTCCTGCGGGAGCTCTTCCAATTCGACGCCGCCGATCTGGACTTTGGCATCTACCGCATTATGAACCACAAGCGGCAGGTCATCGAGCGTTTCATCAGCGAAGACCTGCCCAAAGCGATTGCGGAAGAAC
>JAIOAV010000069.1 GCA_019873665.1 Chloroflexota bacterium
ACGTGTATAATAGCAGATGTAGCAACAAGTCCTGTGTCATTGCGACGAAGCGCCGCGGCCAGAGCAATGCCCTCGCCACACGTCATTGCGAGGGCAAAGCCCGAAGCAATCTCCAACCAGCCAGCGGGAGATTGCCTCGCCGCTACGCGGCTCGCCATGACAGACTGGGCGGCAACCTGTATTGATGGGGGGCACAAGATGAAGCGAATTGCTTGGATTCTATCGGTCAGCCTCACCCTGTGGTGCGCCTGTCCAACACCCATCATCTGCGCCGACAGTCAGCCCCCCGATACACCCTATGTGGCCGCCACAGGTCACGTGGTGCAAGGCGCTTTTTTGCGCTTTTTCCGCGCGTATGGCGGCGAGGCGCTGCTCGGCGCGCCCCTCACCGACGAGTTCATCCTCGCTGGCCATTACGTACAATGTTTCGCGCATGTTGCACTACAGCGCCCCCTGGATGCTTCCGGTGACGCGGTTGTATTGCGTCCCATCGGCGAGCTGCTGCACAAGGCGCAACCACCGCTACCCGCCAACGCCGTTCCCTCCGGCACGGAGGCGGCAGCGCGCTATTTTGCCGCCACAGGCCACACGGTGTGCCACGCCTTCTTGGATTTTTTCGAGGCGCACGGCGGTGCCGCGTTCTTCGGCCCCCCGATCACTGAGATCGTGGTCGAGGATGGCGTGATCGTCCAGTACTTTCGCAACGCCTCGCTGGAATGGCACCCGGCCGAAGGCGAAGGATATTGTATACGATTGGGCAATTTAGGCAAATCGTATCTGGCGACGTTGCAGCTCCCGGCGAGCCTGACCCGGCCAGCAGAGCTGGCCGCCAGCACACCGGCTCCCGCCCGCGCCCCGGCAGAGATGCCGGCCATGACGATCGCCACCCCTTCACCTGCCAGCGTTGCCGCCGCGCCCAGCCCCACCGCGACGCCGCCCCGGCTGCCGCTTCTGCCCGCCGCCGCCAGTGACTTGCAGCTATATGCCGCCGTCAAGTATCCTGTAACCGCCGCGAATGGCTACCAGACGGTGTATGTACAGGTGCGCGATTGGCGCGGTGAGCGCGTAACGCAGGCCAAGGTGGATGTCATCCTGCGCAGCAACGCGCGTGTGCCACAGGCCTTTTCCGCCCGCACCGACGACACCGGGCGCGCCGTTTTTACCTTCGACCTTTCCAGCCTTCCGGCGGCCAATCCGGTGGTCGTTGACGTGCGCGCCTCCACCGGTGGCACCAAGGGTTTCGCGCAGACGATCTACTCTACAGCGCCCTAATAAAGCGCCATCATGGCGAGCCGCACCACGGCGAGGCAATCCCCTGCTGGCGTAGCGAGGAGATTGCTTCGGGCTTTGCCCTCGCAATGGCACGCACCCCGTCGTTGGAGATTGCCGCGGTCGCTTCGCTCCCTCGCAATGACACGAATGGTCCAGCAGACTTCACGGCAGCGGCTAATGCGCGCGCAGCGTCACATCCCCTGCCAGCACGCGACGCGCCGTGCCATCATCCAGGCGCAGCCACAGCGCGCCATCATCGTCCACGCGCTCTGCCCAGCCTTCCCAAGACTCAGCCGTTGTCGCGTCCGCGCTCATGTCGGCCACGTGGACACGCTGACCCAATGTCGCCAGCCGCGCGCCCCATTCGTCCACTGGCGACTCGCCCTGCCGCATCCGCTCGTAGCGGCGCTCGACGCCGTTCAGGATTGCGGCAAGCAATGCCTCGCGTGAGACGGGTTCCCCCTTCTCTATCGCCACGCTCGTCGCGGTCTGGCGTATCAGGTCGGGCATCTGCGATATCTGCACGTTGACATTCAGCCCAATGCCCACCACGGTGTAGGCGAGCGCATCCCCCTGCAAGCCCAGCTCGGTGAGCACGCCGGCCACCTTCTTCTCGCGCAACAGGATGTCGTTGGGCCATTTGATGTCGGCGCGCAGCCCCGCGACGAGTCCCAGCGCATCCGCCACCGCCAGCGCGCATACCATCGTCATGCGCTGCGCCTGTGCCGGCGCCAGCAGCGGGTAAAAGATCAGCGACATGAGCAGGTTCGTGCAGGGCGGTGAAAGCCACTGCCGCCCCAGCCGTCCTCGGCCCGCCGTCTGCTCATCGGCGATAACCAGTGTGCCCTCCGGCGCGCGCTGGCGCGCCATCTCTTGCGCGAGATCGTTCGTCGAGCCGAGCCGCGCCCGATAGACAATCTCGCGCCCCACATAGTCGGTCGTCAGGCGCGCCCGCACCTGGGCCAGCTCCAGCGGGTGCGCCATGTCGTTACGGTTCACGTGCCGGGCTCTCGGCATCGGATGCAGGCGACGGCTTCAGATACCGGCCCTCAATGGCGGGCACATACTGCACATAGTCCGCCACGCCCTCTTCTCCCTCCACCGTGCCCGCCATACGATACACCGGCTCCAGGTACTCCTGCCGCTCCAGCCCCGGGCCTGCATAGTATACGAGGCTCACCTCGGTGAGGTTCACCCGGCGCACCTGCTTCAGCGTGGAGATGACACCGCTTTCCTGAAGCGACTCGACCGCCCGCTCCGCCGGGATAATCGGATATGCCCTGTGCGGCTGAATCCCAAAGGTCGCCCAGTATAAACCGATCAGCTCGCCGTTGTCTCCAAGGTAGGCCTTGATCTTGGCCCCCGGCCCCTCGACGGGCATATCCCGCACCATTAGCCGAAAGTTCACGTGCAGATCGGTGTCATAGGAGATCTGCTGTCCGCTCGCCGCATCATAGATGGTTACATTGCTGTGTCCCGTGCTCGCAAAGATCATGTTTTCCGGCAGCAGCCCGGCCCGCGCCAGCAGCGCCGTGGCGACGGATACTCCCGTCTCCGCGTCGGGGAGAGAGGCCGGCCTTTTCCCACTCCAGAGCTGCGCAGTATCCTTATACCAGAAAGCGCCGGTGGCCCGATACACCTCCAACGCCAGCGCGCCGTCCCTGACCATGATGCTATCCGCGCCGGCCTCGGCCTTGCCGTCCAGCGCCAGCGCGCGGCGGAGGCGGCTCACATACTCATCGTTCACTTCTGGATAGCTGATGCGATACACCATCAATGTCTGCGGCGCTTTCGGCAGCGTCGTCTGCACGTGGATCGGCGCCTGCGCCATATAGCCTTTGACCTGACTCAATGGCGGCGCGGGCAGCAGCGCGAGAGCCGTCCCCTGCCCAGAGGCACAGCCGAGCAAAGCGCCGGATAGCAGAACAGATATCGTCGCGATAATGAGCACTCGGCAGATTCGTCTCATCTTTTCGTCCCTTTCTTCTGCGGGCAGCCGCCTGCGATAACACGCGCAGCGGCTCTCGTCATGCCCTAGTTCTGCACTCGCCAGAGGACAAAGTTAGTCGGCGTCACAGGATCGGCAGAAAAACTGCCCACGCCGGGGAGAAAGTCGTAGGCAGGGTTGATGTCGCCCTGAATCGCGATCAGCGCCGCGCTATAGGTCGTCGCATCCTCCGTGACCGCCGCCGCCTGGAACCAAGCATCCTTGATGGGCAGCGGCCCTGACCACCAATAGGAGCCATCGGCATAGCGGGCGAGGTTCTCACCGCGGTTTGGCACGTCGTGGCAGTTCGTGCCAAAACTCAGCAGCATGTGCAGCCCGGCGAAAGCCTGGCCCCACCGCGTAATGGCCTGCCCATCGTCGTTGTTGAGCACCTCACACGCATCTGCTACGAGCCAGTTCAACATGCCATTGCCCCAGATCGCTTCGGTATAGCGCAGCTCATGGTCATCGTGCATAGAGTCAAAGCGCAGGCCGTTCTTGCCGCCATGCCCGGAAAAGTAGGCAAAGGAGACGTTGTCCACCACTTCCGAGTCAATGCCGCCCTTCAGGGGATCCTTGAAATCCTTCTCCCAGGCGCTACTGTTGCCCCACCGGAACACCGGCGTCCAGCCAATCCGCACCAGCTCGTTGTAAAAGCCGAGCGCGTTCTCGTCGTTATGCTCCAGCGACGGCAGGCCCGAGTTCACATAGCTGTTGATCCATTCGACGCCGACCCGTCGGTCCACGCGCGGCTCGAACCAGACACTCAGCTCGTAACTGTTGTCGCCTTCATCCAACTCGCCGATCGTGCCGGTGGCGTCGGTAACGAGCCTGAACCTGTGCCAGCCAGCGGTGGCGACCGTGTGGGCCAAGTCGGTGCTGAATGCGAACCAGTGCCCCGGCAACGCATCGGTGTACCAGGAGGCGATGCGCGCATCATCCACATACAGATAGGTGAAAAAGCGGGTGTTGATCGCCACGCTGCTATCGTTCACCACCGCCCAGTCAATGTAGATCGGCTTACCCGCCAGGACCGTTGTCGCCGTGTTCGTGCCGGGGGCGTTCGAGACCACGAGCGGCCCGCTCCATCCGGCCGGTTGGTACGGCTTGAGGTTCGGCAGCGCTACGCCATGCCAGTAGAACGTCAGCTCCAGCGTGTTATCCGTCTCGTCGGACTCGTCCACCGCGTTGGTGGCATCGGTTAACAGGCGGAAGGTGTGGAATCCCGGAGCCAGCACCGTGTATGGCCAGTCGTGGACAAAGGCGGACCAGTGTGGCAACAGCGAATCCGCATACCATGAGGCGATGCGCACGCCATCCAGGTAGAGATAGGTGTAGATGCGCGTGTTCGCCGGGACGCTGCTATCGTTGGTGATCGCCCAATCAATATAGGTGGGCTGGTTGATGAACAGGTTGTTGGCGACGGTCGTGCCCTGCGTCGAGGCGGGGACGATCGGCGCGCTCCAACCAGCAGGCGTGAATGGTTTCAGGTTCGGTTTGCCCACCGGCTGCCAGTAGAACGAGTGCTCAAAGGCGTTGTTCGCCTCGTCCGCCTCCGCGATGGCCCCAGTCGGATCCGCGACCAGCCGCACTGTATGCCAGCCGGGCGTGGCGACGGTCAGCGCATAGTCGCGCACAAAGGCGTACCAATAGCCGGAAAGGCCATCCGCGAACCACGACGCGATGCGATTTCCATCTATGTAGAGATAGATATAGAATCGGGTGCTGATCGAGGCCGAGCTGTCGTTGATCACCGCCCAATCCAGGTAGGTGGGCTGCCCGGCATAGAGCGCGTTGACCGTCTGGGTGCCCTGCACTGAAGAGGGCACGACAGCATAGCTCCAGCCACCGGGAACAAAGGGCCGCAGATCGGGCAGCGAGACGGCAGCGGTCGTCACCTCGCCGATCTCGGCCCTGGCTTTGAGCGGCGGGCGTACCTTGACGATCTCCTGTCTCGCGGGAGGCACCGGCTCCACCGCCATGGGGATCAGCGTCTCGACCTCCGGCGCGATCGGCTGCACCTGGGTGGACCAGAGGCCGCCGATCTCGCTATCGCCGAGGGGGTTCTTGGCTTCCTGGTCAGCCGGCGCGTTGGCCGGAGGGAGGGGAGGAGAGGCCTGCACCACCACCGCGCCAAAGAGGAGGCTGCCCAGGATGACACCGAGCAGCAGAATGTAGCGTCTGTCTCGCATAATCTACCTCCTGAATCCGCGACACGACGAGAGGGCACTCCGTGCAAGAGCGTGGTTACGACATCATCCGGATTGTCATGTGGGGAGAGCGCCCTGTCCGCTGGCGATTGCCTTCTACTACAAAAGGACGGGAAAAGCGCACGACAGATACGTATGTCAGCTCGACGGCCTGCCGCGCCAGGGCAGACATCGCCGCTGAACGCATCGCTATCAGTATAAGCCGAATCGGCGAAAGGCACAATCGCGCCCGATGACATGGATCGGCCGGATTGCCCGTAATGCTTCCTTCACCCTGACAGCGCAGGTGGTCAGCCGCTTGCTGCGCATGTTCTACCTGATCCTCCTGGCGCGGCAGCTTTCCGCGGCGGACTTTGGCTTTTATAACTTTGGTTTTTCCCTCGCCCTGATCCTCACCTCGCTCTCGAACCTGGGGCTGGAAACGATGATCGTGCGCGAGGTGGTGCGCTGTCAGGAGCGGGCCAGCTCCTACCTCGGCAGCGCCCTCCTCTTCAAGGCGCTCCTCTCGCTTCCCATAGTGGGGGTGCTGGCGCTGCTGGGGATATGGCTCGACTATTCCGCGCCGCGCCAGGTGGCCTTGCTCCTCATCGGGCTGGGGCTGGTGTTGCGCGAGCTGGTCGAGCTGCTGATGGGGATCATCCGCGCCCACCAGCGCATGGAGTGGGAGATCGCTCTGACCGCCGCCGAGGGGGTGCTGCTCCTGGCGTCCTTTGCGTTGGCCGTATTGGCTCGCGCCGGCTTCACCGGCCTCTTTGTGGCCTACGCCCTCACCTATGTCGGTCAGGCGCTGCTGGCGTTGGCCCTCGTCTCGTGGCGCTTTGTGCGGCCCGCCATCTCCCGCGTCGCCCTTTGGCGGCAGATGCGCGACGATCTGGCGTTGCTGCGCGCCTCAGCGCCGGTGGGGGTGGCGAACTTTGCCGGCGTGCTGAACAACAACGGGGCGACGCTCCTCATGCCGTTCATCCGCGATGAGGTGGAGACCGGCATCTACGGCGCGGCCTTTTCGCTGGTGAAGGGCTTTCTGCTCCTGCCGCGCTCGCTGGGCATCGCCGCGCTGCCGGTCTTCTCGCGGCTCTATCTCTCCTCGCGTGAGTCGTTGCGCGCCGCCTTTGAGCGCGCCTTCAAGGTGGCGTGGGTGGGCATCCTGCCCGTCTCTATCGCCACATGGGCTTTGGCCGCGCCGATCATCCGATTGCTCTATGATGCCCGTTACGAGAGCGCCGCCGCGCCGCTCCGCTTCCTCGGCCTTTCCTTCACGGCGATGTTGCTAAACACGCTCTGCGCCAACCTGCTCATTGCGGCGGATGAGCAACGGATCGCCAGCGTGGCCCGCACCATCTCCATTGCGCTGAACCTGGTGCTGCTGCTGGTGCTCACACCCCTCCGCGGCGCGGTGGGCGCAGCGCTGGCGCTGCTGATCTCGCACACCCTTCTCCTGGCGCTGGTCATCTATGCCATTCAGACCCGCGTGTGCGCCTGCCGCTGGGGCGAGATCCTCGTCAAGCCGACGCTGGCCGGGATCGCGTGCCTGTTGGCGCTCTACGCTCTGGATCGCTGGTCGCTCTGGCTGGCTGCGCCCGCTGCCGCCGCGGTGTACGTGGCGGCGCTCGTCGCGCTGCGCGTGATCGGCGCCAGCGAATGGGCGCTGATCGTCGCAGCGTGGCGCAGCATGGGCCGCTGGCGACGCCGCGCGCCGGCATCTCCCCCGGACGTCGGGCCCTAAACGAGCTAGACATGCCCTGCACAGGCCCTGTTTGACGTATGACGGCGATTGGCGTTTTGGCGCAAGCAGAGTACAATACCCAGCGGTACACGACAGACAGCAGGAGGGTGTATGCCATCGGGACGTTCCCGCCGGCGCAGACCGAATATCGTCCTTTTCGGTATTGACTCATTGCGCGCCGATCATATGAGCTGTTTCGGTTATCACCGTCTCACCACACCACATCTCGACCGCTTTGCGCAGGGTGGCACCCTGTTCGAGCGGTGCTACAGCCCGAACATCCCCACCACCAGCGCCTACACCGCCATGTTCACCGGCATGGACCCCTTCACCAGCCAGGTGGTGGCGCTGCGACACAAAGGCCCCCTCCGCGCCGAGGTCAAGACGCTGGCGGAGGTGCTGAAAGAAGCCGGATATCAGACGACGTGCGTCGGCTTTGGCGGCAACCCCGCCGCGCGCGGCTTTGACACCTATCTGGAGTATCCGGCGTGGGGAAGCTGGTACGAGGGGCGCAGCCCCAAGGCACAACGCCTGAACGAGGTGGCCGTGCCGGAGCTGCAGCGCCTCGCCGGGGCGAAAACGCCTTTCCTTCTCTTTCTGCGGCACATGGACGCGCACGCGCCGTACCTGCCGCCAGCGCCCTATGAGCGCATGTTCTATCACGGCAACGAGTGCGACCCCCGCAACAGGTCCATGGAGCCAGTGCTGGCGTTCAAGCCGTTCCGCGACTTTTTCGCCACCTGGATGCCGCCCGGAATCACCGACAAGGATTACATCATCGCGCAATACGATGGCGCGATAGCCTATATGGACGCCTGCATTCAGACCCTTCTCACCGAACTCGAGTCGCTGGGCATCTTGGATGACACCATCGTCGTCATCAACGCCGATCACGGCGAGACGCTCTATGAGCACGAGTGCTGGTTCGACCATCACGGGCTGTACGAGCCGACGCTGCACGTGCCCCTCATCATCCGTTATCCGGCCCTGGTGCCGGCGGGCAAGCGTGTCCGGGGCTACACGCAGCACAAGGACCTGATGCCAACACTGTTGGAACTGGCCGGGATCGAGAGCCACATCGCGTTCGATGGCCGCAGCCTCCTGCCGATGATTCGCGGCGAGGTGCCCACCCACGAGTGCGAGTACTACCTCACTGAATGCACCTGGATGCGCAAGCACGGCTGGCGCACGCCGCAGTGGAAGCTGATCGTGGCGCTGGAGCCGGACTTTCACGGCAAGCCGCCGGTGGAGCTATATGACCTCGTGCACGACCCGGGCGAGAACCACAATCTGGCCGATTCGGCGCCGGAGGTGGCGGCGATGTTGCGGGGCCGCATGGAGGCGTGGATCGCCAGGCGCGAGGCGGAGACCGGCATGGTCAACCCGATGCTGACGCAGGGCGACTGGCACGGCCACGAGGGGATCGGCCCCTTCCAGACGACAGAGCAGGCGTACAATACGTTGCATATCGGCGACCCGCATGAGATGGCCAGGCTGATCGCCGAAGAGCGCGACGACGACACGCCGATCGCCGAACGCCGGCTAAAGGCCATCGGATATATGTAACCCCATGTAGGGAGTGCGCCCTACAGCGAGCACATAGACAAGGAGAGATACCATGACTCTGAACGTCGCGATTGTGGGAATGGGCAACATCGGCAACACCCATGCCAGGGTCTATCAGAAGCGGCCCGACTGCAAGATCGTCGCGGTCTGCGATATCATCCGCGAAAAGGCGGACAGGGCGGGCGAGGCGTATGGCTGCCCCGCCTTCTACTCGGTGCAGGACATGCTCAAGAGCGGCATCAAGATAGATGCGGCCAGCATGTGCACCGCTGGCAAGGAGAACGGCGGCGACCACTACCAGCCGACGATGGAGCTACTGAGCGCTGGCATCCCGGTGCTGGGCGAAAAGCCGATCTCCAACGAGATCGCCAAGGCGAAAGAGATGGTGGCGCTGGCCAAGGCCAAGAACCTGCGCTACGGCATCAACCTCAACCACCGCTTTACGCCGGCGGCGCTCATCGCCAAAGAGTGGCTGACGGCGGGCAAGCTGGGCGAGGTGAACATCATCAACATGACGATGTGGATCAACAACCCGAACGAGACCTCGCCCTGGTTTCACATCCGCGCGCTGCATCCGCACTCGCTGGACGTGATGCGCTACTTTGCCGGCGACGTGGACAAGGTGCAGGCGTTCTTCAAGCGCGGCCCGCGCAAGGATACCCCGGACGGACGCCGCGTGTGCTGGTCCAACGTGCAGGTCAACCTCCAGTTCAAGAACGGCATCATCGGCCATCTCACCGGCAGCTATGACGCGGGCGGCAGCTATGGCCTAGAGCGGCTGGAGGTCGTCGGCTCAGAGGCGCGTTTTGTGCTGCTGGATGCCTGCGAGCACCTGACCTTCTATCCCCGCTTCTCCCGCGAGACCGTTACCTACGACTATGTCGGGGGGATGATGAACTTTTCCGAGACCTTTGCCAGCCGTATCGGCAAGTGGGTGGAGCAGAACATCGCGGGGGTCAAGCCGGAAGAGATCGATGCCTCCGGCGCAGACGCGCTCAAGGTGCAGATGATCATCGAGGGGATCATCGAATCGTGGCAGACCGGGCAGGTGGTCACGCTGGGCGAGGCGTAGCGAGGAGGATGCGATCATGCTACGGACGGCTGTGATCGGCCTGGGGCCGATTGGCAACCTGCACGCCACCATTCACAAGGAGGACCCGCTGGCCGAGCTGGTCGGCGTCTGCGACATGCGCAAGGAGCGCGCCGACGCGGCAGCGGCGCGGCTGGGCGTGCCCGCCTTCTATGATGTGGAGGAGATGCTGGACGCGCTGTACCCGGACATGGTGAGCGTCGCCACCGGTGGGTATGAATATGGCAGCGAGCACTATCTGCCGACGATGCTGGCGCTGGAGAGGGGCATCGCCGTGCTGGGCGAAAAGCCGATCTCCAATAACATCCGCGAGGCGGAAGAGATGGTGGCCAAGGCGCGGGAAAAGGGCGTCTGCTACGGCATCAACCTGAACCATCGCTTCACCCCGGCGGCGCGCCTGGCGAAAAAGTGGGTGGACGAGGGGCGGCTGGGGCATCTGCTCTTTGTCAACATGTCCATGTGGATCATGAACCCGCGCGAGAGCTCCCCCTACTTTCAGCTCAAGGCGCTGCACCCGCACACGGTGGACGTGATGCGCTACTACTGCGGCGACATCGAGGCAGTGCAATGCTTTGCCACCAAAGCACCCGGGCGCGTCATCTGGTCCACCGCGCAATTCAACATGCGCTTCAAGAACGGCATCGTCGGCTCGCTGACCGGCAGCTATGACATCGAGCGGGGCCATCCGATGGAGCGGTGCGAGGTGGCGGGCACGGGTGGGCGCTTTGTGCTGGAGGACATGTTCCGCGAGCTGACGCTCTACCCGGCGGGGAATCTGGAAAAGACCGTCTACACCAACCCGATCTTTGGCGGGATGCGCGATTTCAACGACACCTTCCGCAACCGGCTGCACCGCTTCTTCGAGCAGTTGACCGATGGGTGCAAGCCGGAAGAGATAGACGGCTCCGGCGCCGACGGGCTGGCCGCGCAGAAGGTGCTGGCCACGGCCATCGAGTCGTTGGAGACGGAGAGCGTCGCTTATGTAAAGTGAACTATCAGCTCTCGGCGCGGCTGCCGCTGGCGCTGACTGCGCCGCATAGGAGGGCATATGAAACTGGGTGCAAATTCGGTGTTGTTCGGCGGACACTCCATGGAGGCCGCGTTCAAGTATATCGCCATGTGCGGCTATGATGGGATCGAGGTCTCAGCCATAGATGGCATGAGCGAGCATCTAGTGCTGGCGCGCTGGCGCGAGATCGCGCCGGAGGTCAGGCGGCTGGCGCGGGAGTACGGGCTGGCGCTGCACGCGATGGAGCAGCCGTCGCAGGACCCCGCCAAGATGGAGGAGGCGTTCCGCGCGGCGGTGGAGATCGGCATCCCGATCATCAACTGCGGCCCGGGGGGCAAGACCGGCGACGAGGAGAGTTTTCAGAAGGTGGTCGAATCGCTCGGCAATCTTGCGCACATGGCGGAGCGGTACGGCGTGACCCTTTGCGTCAAGGCGCACGTCGGCGCGGCCATCTATAACACGCCGACGACGCTGCGCGCCATGCAGATGATCACCTCGCCGGCCTTTGGCATTGACATGGACCCATCGCATATCTACCGCGCTGGCGAGAATCCGGTGGAGGCGATCGCGCAGGTGATCTCGCGCGTCAAGCATGTGCATATCCGCGACTGCAAAGGCCGCCAGCAGGGGCCTGGCAAGCCGGAGGATCAGACAAACGGGCGCGGCGACATTGACCTGGTGGGCTATATCCGGGTGCTGCACGAGCACGGCTACACCGGGCCGCTGGACCTGGAGATCATCGGCGCGAAAGCGTACGCGCTGGAGCAGTGCTGCATCATCGCCGCCGAATCACGCGGGCACATGCAGGCGTGCCTCCAGGCGTGCGGCGCGCGCTAGGATGATGGCGAATACGCGGAGGCAGCGCTCTCTGCACGCCGCATGTCATTGCGAGGGAGCGCAGCGACCGAAGCCATCCCCCTCACGCCGGCAGGGGATTGCTTCGCTCCTTTCGGTCGCTCGCAATGACAGATAGGATCGGTCAACTTTTCGAGAACACTATTCAGTGTGCAGAGGTGGCTCCATGGAGAATCAAGACGGCTTGCAGCCGCTGGCGTTCACGCCCCTGCCGCTGGGCGGCATCCGGCCTGCGGGCTGGCTACACCGACAGCTCCGCATCCAGGCGGACGGCCTGAGCGGACATCTGGACGAGTTCTGGCCCGACATCGCCCGCAGCGGCTGGATCGGCGGCGATGCGGAGGGATGGGAGCGCGGCCCCTATTGGCTGGATGGCATCGTGCCGCTGGCGTATCTGCTGAACGACGACGCGCTCAAGGCCAAGGTGCAACGGTGGATGGATTACATCCTGACCCACCAGCACTCGGATGGCTGGCTGGGGCCGATCCAGAGTCCCGGCAACAAGTATCCGCCTTACGATCCATGGCCCACGTTCGTCACCCTCAAGGCCATGACGCAATACGCGGAGGCGACGGGCGATCCCCGCATCATCCCCGCCATGGCGCGAAACCTGCATCGCCTGCACGCGCTGCTGCAGGAGACGCCACTCTATGTCTGGGGGAAATCGCGCTGGGCGGACCTGCTGCTGAGCGTCTACTGGCTGTACGACCGCACAGGCGAGGCGTGGCTGCTGACGCTGGCCGATCTCGTGCAACAGCAGGGGTACGACTGGCTGCGCCACTTTGAGGACTTTCAGTGGCCGGAGCGCGTCTCCCGCGAGCAGGCGAACCTGAGCACCCATGTGGTGAACAACGCCATGGCGATCAAAACGCCCGGCGTCTGGTATCGGCGGTCGCGCCGCCCGCGCGACCGCGACGGCAGCCGCCTGGCCATCGCGACGCTGGATCGGTATCACGGTCAGGCCACCGGTGTGTTTACCGGCGACGAGCATTATGTCGGGCTGAACCCCTCGCAGGGCACCGAGCTGTGCGCCGTCGTCGAGTACATGTTCTCGCTGGAAGTGCTGCTCTCCATCCTGGGCGACCCTCCGCTGGCAGATCGCCTGGAAAAGATCGCCTATAATGCCCTGCCGGCCACCTTCACGCCGGACATGTGGGCGCACCAGTACGACCAGCAGGCGAACCAGGTGATAGTGCAGGTGGCAGAGGATCACATTTACGCCACCAACGGCCCGGAGGCGAACATCTATGGCCTGGCGCCGAACTATGGCTGCTGCACGGCGAATATGCACCAGGGATGGCCCAAGTTCGCGGCGCACCTCTGGATGCAGACGCCAGATGGCGGGCTGGTGGCGTGGGCCTACGCGCCGTGCGACGTGCACACCGAAGCGCGCGGACAGCCGGTGCACGTGGCGGTGCGCACCGACTATCCGTTCGCAGAGACGGTGGAGATCGTGGTGCGGACGGCGCAGCCGGTGGCCTTCCCGCTCCTATTGCGCATCCCGGGCTGGGCAGAGGGCGCGACGGTGATTGTGGGCGATGAAGGGCCGCAGGCGGCGACGCCGGGCACGCTCCACCGGCTGGAGCGCGCGTGGGGCCCGGAGACGGCCATCACACTGCGGCTGCCGATGCGCTTTGCGACCGAGCGCCGCTACCACAACAGTGTGGCCCTCACCCGCGGGCCGTTGGTGTTCGCCCTGCGCATCGGCGAGGAGTGGCGGCTGCTGCGCGGCGAGCCGCCGTGTGCCGACTGGGAGGTATATCCGACGACGCCGTGGAACGTGGCGCTGCAACTGGACCCGCAACGGCCCGAGCAGGGGCTGCGGCTGGAGACGCGCCCGGCGGGCGAGTACCTGTTCTCGCCGGAGGGCACACCGCTGGTGGTCAAGGCGGTCGGGCGCCGCGTGCCGGAGTGGACGCTGGAACACGGCGCGGCGGGGCCGCTGCCGGAAAGCCCGGTGACGTCGCGGGAGCCGCTGATCGAGGTGGAGCTGATCCCCTACGGCGCGACGAACCTGCGCGTTACCGAGTTCCCGCTGCTGCGCGAGGAGTGAGCGGCGCGCGTCACTGTATCAGGGCGCTTGGGCTAGCTCTTGCCGCACAATCTCCACGGCGCGCGGGATCGCCGCCCGCACGGCGGGAGTCGGCTCCTCGCCAAAGGTGAGAACGTCCGCCACCTCGACGGCGATGATGACGATCTCGTGCGGCATGGGCATCCCCAATTGGCGGCCGAACTCCAGCGCCGTGAACAAATCGAGATCGTGCGAGCAGCCCGAGTGCATGCTGGCGCAGAACGCATCCAGCGTCAGGCGGTAGATATCGCCGGGCCGCCCTTCCCGCGTCTGGATGGCATCCACCAGAATCACGCGCTCGAACCCCGACACGATCTCCAGCAGGCGCAGCCCGCCCACGCTGGCCTCGGCCACGGTGATCTCCGGCCGGCCGTCCAGCTCTGTCTGCAATGTGCGCGCCACCCGGATGCCGACGCCGTCATCCGTCAGGATCGGGTTTCCCAGCCCCAGCACCAGCGTCCTGCTCATGCTCCATCCCATGTGAGATGCTCTGCGCCAATCCACACACCCCACCTACGGCAACAGCGCAACGTCTGATCCATCCGCGTTCATGATATACGAACGATACTCGCCTCTCGCCTGTCCGCGGTCGGAGCGAAAGACGATGCGACCATCCTCCTGCCAGAGAGGGGTGATGTCGTAAGAGTCCGGGCTTTGCGTCAGGTTCGTTGGCTGCGAGCCGTTGGCGTTCATCACATAGATCTCGAAATCGCCATCGCGATTCGTCTCAAAGGCGATACGACGACCATCGGGCGACCAGCTTGGCGAGATGTCTATCGCCGGGTTCTGCGTCAGGTTCCGCTTGTTCGATCCATCCACGTGCATGACATAGATCTCCCAGTTGCCTTCTTCCAGGAGGCTTTGATAGGCGATTTGCGTCCCCTGCGGCGACCAGGAGGGCAAGGTATCGCCAAAGGGGCTATCGGTCAAGCGCCTCACGTCCGAGCCGTCGGCGTTCATGGAGAAGATATGGGTCGGGCCGTCGCGATTCGAGGCAAAGACGATACGCCGATGGATGAGGGAGAAAGAAGGATAGGCATCGGCGCTGGGATGGTTGGTCAGATTCACCACTGTGCCATCCGGCCAGCGGATAAAGATCTCGAGGTCGCCATGGGGGCCGCGATCGGCATAGACGATGGGCATGCTCGGCGTCCGGGTGGGCGTCGGCGTTGCGGTGTGCGTCGGGGTGGCGGTACCGCTCGGGGTAGATGTGGGCGTTGGGGTGAACGTACAAGTAGGCGTCGCCGTATGCGTCGGGGTATGCGTCAGCGTGGCGGTCGCCGTCGGGCTTGGTGTGAGCGATGCCATCTCGGTTCGCGTGGGCGTTGCTGTCGGTGATGGCGTCTGCGTGGGCGTCGGCGTCGCGGGCGGCGCCGGCTGACACGCCACCAGCCACAGGGCAAGGCTTGTCAGCACGATGACCCACCCGCTCCAGCGTCTCATCTCACTCTCCGCCTCCCCCGCGCGGCTCGCTGGCGGCCAGCCGCAATATCCCTTCCACAAAGTCGTGCTTGCGGTCGGTGTATGCCTCTCGGTCATGCCTGAATTTGCGGGCCAACTCGCGTTTCAGCGCGGCATAGGCAGCAGCGGCTTCCGGATGGGCACGCAAATAGTCGCGGAAGGCCAACTGGCGCGCCAGCTCGGCGTTATCGCGGGCGCACACGTAGAGGTGCTGATCCGGCCACGTCCGCCCGCTGCCGTCGCGCGGCACATCCGCCCCGGCGCGGTCGAACGCTTCCCGGCCCGGGATGCCCTTGTCCCCCTCATGGATGTACCCCAGGCGCGCCAACGCCGCGATGACGGCCGGCAACTGCGCCCGCGATGCGATCACCACGACGAGGTCAATGATCGGCTTGGCGGCCAGCCCCGGCACCGCCGTGCTGCCCACGTGCTCGAGGGCCAGGGCGAGATCCCCCAGCGCCGCGCCGATCACCTCGCGCACGGCGGCGAAGGCGACCGGCCATTGCGGGTCATAGTCGCAGATGATGACGGGGCGGGGTCTGCGCTCAGCCATGCTGCATCAGCGTCCTACCCGCCGTAATACCCATATGGGTTCGGATAGATGGTGTTCTGCGCCGGGTTATCGCGTCGGTAGAGGACATACACCGGCTTGCCCGGCTGGCGGTCCACCTCGGGTCGGGTCAAGGTCGTTACCTGCCCCTCATACGCGCGCCCTTGCGCTTCGAAACGATAGCCGATCGTCCAAGGAAAGCGCCCATTGACCTGGATGTGGTAGCTCTCGGTGGCATGTGTAACCACGCCCAGCGCCGCGTCGCCGGTGCGCAGGATATCCACGACCTGCGCCGCAGCCTGATAGCGCGTCCACACGAGCACACCACCGACGAGGAGAAAGACCGCGCCCAACACGCCAAAGGGGATGCCGACAAAGGCAGTAACGACGGCAATGGTGAGCGCCAGGCCTAACACGGCGAAAATCGCGCCCAGCAGCAGCAAGATGCCCCCGGCGACGGCGCTCCCATCGGTGGCGAGCAGCCGCCACGCATGATGGCGCGGCATCTCGCGCGGCGGTGGCGGCGGCGCCGCGATCCGGCTCGGCGCTTCGGGCGCGGCCATCTCCGGCGGCAGCGGCAGCGCCCCGCCGCAGTTGCCGCAGTTGGGCTGGAACGCAATGTAGTTTGTGCCACACCACGGGCAAGTGATCATGTGTGCCTCCGAGAAGATCTTCGTCCCTTGCCGGGACAGCGCCGACGCCAGACCTGCGCTCTGCCAAGGACGGTGAGAGGCCCGATGCCCCCGCGTTCGAGAAAGATGCGGTTCCGACCGCCGGTTCAGCCTATCTGTCCTCAGCCTCCAGCGCCGCCAGGATCGCCTGCCACTCGGGCGCGCCGTGCAACTGCGCGAGCTGCGGCAAGCTCCTGACATACGCGGCATCGCGAAAGCCTCTCTCGACAGCCTGATGTAGATGCGCAAGCGCCGCTGTCGTCTCGCCCAATGCGCCCTGCGCCGCCGCCGCGTGCAGATACGCCCAGGCGGGCGCATCCCCTGCGGCAAATGCCCGCTCGAACCATGGCAGCGCCGTACGATAGTCGCCCTGGCGAAAGTGCAGGTTGCCATTGACCGCCAGATTCGCCACCTCATCAAACCAGGTAAAGTAGACCGGATACGCGCCTAGATCGGCAAAGCCCGCTTTGCGCGCCGTGGCGACGGAGGCCACGTTGTCGGCGTAGGAATGCCAGCCGACGCGCGAGATGCCGCGCGCCTTCGCCTCCGCGAGGAGCGCACCCGCCAGTGCCGTGCCGACACCGCGCCGCCGGTACGCGCGCACCGTCTCGATCCCCACCTCGCAGCGGTCGCCGCAGTTATACTCGGAAAGACACCACCCCGCCAGCTCGCCGGCTGCCGCCAGACACACGCCAAAGCGCGTCGCCAAGAAGAACTCGACCGCGGGTGTCTCGGACATCATCTCCGCGCGCAGGTCATCCAGATTGGAGAGATCGGTGCGCCGCAAGAGCGCCGCGTCCACCGCGTGCAACGTCAGCCCCGCCGGGAGCAATGGCAGCCAATCGGCGCGCGGCGCGCGCGCCTCCAGATACCGTCGTCGGGACGGCATCGGATACTTGTCGCGCAGCATCTGGCCGATCACGTCAGCCCAGGCGTCGTCCGCATAGTAGATGCTCAGCTCGCCCCGGCCCGCCGCCTGCGGGTAGATCTCATCCGTGAAGAGCCGTCGCACGCCTTCATTGAAGGGGGCGTTGTCGGCACGACCCGTCAGATAGAAGCGGTATCCGAGCTGCGCCAGCGCGCTGGCCGGCGCAGCGGGGTCATCTACCCAGAGACGCCCCGGCGCGGCGCCAGCGATGAGCGCCAGCGGCGCCAGATGCCATTCCAGCGCGTTGAGCAGCGGTTTGGCCCGCGCATACTCGCCCGCCTCAAGCGCCGCGATCATCTGGCTTCCCCAGCAGCGCGAGGATGCGGTCCGGCACATCGCCGCTAACCGGCTCGCCGTGGCCGGGGAGCAGCATCTCGATCGCCAGGTCAGCGAGCAGTCGCGCCGAGGCGCGCGCCTGCGCCATGTCGGCAGACACAGACGCCAGCGGGAGTTGCAGCCCGCGCCGGCCGGTCATCGGGTTGCGGTTGAACAGCGCGTCTCCGCAAAAGACGAGGCCGCGTTCCGGCTGATAGAGCGAGATACTGCCCGGCGTGTGCCCCGGCGCGTGACATACCTGAAGGCCACCCAGCGCGTGGACCATCTGCGCATCCAGCAACGCCCCATCCACCGACACCGCCGTGGACCGCAGCCAGAGCGCGGTGAGCCAGTACATCAACCGCGACAACGCCGAGGCGGCGGGCATCGGCCTAGCGCCCTCGATGTACGGCACCTCATCCCGGTGCGCCAGAATGCGCGCACCGCACCGCGCCGCCAGCGCCTTGGCGCTGCCCACGTGATCCGGGTGCCCGTGCGTCAGGACGATGGTACGCAGGTCGGATGGCACAAAGCCCATCTCACGTAACTGGGAGAGGATGGTGCCCGCCTGGCCGGGCATGCCCGTATCTATCAGCGTCAGCTCTTCGCCAGAGCCGAGCAGATAGACGTTGCAGCCGCGCACGCCGTCGAGCACATAGACATCCGTGACGATCTCGCGCATCATTCTCCTCCAGCATCTCTAAGCTTTGTTCACGCCGGCGCGCCGCATGATGCGCCACGCCAACAACGTCAGCCAGCGCGACGGCGCACGCTTTTGCGCAAACTCCCACCCCTGCCACGCCTGCCAGACCGATTCGGGCGTAAAGCGCCCCTCGCCGTCCATCTTTCCTCGCAGCACGCCCAGCATGTCGCCAAAGCGCGGATCATCCCGCGCCCAGGGAAACCGCGACAGCACGTCCAGCACGTGGAGCAAGTCATACCAGATGAACGGGGCCTTGAGCTTGCGGAAATCGGTGCCCATGTAAAAGATGTACGGGTGCAGCTCCCAGCTCCGCTCCCAGAGCGTCAGGAGGGTCTCCACGCCGGTGCGGCTGGCAGCGCTATCGCGCCAGGCGGGGAACAGCGATAGTGCCTTGAGCATTGCCAGATTGGCAAAAGGGCAAGGGTCATCCTTGCGGCCCGGCCCGCGCCAGCCGCCCAGCTTGGGCGAGACGGCACACGGCCAGCCGTTGTCTCTGACAAGCCCCGCGAGATGGGCGACGGCTGCCTGCACCGGCGGCTCAGCCGCCAGGCCAAATGCAGCCAGCGCATAGACGATCAGCGGCGCGTCGCACAGCGCCCAGGCCCACGTCTCCTCGCCGCTGCCGCCGTACGCCTTGCCGATATTCATGGGCAGCTCGAACGGCCCCTCGGCAGAGGGGCGCGCCAGCACCTGTGCCACGATCGGCGCGACGCCCGGCTCAGTGGCCCGCAGGCCGAGGTCGGCGAGGAAGGTCAGCCTGTGGAAGGGCTGGCCGGCGCTCTTGTGGCTGGCGACCACAACGCCCGGCCAGTCCGCCAGCTCTGTCAGGAGAGCCTGCACCGGCGCGCTGCCCACCATCGCATCGCGCGCCGCGCGCACCTGCGGCTCATCTTCCGACAGACCGAGCAGGTCCACGCGCGCACGGTAGGCGACAAATGGCTCCCCTGCCAGCAACCAGTCGAGCGGCGGATTGGGCATGGCGTCTTCCTCTCCACATCGCATGTGCGGAGGATACCACGTCTGGGGTGTGGGGTCAAGCGGAAAAGGACAGACAAGAAGTGAGACTCAGCGCTGCGCATCTTGCCGAGGCGAGCGCCGTAGGCCGTCCAGTAGGTGCTGCACTGCCAGCAGCGGATGATGCCAGATCATGCGCGGGCCGGCATAGCGCATCACGGCGCGAATCCGCTGGCGCATATCGCGGCGGTAGCAGTGCGTTGGACAACGGGCACACGTTGGCTTCGCTCCTTGATATGGGCAGCGCTGCAGGCGGGACTCGGCATATGCCAGCAGCGCCTGACATTCATCGCACAGCTCGCCCGTCGGCTGATGATGGGCGTGGCAATAGAGGCGCAGCATCGCGGCGACGGTGCGCTGCTCCCGCGCCATGCGCTTTGACTTCAGCCCGATTCCCTCAGCCATCTGTCATTGCGAGGGCAACGCCCGAAGCAATCCCCTCCCCACGCCACATGTCATTGCGAGGGCAACGCCCGAAGCAATCCCCTACCCACGTAAGCGGGAGATTGCTTCGCCGCGATGCGGCTCGCAATGACAACGCCGCGGCTACATGTTCTGCGTCAGCCGTTTGATCTCCTCGCCTTCTGGCGTGTGAATCACCACCTCCAGTGGCATCTGGCCAGGCAGGGTATGCGTGGCGCAACCAAAGCACGGGTCGTAGGAGCGGAACGCCATCTCCACCATGTTCAGCAATCCCTCATCCACTTTGCCGCCCTTGATCAGCCCCTTGGCCGCGTCGCGGACGGAAATGGAGATAGGCGCATAGTTGTTCGTCGTACCAACGATGAGGTTGGCCTTTTGCACAATCCCCTTTTCGTCGGTGATATAATGATGCC
>JAIOAV010000070.1 GCA_019873665.1 Chloroflexota bacterium
CCCATCTCATGCTAGAAGCGGATGAATCCGTGCGCGTCCACGTGGATATGTCGGTCAAAGTGTACGCGATGGAAAGCAGCGCGCAGGGATTGCAGACCGCACAAGTGCGCGCCGGGGAAAGGAGCGTCATCCCGCCCGAAAGCCTGTCGCTGGTGGATTGGGAGCAAGCCTACCTTGACTTGCTGGCGTACAAAGAACGCAAAGGGCTGAGCAATCTGGTTATCCGCCCCGAAACGCCGCGCCAAATCATCGAGCACGGCAACTACACACTGACTGCCGACGAAGCTGTCTTTACGCTGCGGTCCTTTGCAACGCGCGGCCTGCTTCAGGAGGCGGTCACGGCTACCCTGCGCAAGTACGCAGACGCCTTCTACCGAATGCGGCGCGAACGCTGGGAGAGCGAGAATCTCGTCTATCGTCCGCTTGATCTCGACGATCCCAACCTGGCCTTCAATCGCCCCAGCGTGCAGGAAAAGAAAGCCGCCTACGCCGTCCGCGTGCCGCGCGCCAAAAGTCAGATTGTGCAGGCTATCGAGAAACTATGCCAGGACATGAAAACACTCTGCGAGGGAGAAAACGACAATCTGCCGCGCATCAACTTCGACCGCAGTGTGTATCTTCCGTTGCTGCTCAAGCGCGGTCAGTTGTTGACCTCAGATCCTCCCCCCTTGGAAGAAAGCGAGGAGAGATTCATCCGCGACTTGAAAACCTATTGGGAGGCGGAAAAAGACAGATCGCTGGCGAGTAAGGAGATCTTTCTCCTGCGCAACCTGAGCCGTGGCAGAGGGGTGGGCTTTTTTGAGGAGAGCGGTTTTTATCCTGACTTTATCCTGTGGATCACGGAAAAGGAGCAGGGCCAGCGGATTGTCTTTATCGAGCCGCACGGTATGTTGCATGCCAAGGCCTACATTCACGACGAGAAGGCGCGCCTGCACGAGCGCCTGCCCGAACTGGCCAAGGAAATCGGGCAACGAAGCGGGCACCCGAACATCCGCCTGGATTCCTACATCATCTCCGCCACGCCCTATGACGACCTGTACAAACGCTACGATGACGGCAAATGGGATAGAAATGGATTTGCCGAGAAGCATATTCTCTTCCAGGAACGGAATGATCGCTACGACTATATCGCCAGATTATTTGCAGGGCAGCTAACAAGCGCTTCCACCTGACGTCGCTCCGCTGCGCTACGCGGCGCAGGTGAAGCGCATGCCGTTAGGTTACGAACTCTTCCGCGCTTTACAGGGGGTTTGTGGCAGCCCCACATTTCTATTGCAGGCTGGAACTTGTCATCACATCGGAGGCACGCTCGTGCGAGCACTGACAAACCGTACCGCATACCGATCCGCCGCCGGCATGGCGCTCACGGCGGCCTTCATCCTCATCTGGCTGAGTCTTGGCGTTGGCATCATCGGAAAGGACGGCGATCCCGCCAACCTGATGTACTTTGGGGTGCTTGCTGTCGGAATCATCGGTGCCATCCTCGCGCGCCTCCAACCTCTTGGAATGGCCCGCACGATGTTCGCCATGGCGCTCGCCCAGGCGTTGGTCGCCCTGATCGCGCTGGTCGCAAGATTGGGTCTCCCATGGAGCGGGCCAGCAGAGATCCTGATTCTAAATGGGTTCTTTGTTGCCTTGTTCGCCGGATCGGCCTGGCTGTTTCAGCGTGCGGCGCGTGGGCGACCCGAACAGGACGTCGCCTGAGAATCCAGGCCGTCATCGCCTCGCGGCATAGAGCCTATTCCCGGCGAGGTAGCCGACGGCTGGCGAAAGCCAAGACGCCGGGCATCCGAGCCGCAGCCAACGGTGATGGCCCAAGGGCATATCGCCAGGTTTACATAAGCCCCGCCATCCTTGTTGGCTCCCCGCAGGACGTGTTTTCTCGCAACCTTCTTTGGCCTGCCGCCTTTAGCGTGGGGTGGTCAACACGCATTCGATCCCCAGGCAGCGCGCCAGCATGGCGATCTTGTCGGCGATATGCCCCACTCCCAGAGCAAAGTGGTGGGTTGGCCCCTCCATCGTCCATCGCTCCAGAAAGGTGCGCACGTCCGGGGCGAACTTGCCCCGCGTGTTGGTGTTCCCTGTGGCCGGGATCGGCCCCGGCAACGACATCCCCTCCGCCAGGACCATCTTGAACCTGCCATCGTGGGTCTGTGTCAGGCCCAGCATCGTGATGGGGCCGACCTTGAGCTTGTACTCCACCGAAGGCCCCGCGCCTCGCTTGCCGTGATAGACGCTCAGCTTGCGCAGCGCCGGCTTGCCATCGGCCACCAACAGGTGGTGTGGGCCATCGTGCCCCACGAGCACGAAATCCTCGGCAAAGTCCACCGGGTGGAACTCGGCGAAAGAGCCGCCAGCGCCAAAGCGGTCCACGATGAGCATGGCGATGCAGTTTTTCAGGTCCAGCTCGCCCGCCACCGGAATCCCCAGGCTGGTCAGGAAAGAGTTGCCGATGATCATCGCGGCGTGGATGCGCTCGAACTCGTTGCCATCCAACCCCCGGTAGTAGTAGGCAAGGCCGGTCAGCCCGAAATCCGCTACCAGCCGATCCATGCCGCAGGCCACCCGCGCTGGCCATAAGAGGTCCTCGCGGGTCGCCTTGGTCGCAACAGGATCAGCTCCGGGGTCGGGAAAGTCGAACACCGCTTCTATCAGGGCCAGTTTGTCCTGCACCTCGCGCTCTGTAACCCGGTCTATCCGCGCCTTCAGATCGTCCATCTCGATGTGCTCGACGTGCATTCCAAAGTACGCATCGGCCATCGTGGGATCCGAGTTCATATCCAACATGCCTTCATAGACATGACCCATCAGGCCGATGCGCGCGTTCTTGAGCTCATGCCAGACCGTCGCCACCTCGCACCAGGCCAAGATGCGGTTCCAGGCCCGCGGGTCATCATAAAGCGTGCCCACGACCGCATCCAGGGGCTTTTGGTTTGAACGCGCCATAGCCCCCGCGATCTCGGGCAGGCTGGTTATGTTGTCGTTCTCGAGCTGCAGGGCGATGGTGGCCTGCGCGTAATCCATCGCCGCCGAGGGCTGCAGGGCAATCAGCACCACCGGCACGCCTGCCCGCTGGATCACCGGCAGGACATGCGCGCTGGGCGTATAGGTGGCGACAAAGCAAAAGAGCAGGTCCAACTGCTGCCGCGCGAACAGGTTGCCGATCTCGAAGGCACGTTGTGAGCTGTCGCACAGCCCATCGGCCACGAAGATGGTCGCCTGTCCTTGCGCTTCGAGCTGGCGCACGAAATAGGCCGTGTGCTCCAGCAGCTTTTCCCGCACGCCGGGGAATTGCGGCCAATAGATGTAATGTCCCACCGAAAAGACGCCCACCCGCCCGGTCTTGAACGGCTTGCGCGCCGCCAGCAATGCATTCACACTATCTGCCATCAGATGCCCTCTCCTCTATGTTTTCATCTCTTCCTGATCTCTCGTAGCCTGCGCCACGACACATGCCTGTCTCTGGCGAATCTATCAAACGGGTCCCCTTCGTGGCGGATGAGCTGATCGCGGCGCTCGCCCCCGCAAACGCCGCACCGGATCAGCCGAGATAGCCTGCGCCGCAAAGGCTTCCATGCCTACGACCGCTATCCCTTTGGCGACGGGGGACTCAGCGCCGTCCCACGTGCGTCGGATTGATCCGCGCGGGCACGATGGGACGCTTGCGATCCCAGGCATCTATGGCCTCCACCAGCGTTCTCACCGTCTCCGCATAAGCCGGGTGCCTGGCCAGATTGTGTCGCTCGTCCGGGTCGCTCTCCAGATCGAACAAGACCGCATCTTCCCGACCGGCACACTTGTCGGGGTCGCACGGGTCGTGGTACAGAAACAGCTTCCACTGCCCCTGGCGCACCATCACGCACCGCTCGCCGGAGCGATAGGACCACAGGCCATAGTCCACTTCGCTGAACACCGGCGCTGGCTCCAGCTTTTTGCCCCGATAGGCAGCCGCCAGGCTGGGATATTGCACGCCCGTGGGGGATTCTACCCCCGCCAACTCCAGCAACGTGGGCAGCAGGCTGCCGATGCTCACCGGCGTCTCCACGACACCCTGGGCGATCCCTGGGCCGGCCAGGAAGAAGGGCACGCGGACTGATGCCTCCCAGAAGCTCTGCTTCTGGAAAAAGCCATGGTCGCCCAGGTGGCAGCCATGATCCGACACATAGGCGATGATGGTGTTTTCCAGCGCTCCCATCTCGCCCATCGCCTGCAGGAGCTGCCCGAAGGCATGATCCACAAAAGCCACCTGCCCGTAGTAGCACTGTCGTGCCCGCCGGATTTGGGCCGGCGTCAGGCGATGACTCCCGGCATAATCACACAGATAGTCGCGTTGCGTCGCCGAGGCGTAGGCCATCTCGGGGCCATCGAGGGGCAGGTCAATAGCTTCTGGGGTGATCAGCGTGTCGAATGGCGCGGGCGTCACCACCGGTGTGTGCGGCGCGTTGAATGAAACCCGCAACAGGAACGGGCGCGATGGATCGCGGCCACGCAGCCACTCCAACGCCGCGCGCACGTTGGTCATCTCAGGTGTGTCTTCTGCGCTACCGGGGTAACGCCCGGCTAGCAGCCAGGGGCTTTTCCCGCCGTCATAGCGCACCACCCCCGCCTCCCGCGGATCCACCGACACCTGATACTCATAGTACCCCACCCGCTCGCCCAGCACCTGCCCGCCCTCCAGATCAAAGGCGCGGCGCCGACAGGCGTAATGCTGCTTGCCAAAGGTCGCCACCTGATAGCCTGCTGCTGCCATGCGCCAGGTGAGGAACTGTGGGTCATCCAGGGCCAATACGTGGTGGTTGTTCAGGACGCCGATGGAGGATGCGGCCCGTCCGGTGAGCAGGCAAGCTCGCGCCGGGACGCAGACCGGGCTGGGGGTATAGGCCTGGGCAAAGCACATGCCCCTCTGGGCCAGCTGATCCAAGTGGGGCGTACGCGCCCAGGGCGCGCCCGTATATCCGAGGGAATCGGCACGCTGCTCATCGGTCATCAGCCACAGGATATTGGGTCGCGTGGACAAGGCCCTCCTTTCGCCTGGAACCTGCTTATCTATAGGGGTCGGCTGCGTCACGCAACCCATCGCCGAGAAAGTTGTACATCAACACCGTCATTACCACCCACAGCGCTGGCAGCAGCAGCCAGGGATGCAGCCCGATGGCTGCCAGGTCCTGGGCGTCACGCAGCAGCACACCCCAGCTCACTACCGGCGGCTGAAGGCCCAGTCCCAGAAAGCTCAGCGAGGTCTCGCCCAGGATAGTGCGAGGGATGGAGAGGGTGAGGGAGACGATCACATAACTGGACATGGAAGGCAGCAGGTGACGCACGATGATGTGCAGGTCCGATGCACCAGCCAGCCGCGCCGCCATGCAAAAGTCCAGCTCGCGCACCGAGAGAAGCTTGCCGCGCACCACGCGCGCCAGGCCACCCCAGCCGATAACTGACGTGATGATCACAATGCCCACGTACATGCGCAACGTCGGCCAGTTGCGGGGCAGAGCGGCTGCCAGGGACATCCATAGCGGCGCAGTGGGCATACACACTAATATGTCAATCACCCGCTGCACGATAGTGTCCGCCAGGCCGCCAAGATAGCCCGAGATGCCGCCCAACACCATTCCCAGTATGAAAGTCAGCGCCACGCCCACCAACCCGACAGAAAGAGAGATGCGCGAGCCATATAGGATCCGCGTAAAGAGGTCACGCCCCAATACATCGGAACCGAGGAGCAGGAGTGGGCCTTCGCTAACAAAGAGGTGGACATCGGTCGGGATCAGGCCGAGTAGCTCGTACGGCTCCCCGTGCGCGAATAGCCGCACTGGATAGCGCACCGACTTGTCCAGCACATAGTAACGCCGGAAGGTCTTGGGGTCGGACTCACGCTTGATGCCGTAAATGAATGGGCTGCAGAAGCCTGTCTCCGGGCTGTAGATGCGGACAAGTTGCGGCGGCGCGCTCTTGTACTCGGTGAAACGGGTGCCAGGCAGCGTCGGGCTGATAAAGTCAGCAAATATGGCGGTCAGGTAGAACAATATCAGGACGACCCCGGAGATCATCGCCAAACGATGCTTACGAAACTTCCACCAGATCAGCTTCCATTGCGAGGCAAAGTAGATCTCCTTGATCTCTTCTTCCGGTGGTAACATCGGGCTGGAAATCAGCGTGGCATTGCCTGCACTCTTGCTCTCGGGTGTAGCGTCGGCGTTCACCGTCCGTGCTCCTTCACTTGGCGCTAGAACTCATCCCCTAATGCTCAGATATGCCGCCAAAGCGGATGCGCGGATCCAGCCAGGCGAGCAGAATGTCTGAGACCAGGGTTCCGATCACAGTGAGGGTGCTAGTCATCAACAGGAATCCACCGGCCAGATACATGTCCTGGGCCAAGAGCGCCTGTAATAGCAGAGGCCCGGTGGTTGGCATATTCAGCACAATGGCCACCAGCGACTCGCCGGAGACGATGGTCGGCAAAAGCCAGCCCAGGGTGCTCACCATGGGATTGATAGCCAGGCGCACCGGGTATTTGAACAGCAGCTTGGTTTCGGCAACACCCTTGGCGCGCGCGGTAATCACATACGCCTGCTGTAGCTCGTCCAGGAGCAATCCGCGCATCTGCCGCGTGAGCGAGGCCGTGCCCGAAAGCCCGATGACGATGATGGGCAGCCAGATGTGCTTCAGGCCATCTGCCACTTTGGCCCAACTCCAGGGCGCGCGAACGAACTGCTCGGAAAACAGTCCCGTTACTGCCACCCCTGTTCGCACGAAAACCATATACATGATTACCAAAGCCAGCAAAAAGCCCGGCACCGAGATGCCGATAAAGGCCAGGAAGCTAAACAAATAGTCGCCGGCGGTGTACTGGTGCGTGGCGGAGTAGATACCAATGGCGATCGAAACCGAATAGGTGAAGAGCAGCGTAAAGATAGAGATAGCCATGGTCAGCAGCAGCCGCTCACCGATTAGCTCGGAGACCGGACGCTCCCATTGCAACGAACGCCCAAAGTCACCGCGCAACACGATGTTACGAAGCCAGATGAAATACTGCTGATACAAAGGCCGATCCAGGTTGTAGAGCCGGCGCAGGGTCATGATCTCGTATTCCGACACCTTGCTGCCGGCCTGCTCCAATCGCTGGATATACATAGTTACATAGTCGCCGGGAGGGAGCTGGATGATGATAAAGATGATCAGCGACAGCCCAACCAGAAGCGGGATGATCTGCGCGATGCGGCGCAAGATGTAGCTCAGCATGTCCCTGGCCCTCGCAGTGTCCCGCGCCGGATGGGCCATTGTGGCCCATCCGGCGCGGCGTGTGGCGCTCCTTACGACTTGTAGTAGAACTGCTCAGCGGAAAAGTTGACGCCGATGGCGATCGCGTCCGGCGACTCGGACACGTTACCCAGCCGTGCGTTAAAGATCAGCGGCTGCAGCACCTTTTCTACGGGCACATAGAAGTACAACTGATCGGCGACCATCGCCTTCATCTTGGCGTAGGCCTTGATCCCCTCTGAAGGCGGCAGGGTGTTGATGCTGGCGCGCACCGCCAACACGTCCTTGACGTCTTGCGGTGGTTCCTCACCTTCGGCCCCGCCGCTGTTCCACCATTGATCCCAGAGCGGTGCCCACAGGTTAATCCCCAGTCCTCCCTGATACCAGAGCGCTTCAAGCCAGTAGATGGTGGCCTTGAGCTCGTTGGCGGCACTACGTTGCGTCCACAACGAACCGTCAATCGTCTTCATCGTGGTGCGGATGCCGACCTTTTCCCAGAACTGGACCACCAGCTCCAGCGTGGGGACCATATCCACGCGCTGCACGCCCGTCTCGAAGGGGATCTCAAAGACCTGGCCATCCGGGCCAAGCCGATACCCATCTGCGCTCCTCTTGTCCATACCGATGCTGTCGAGAAGCTTGTTGGCTTTGTCCACATTGTACTCAGGAGGGTTAAAGTCAGGAAGCGAGGCGTAGCCATATAGCACGGCATCAATGATCTCATCGCGATCCAGGGCAAAGTTCAGCGCACGGCGAAAGTCCGGGTTTCGCACCACTTCCCGCCACACCGGGTCGGGATGGGTGAGGTTGAGGAAGAGGTCAATGCTGGTGGCGTGGAACTGGAGCATAGCCGTCTTGTAGCCGCCCTTGGCTTCGTTCTCCTTGTACAACGGCAGCTTGACGAACTTGGGATGCGAACGGGAGAAATCGGTCTCGCCGGCCAGGATCTTCATCTGGATCACCTCGGTGTCGGCCACATAGGCGCTATCCAGATAGTCCACGTATGGCAGCTGATTGCCCGCCGTGTCCACCTTAAAGTAGTAGGGGTTGCGCTCGTAGATCTGCCCCTGCTGTGAGGTCTCTTTCAGGATCCAGGGATAGAGGCTGGGGAAGCCTAGCGCCGGCGGATAGGTCATTTCCCAGTTCGTAACATCCTTGAGCGCAAAGAGCTGTGGCCAGCCCTCTACGTTCGCCTCCTTGATAGCCGCATCTATCTCGGCCTTGGAGGCGTATTTGGTGTGGAACTTTTTCAGGTAGTGGGCAGGTTTGAGCAGCTCAACATAGCTGCGCCAGCCGGAGATCGCCACCACCAGGAGGAACCCGCCATAAGGTTGGTCAAAGGTGACCGTGAAAGTGTAATCGTCCTTGGCAGTAACCTTGTAGGGCGTGCCGGTCCCCTTGTTGCCGGAGCGGAGCCAGGTCGGCGGCCGAGCGGTCAGCTCGGTGTTCATCATCACGTCCTCGTAGGCGAACATGACGTCTTCGGTGGTTACTGGCTCGCCATCGGACCACTTGAGGCCCTCGCGCAGATGGAAGGTGAACTCGGTCTGGGCAGCATTCACTTCGAAGGAATCGCAGATATTGCCGGTGATTTCCTCGCCGAGGATACCGGGGGTGTTGATCAGCGGCTCGTTGCACATGACAAAGATGTCTGTATCCCAGTTGGCGGACGAGGTCAGGGTTCGGATGGTGCCGCCATAACGCCCCACCTGGAAGGCGAGCTGGGAGGGAGGCATCTCGTTCGACACTTTGGGCTTGAGCGGGAGCCGCTCTTGCACCGGCGGCAGCTTGCCCGCGGCCACCAGCTCGGCCAGCATGGGAGCTTCGCGGAGCTGGCTGGGAGGCACCACCTCCTTCTCCACGATGACGGTCTCTTTGACCACTTTCTCGACCGGCTTTTCCACGACGACGGTCTCTTTGACCACTTTCTCGACCGGTTTTTCCACGACGACGGTGACCGGCTTCTCGACCACCTGCGGCGTCGGCTGGGCACAACTGGCGGCCACAGCCCCTACTGCCGTCATGGCGGCTAGCCTGAGGAAATCACGTCGTCCCAAGCGCTTGTTGATCGCCATCTCGAATCTCCTTTCTTGCGGGTAGAACGCGGCCCAGCACCCTCTGGGCCTATCACATGATCCCACCTTTGAAGGAACGAACTCAGCGCGCTGCACCCTATTGCTACCACCTCCCTTCATCAAAGACACCATCAGCCGGTTGCCGTGTGAGGCGATCATCTGGATCTTCTACGCGAGGCCCTCGTCCGGCCTCACCAGCACCTCCTCGAGCACACCCGCGCAATAGCCGCACGCCTGACAGCGGCGGCCGCAATGGCTCGTCCGGTCGAACCAATCCGCCGGAAAGCGGCTGTTGTCTATCACTTGCGGCGCCAACAGCGGCGCGAATCCCGGCTCCAGAAGATCGAGCAGGTTGCCACGGTAGCGTCGCGTGGCATAAGCCTCCAAGACCGCCCGCGGACGCCGGTGCATGCGCGTGGCCAGCTTGACCACCGGAAAAAGGCCCTCATAGTGGCTCAGGTCCTCCGGACGCACCCAGGTGTTCTGCAAGATCGCCACCCAGTGCGCCGGGTCGCGCAGATAACGCCAGCACACATGGGGTGTCCAGCCCTCTAGGTTGTGCATCTCGGCAACCTCGGCCTCGTGCGCCACTAGGTTGTCGTGAAAGGTCTGGCCCGAACAGTGGCTGAGGCAGCCGCTGTTTGCCAGCATCACCAGCGCCTTGCCCTCTCTGTCGGCCCATGCCTGTAGCTCGTGCAGATACATCAGGTCGCGATTGTGCTCACGCTGCACATGATAGGCATCGAACAGATCGGCGACATATTCCATCCCTTTGACGGTGCCGATGCGCATGTTCACCGAAGCGCGGACCTCTACGCTCGGGAAGCTGTCCTTCACCATGTGCGCTACGGCCGGCGATGTGGTTGTAACGATCTGCACCCCGCCCACAGCGTCTGCCAGGTGTTCGAGTACCGACACCACCTCGTTGCGCAGATGTTGGCTGATGGCCCGTCCGCCATAGCAGCTAGCGTTGAACAGCAGGTCCAGGCGGATGCCCATCTCGCGCAAGGCGCGCAGTTCCGTCTCCAGCCGCTCCTGCGCTGTCCAGTCAACATAGCCGCGACGTACACTCAACGGCGAGCGCCCCGAGGCCATGCCCATCCACGGGAAATAGACCTCCGCGACATGCGCGGCATAGTCCCGCACCATGGCGACGAAAGGCTCCTCGCCTTCCTCGGCCAGTTGATACCCGACCGCGAATCGCATCTCAGGCCCTGCCTCGATCCATCACATCTTGTCAGTCCCGAAGCTACCCAGCGACCACGGCTTGTGCTGGCGAAACTTGTTATGGAACTTGTTCTGCAACACGCCGCGGCTTTCCAGATGGATCATACAAGCGCGAATGCAACCCCGCGCACCATCCATGGCTCCGGGATGATGGTAGCTGTCCCAGGCTTTGCCGATAAAGGGCACTTTCTCGCGGAGGTAATTCCAGATACCTCCGGGATACGTAGTGGTGATCCGCGCCATCTCCTCCGGTGTGCCGTTGATCACATCCTGGACTACCGCCTTCACCTCGTCCGAGAGAAAGGGGCCATACTCTGGCGCGCCCGTCTGAAAGACAACACCGCACTTGAAGGTGTCCAGCTCGCCCCATTCCAGCTCTTTGCCTGCTACGGTCACCTTTACCGTTTTGTCGGCGCTGATGGCCCCCGCCGGGCACTCGCGCACACAGGCCATGCAACGGTCGCATAGCCCTCCCTCGTAGATGGGATCTGGCTCCAACGGCGCGTCGGTGATGATGAACGCCAGCCGCTGTCGCGGGCCGAACTGGGGAGTGAGAAAGATCTTGCTATAACCGATCTCGCCCATGCCGCAGATCACACCGGCGATGCGAAAGTGCAAAAAGACATCCGGTTTGGGCAACTCTGGCGACACCGCCTGGCCGGCGCCAGAGCCCAGGCGCACGCTGGTGTTCTGGTATAGCATGGCCTCATAGCCCTCGTCCTCCAAGAAGTTGCCCACCTGTCTCAGCACCATGGGCGCATACACGTCATTGATGTTGGCATAGCCCATGGCCGGGTAGCCAGCGAAAAAGGTTCCTTCCTCGATGCCACGCAGCAGGCCGCGATGGATGCGAAAGCCCAGCCCGATGATCGTTTTAGCTTCGGGCATGATATAGCGCGGGTCCATCTGCTTCGGCGCACCCTCGAAGCGATCCATAGACCCAAAGCCGACTAGGTCCGCGCCGCAGGCCCTGGCAACCTGTTTCACCCGTTCAGAGCTCAGCATCATGCCTCCTGTAGCGGGCCTCTGCCCGCCTGCAATGTGTGTTTGGCCGTTCCGAATTGCTTTGTCTGCTCGCGCTGTCGCTAGAGGCGATAGCGCGACCTCCTTTCCATCTACCTGTACCCGCGCGCGCCAAAGACCCGCTTGATCGCCTCCAGATAACTCGTGCCCGTGCGTTCCTCTGGCAGCAGATAGCCGCCCTCGGTCCATTCGTTCCAGGCATAGAGCACGATGGCGAACGGCTTGCGCTGGTCCTGCGCGATGTGCTGGGCGGCATCCCACAAGAGCTGCTCGTAAAGCTCGGGCGTGTTCCCCACGACCACCGGCACGTAGGGGTATTCATAGGCATCCGTCCCCGGCGACATGGCAAAGGGCCAAGGGACGTCCAGGCGGCAGCGAGGCGTGCAGTCCCAGCCCATGGTCACCACTGGCAGGTCCACCAGCGCTGTCGTCCGCATGTTGCGCCAATGCTGGCGGTGGGCCTCCATGACCGCCTCGTATGGCTCGGTGCCATCGGCGCGAACCTGCTGGGCGCTATGGATGTTGTACCGGCTCGTGCTGTGGAACCCCGCCTCCTGGAGCAGCGCCACCGCCGCGGGCCCGGCGACCATGCCATTCCAGTGCATCGGCGTCAGGCCAGCCTTTTGCAGCCGGCCATCGATCTCCTCGAACAGAGCGCGCGTCTCGCGCGGGCCGCCAAGCTCTTGCACAAAGCGCTCCGGCTGAAAGACGCTGAAGAACAGGCGATCATCCACCCGCCAATAGTTGGGCTGGTGGAAATAGCGCTCCACGCCATAGTCAATGACGCACCTGAGGTCTCGCGGCGAGTGACGAGAAGGCAGCCATGTGTTCCGCGGCTTGCCGAATTCGGGGCAGAACTGGTCCTTGCGGTCGTGGTTCGCCCACATCAAGGCGAACTTGACCCGCCCGCGCGATGGAGCCTGCAGGAAACCCTGCTCCAGCGCCTCCTCCATGTTTCTCACACCGCTATACCAGTACCAATCGTAGAGGAACACATCGATGCCATGGTCGGCGGCGAGGTTGATCTCGCGATCGACCCATGTGGGATCGCTCTCGTCAAAGCATCCCCAAGACGGGACCTTGGGCTGCTGGTGTCCTGGAAAGCGTGGGCGCGCAGCCTTCATCCCCTCCCATTCCGTCCAGCCCTCGCCTTTCCACGCGCTGCCGTGGTCATAGTTGTGCCAATGGGGGTAATAGATGGCAACCACCTCTGGGCGTCCCTTGCCGCTCATCTAGCCTCCTCGCGCTACTCCGGGTAGAACTGATTTATGTTCTCTGTGTTGATAAAGCTGTGATCGATATAGACGGCGGGGGGCACTTGCTCCCCGCGCAAAATGCGGAGCGCGAGATCCACCAACCGCGCCCCGTAACGCTCCGGCCAGAAGGCGGTGGCACCGACGACCCGCGAGCCGGGGCGCCGAATCTCTTCGCGCACACTGCGGTCCGCGCCCTGGCTGACGAGGATCACGTCAGATTCGCGGCCGAGCTTACGGGCGGCGCTAAGAGCACCAATCATCACCCGATCATTGAACGATATGATCGCCAGCCGATGCGCGCCAGGCAGGCTCTCCAGCACACCCACCATCTGCGCTTCGCTGACGCCGCCCAGGTAATCGCTGCTCAAGTGGATCACCCTGTCGGCAGGGATTTCACCCACCACTTGGCGCAGGCCATCCAGTTGGCCCTGGATGCGAGCGGCGGGCAGCGGCCCGGCACGTGGCTCCTCCAACACAATCAGCCGATCCAGCTCTCCCTGCCAGTGCTCCTGAATCCACTTGCCCAACGCCACGCCGGCCATGTGTCCGGCGCGATAGTTGTCCACGCCAAAGAAGGTCGCGCCCAGCATCGGGATATCCACCGCGATCACCGGGATATTGGCTTGCTGGAACTTGTCGGCGATAGCCGCGCTCACCTTTTCGTCAATCTGATATTCGATGGCGAGATCAATTCCCTCCTCTACCAGCCGGTCGGCGACCGCCAGCGCCACCTCGCCGCTGTACTGATTGTCGGCAAAGATCAGGTCGATATTGCCCGCCCGCCGCGCCGCTTCCTCGAGGCCATGTCGCACCTCAACGGCAAAGGCACTCGCCTCCTCGCTGATGTTGGCAAAGCCGATCTTGTAGTGCACCTTGGCCTGGTCCAGCGGCGTGTACGAGGAAACCGTGTCCTCTCCGCAAACCGTAAAGGCCACACCAGCCGCTCGCAGTGACTCGATATGCGGCAGAGCCAAGTCGCCGTCGGTGAAGATATGAGTCACCTCGCCTGTCGTGGCGAAGGAGGTCAGGTCGCGCTTACCGAACTTGGACGAGTCAATGAGCGCTACTACCCGGTCAGCGGAGTGGACCATGTGTCTCTTCAGCTCGGCTTCCTGGATGTCTGATTGCATGAGTCCATCCTGTATCGTGAATCCACTGCATGAGACAAAGGCGGTCCGCGCGTGCAATTGCCCCAGGTTTGGCCCGGCCAGATGGCTCCGCACATAGGCCCCGGTGGGCGATAGCTCGCCGCCGATCAGGATGACAGTGTGCGTGGGGTTCTTGACCAGGGCCGTCGCCACCTCGATGCTATTCGTGATGATCGTGAGCCTGCGCGACTCGAGCAGGTAAGGCACCATGTGGAAGACTGTGGTGCTGGCATCCATCAAGATGGACTCCCCATCCTGAACCATGTCCGCGGCCCAACGCGCGATGCGGTTCTTTGCCGAAGCGTTGACCTCGGCCCGCACCGCAAACGTGTGGTCGTGCGGCTTGTACTCATCCCGCCGCACCGCGCCGCCACGCACACGGGTTAGCGCGCCCTCCTTTTCCAGCGCGTCCAGATCGTGGCGGATCGTAACCTTGGAGACCCCTAACTGCTCGGCGAGCTCGTTGACGTCCACAGAGGCACGCCCTTTGAGCAGGCTGAGGATGTGTTGGCGCCGTTCGAATGCGCTCAAAGCTCGCCTCCTCGATGCAGGCTCATGCCCTGTACTCCACCACCATCGGTTGCTTCAGCCCATAGGCCAGGACAAAGTAGTCGTCCGTCCATTCTACGCCCGGCTCGCCGCGTCGAGCATACCAGTCCTTGCCCGAGTCGTAGCGGGCGGAATAGTGCGGGTTGCCCCATACGTCATCCCGCTCGCCATCCAGACGGTGATGCGGGCCCAGCAGATTGCGCAGCGAGGTGATCAGCTCGACCTCGATGGCATTGATGCCCGGTTGGGCCAGCTCCGTGATGTCAATCTCATAAGGTGGCCAGAGGATCGCCCCGGCCTCTTGCCCGTTGACCCGCACCTTGGCCAGCGGCAGGTCGAGGTTAGGCAGCGCCAGGATGATTCTCTCCCCGGCAGCGGGCGCCTCGAGTTGCGCAGTGGCCACCAGGCTGATCCTTCCGGCAAAGAAGGGATAGCCTGCCGCCACCAGGTCGCCGTGGCAGAGAGTATTCTCTCGTGCCAGGACAAAATCCGGCGCAAAGCGCACACAGCGTGGCCGGTAGGCGCGTGTCGAGATGGTACCGTGCACCGCAAAATCGCCGATGAGATAGATAGACTCTAGCTCGACGCCAGTGTGCGTCTGAAACAAGCTGCCCAGGCTAAAGGCTGCCTTGGCGGTGGGATGGAACTCGCGAGTCAACTCGATCGTGTTGGCGCCCACCTGGGCCAGCGCGGTGATGTCCACCGGCAGGAAGGAGCGATCCACATAGTAAGGCAGGCCGGCATAGGCTACCGCCTGCCCATTGACCCGGATGTCGTATTCATTCGCATCCTCGATCACCGCCTGTAGCTTCGCCGGCTTGTGGGAGACCTGAAAGCGGAAACGGAGCGATACGGGCCCGTTGTATCCGTCGTCTTCTAATATCTCCTGCACCGCGATGACCGGCAGTTCGGCGCTCCACTCTCCTGTCCCGCGACGATAGCAGCAGGTGTCCAGCGTGAGCGCGTTGGGATCGGCGCGCTGAATCGCGTACGGCCCTGGCAGGGTTTGCCTGCGGATCACGCGCTGCGGCACGGCGTCGAGCTGTACGGGCTGCTCGCCCTCTTGAAGCACCAGCAGGTGCGCGCCGACCGGCGGAAAGGCTAGGTCAGTGACCACCAGGTCGCCGACCTGTCGCTGCGGCACAAGGGTCACCTCGCCGGTCTCCATGTCCCAACGCTCCAGACGGCCTGTGCCGCGGATGCGCACCTCGGCCCGCACTGTCTCCTCCTGATCAGCGGTATCCAGCCCCTCCACGCGTGTGGTGTTGGCGAGGAAGAAGATGCGCTGGCCCGCCTTCCGCCGCTCGTGCACCCAGATATTCGCAGGCTTGGCCGATGACATCATGACCTCGACACTGGCGGGGACGAGCGTGTGCAGCGCCTCGCCCAGCGCGCTGGGCGTGTTTTCCACCCGGCGCAGACGACGATTCAAAGCCTCGATAGCGGGATTGATCCAGCCATCAATACGGGTGGGCAGCTCGCCCACCGCCAGCACCGCGCCACCGGCGTCCAAAAAAGCGGTCAGCAGATCAACCGTGGACTGGCGCATGGTAAGCATTGACGGCAGAATGACCACCTTGTACTGCATTTGGCCCACAGCCAGGCTGCCGTTGGCCACTCGTCCGTGCAAGGATAGCAGATGCTCGTCGCCGTACTCAAACCCCCGCTGGATATCCAGCAGGTGTTCGCTGAGCTGCTGCAAGCTATCGTTCAGATCCTCCAGCTCAGGCTGGCCGATCATCCGCTTGGGCCTGCGGCCCAGCACCCGCTCCGCTGGCGGCTCTTTGTATGTGGGGTCGAAACGACAAAAAGCCGACTCGATGGGATGGATAATCAGGGCGTCGGCCTGATATGTGCCCTGACGGAGCGTATAGGAGAGGCGCGCGAAATAGTCGGCGATGCGGCGGTTCTCTGGCCACCACGGCTGTTGATAGGAGAGGTGCGGCGCGTAGATGCGTTTGCGCACGCCGCGCATAGAGTAGAAAGAACCGTGGTAGCAACGATAGTTGATCCCCAGTACGGCGAGCCAGTGAGCCAGCATCCGGCGCTCCTCAAAGCTGATGCGTTGCGAGCTGACGCCGTACATCTCGGCCAAGATCTGTGCGCGGCCCAGTTGATGCGCGACACTGGAACACTGCTTGGGAGTAAAGATGAACTTGTGCCAATTGGGCCAGCTCAGGCTCAAAGTCAGGTGGTCAATGCCGGGCAACTGCATGTGCTCGTAGCAGCGCATTGCCGCGCCGGTCCAAGAGATCTGGGCGTGGAGCGAATCCTCGCCCATGGCGTGCCCGCCAAACTTGACGCGATGCTCGGCGCACCATTGGCCGATCTCGGCAAAGTAGGCCTCCATGAACATGTCGGTAACGGTACGCCAGTAATGATGTCGCACCTGCTGATAATCACCTACGGGAGCGTACAGCGCGGCAACATGGTCTATCAGCGAGTATCCCCATCGCTTGGCAAAGACCTCCGGCAACTCCTCGTTCCAGGGCAGCAGCGGGGGGCGAAAGTGCGGCTCATCCACCCATATCGTCTCCACCGTGTTCCCGAACGAGTCTCCAAAGCGCTTCAGCCAGGTCTCCTCATATGCCTGGCGCAGATACTCCTGCACGGCCGCAGGTTTTAGCAGGTCCAGCACATGCTCGAACTTGCGCCAATAGTAGGCATACTCGCCTTCTTGGCGCACCAGGTGATCGCCCTCTTCCGCTGGTTCATCACGGCCACGGCGCAGCAATACCCGGTGGGTGTGCTCATCCTCTAGCTCCGGGATCGCCGAAGGCATATAGCCCGCTTGCAGCCAGACCTTCAATCCCAGCTGGCCGGCGCGCTCAATGGTCTCGCGGATGATCTCCATCCACTCCTCGCTCAGGTATTCCGTGCGCAGGCCATTGAAGGTGCGCGTGATCAACGCGCCCCAGCCGGCCTCGGCAAAGCCCCGAATCTGCCTGGCGCATTCGTCGCATTCCAGCTTGTCGTTCATCATCCAGAGCGTGACGCCGCGATACTCCAGCCCCGGCTGAGCGAACTCGCTACGATCCATGATGCGGCTCCTTTCACACGGTTTTACCAGGTGAACTGCACGTCTCCAGTGAAACCCTCGATATAGATGTAGGGCCCCGTAGCGTCCTCCCCGCGCCGGAAGGGGACGCTGACGTTGAATGGTATCCGGCCGTCGGCATCAGGCGTGCGCAGCAGAATCCGCGGCTCGTAACCCGGTTCGGGATAGAAACGTGCGGTGGCATTCACCAGCCCTGCCACCAGGATGTGGCGTTTGAGCCCGCGCCGCTCCAAGGGGCAGATCTCGGCGCATGTGATCTGTGACTCGGCCTCCTGCTGCACAAATACTCGACACTCGTGATGCCAGGCGCGAGGCATGGTATAGGTGGCGTAGCCGTTCACCAGCACAGTCTCGTGGCCCACCAACAGCGGTGCGCCCTGCGGGAAGCGCAGGCTCAGCGTGACAGTAGTGTTGGGGACATAGCCGGAAAAGTAGTAAGCGTTGCGGTGGCGCGCCACGCAGGTTATCGGGTCGCGCATCGTGGCAGTGCGTTTGCCCATTTTGAACACCATTCCCAGCCTGGCCAGCATCCAGCGCAGCAATAGCTCGCCACGGAAATAGACAGCAGGGTCGTCGGGGACCAAAAGCCGTTCGCCGGCACGATAATCGTTCGAGTTGGTGCCGCGCACCCAGGCCAGCGCGCCACCGCCCCAGCTCGGCTCACTGCGCCACAGCGCTGCGATGCGTGTCTCGCCGTCCGCTGTGGCGGTTGCCGCCACCGTCGTGCAGGAGTCAGCCTCGTCGGCCAGCACCTCAGCCATGCCGCCGCCGCACATCAGCGGGCGATGGTTGATCACCTCCCGGAAGTGATCGTGGCTCAACGTGTCTCCTGGCAGGGCCACTTTGATCTCCAACTCCCCGGAGATAGGCGATGCGATGCGCAGGTTGAGCGCCTGGCGCAAGGCGGCGCTGGCATGGGTTGCCGGGCCGTAGAGCAGCACTTTGCCGCCGCCGGCCACGAAATCCAGCAGCGCACGTTCCAGGTCGGGGTTCACCTCGGGAACCGGCGCCAACAGCACCGAGCCATCGTACATCCCCGGCCGCGCCGCCATCGAGGAAAGCAGGTTCTTGCTGGACACCACAGTGCTGAGCGGAAGGCCGGTGTTCACGGCGCCACGCATCAGCCAGTCTTCGAAAAAGACCACATCCAGGCGCTGTTCAGGGCCGAACACCATGTCGTGGTACTCGTCGAAAGGATAGACCCAGACCACGGGGCCCACCTGATCTGGCTCGTCCTCGCGTGCCTTGAGGATGTGGGGGATAACCTCATTCGGGTACTTGACCGGCATCTCGCCCCAGGTGTTATCCACCGTAAGGAATTGGATGTCTATGGGCGTCTCCACATCGCCCCATGCGTTCACGCGGGAGAGCGCTAGCGGCAGATAGATGTCGTGAGGCTGGCTCTCGTAACGATCGGTCCAGGGGCTATTCTGCCACCACGGGTCGTGCAGGTAGAAGCGGAAGGGATAGTGCTTGTCGTTGGGCAGCTCGGCAATACGAGAAAGGTAGCCCACCAGCTCCAGGCCGAAGTCCCCGTCAATCGCCGCCCATGGCGAATTGGGTGGCGGCAGCATGTTCAAGTCGCCGCGATAGATGTCTGCCAGCGGCGTGGCATCCGCAGCCAGGTCCACGCCGGCAATCAGGTTAGTCCCTCGCGTCTCGATGCGGTAATCGGGACATTCGGCGCGAAAGGCGCGCCAGAAGTCCACGATCCGCTTTCGTGTCTCTGCGGCTGGCTTGGGGTCGAATCTGTAACCGTCGAACAGAACGCCGGTGGTGGCCCAGGTTTCTAGGCCGAACCCGAAACCATTGGAGAACCAGATGTAATCAAAGCCGAGATCGCTGAGGAAATGCTGGCATTGTCGGCCAAAGAAGGTGCCGAACGGCGTGCCCTGTGGGATGCCGTTGGGGAAGCCCGCGTACACATCGTGGTCTTCATTGAGGATGCCATAGCACGTGACGAAGGTCGCCTTGCCGCGTGTCGCACCCAGCGAGACCTCGGGATGGCGCTGATATTTGAACGTGGAGATCGCGAATTCGTCGCCGGGGTCAAAGGTCGCGCCGATGCGGATTGGCTTGCCAGTCATGGCTCCGCCCACCGACTTGAGCATGGCCACGATCTTGCGCAGCCAGCGGTAAGTGATGACTGGCGGGTGGTCCATGTAGATGATGATGCCGCTATGCAGCGCGAGGTTTTCTGGGTCCCAGGTGGGCGTGGGGCGGAAAGGGTTCGCCATCCCCGCATAGCGGCCCCATTCTATCTCTTGATCCAGATCACCGCGATAGTCCAGGATCTCAGATCCGTCAGCCACCCACAGCATCACCGATATCATGTCAGCGTGTCGCGTGAGGGCATCCCATTGGCGGAACAGCTCGCGGCACACGGCGCGGATCGCATTATCATTCATAACCTTGAAAGGCTTCAGGCTCATCTCTAGCGTCACGTTGCGAATCGGAGAAATGGACATGGCCAACTCCTGTAAGTTTACAAGGGCGAATGGCGCCGGGCTGATCTTGGTTTGGCAGCTGCCTGCGGACGATGAGCGCGCTGTACGCTATAGCTGGATGGGGAATATGCGGTTAATGGAGCTTTCTAATTCTTGCGTTTTGCTTTCGTTTATCTACGAAAGAGTATATCATGCTTTTCCTTTGTTGTCAAGGGAAATCTTGGCTTATTACG
>JAIOAV010000071.1 GCA_019873665.1 Chloroflexota bacterium
TGTTATGCCAGATGATGACATCGCGCGCCACATCCAGTTGGCGCAGGTGCCGCTGATAGTCCTGCAGCGCCCGGATGCGCCCCGCGCGCCCGTCCCGATAGACCAGCGTGGTGAAGGGGTAGCTGGCGCGCACCGGCGCGTCCCCCGCGCCCAGGCCGGTGAAGGTCAATTGGCCGCCGCGCACCGTCAGGTCCTTGGCGGCGGGCACGGGCCGCGCGTAGGGCAGCGGCGCTTCCTTCAGGAACACCAACCCCTCCTGCGTGAGCTGGTTCTCCAGATAAAAGACGTTGCCGCGATACTCGAGATGTTGCGCGATCGTCAGCAGGTCGCGCCGCACATGCGCCAGGTTGTCCTGATTGTCCGTGTGATCCATCAGTTGGGCGATGCCCAGCACGCGGTGGATGTGGTCAACGCGGTACTGCTCGTTGACATCCGTCACGATGTCGGTGGGCTGTGTGGGCGGGGCTTCCACGCCGCTCAGCGCGCCGGCCGCTGCCGACCGCACCTCGGCGCGGCCGAGATCAGCCGCGCGCGTCGCGATCTCCAACTGCGTCGAGATGGCCGGCGTCGCGGGGTAGATCATCAGCAGGGTGGTCAGATCATAGTCGTCATACACGGCGCGCACCGTCACGCGTAGGCCGCGCGCGCTGACGACTTCCGGCTGCCACGGCCCGGCTGCCACCGTGACGTGGCGGCAGGTCTGCGTCACCGGGAATTCGGGCGTTGGCGAGGGGCGGTCGCTGGGCGCGACGAGGTACTCGGTGCCGGTGCGCGCATCGCGCAGCGACACGTTGCACAGCAAGCCGTTCTCCAGCCGCCAGCGCCGCTCGATGGCGCTGTTCTTGAGTGTCAGGGATGTCTCGTCCCAGATCGCCTCACAATCGTGCCAGGTCTCTCTTGGCATAAAGCTCTCCTGTGTGTGGGTTGGTATTTCTGTCGGGCCGCGCGCTGCCGGCGGGCTAGTCGCCCATGCATGTGCCGACACGGCGGGCGCTTTCCAGCCACGGGTGATCCAGCGGCACGCGCTTCAACTTGCCGGCCACCTGCTCCAGCGGGATCGCCTTGGAACCCTCGCCTCTGGCGGCGACCAGGACGCCATATACGCCCTTGTCAATCAGCGCCGTGCACTCTGTGCCCAGCCGCGTGGCCAGCAACCGATCCGCGGCGGAGGGCGTGCCGCCGCGCTGCAGGTGGCCGAGGATGGTAACACGCGATTCGAGGCCGGTCATCGTCTCTAGCTCCGCCGCCAGCCGCATCGTGTTCCCGATGTGCTTTGCTTCCAGCTCGGCAATGGCCGCCTTGGCCGCTTCCTTTTCCTCTTTCTTGGCCTGCTTTTTCCGCTCCTCCGCTTTCTGCAAGATGGCGGCATCCTCTCTGGACATAGCGCCTTCGGCGACGGCGATAATGCTAAAGCGCTTGCCCTCCCGCCAGCGGCGCACCGCCGCTTCCGCCACGATGTTGATGTCATATGGGATTTCTGGGATGAGGATGATGTCCGCGCCACCCGCCACGCCCGCGCCCAGCGCCAGCCAGCCGGTGTTGTGGCCCATCACCTCGACGATGATGATGCGGTGATGCGCCTGCGCGGTGCTGTGCAGCCGGTCAATCGCCTCGGTGGCGATGCCGAGGGCGGTGTCAAAGCCAAAGGTAACATCGGTGCCCCATACGTCGTTGTCAATCGTCTTGGGCAGCGCCACGATGTTCAGCCCCTGCTTGTGCAGGAGGTAGGCGTTCTTCAGCGTGCCCGCGCCGCCGATGCAGACCAGGACATCCAGATGGTGTTTGCGATAGTTGTCCACGCACACCTCGGTCATGTCCAACACTTTGCTGCCCACCGGCATCAGGTCCGGCTTGTCGCGGCTGGTGCCGAGGATGGTGCCGCCCAGCGTCAAGATGCCGGAGAGGGTGGCGTTCTCCAGTGGCAATGTGCGGTTCTCCACCAGCCCGCGAAAGCCATCGCGAAAGCCGATCACCGACATGTTGTGGTAGCCGATGGCTGACTTGCCCAGGCCGCGCAGCGCGGCATTTAGGCCGGGGCTATCGCCGCCGGCGGTCAGTACGCCGATGTACTTGGTCATGGCGCTCTCCTCCACATGTGCGATTGGCTGTCCCCTGAGACGTGGAATCCTATTCCCATGGCTTGAGCAATATCTTGGCGCAGTTGTGCGAGGCGGATAGCTCCATCGCCTCCTGTATGCGGCTCATCGGCAGCACGTGGCTGACGAGAAGCGGGATCAGCGGCGACTCGAGGATGACCTGCATGATCTTGGGGAAAAGGTTCAGGTTATAGTGCCACGAGCCGTGGATCGTCAGCCCTTTGCGGATCAGGTCGGGGCTGACGCGGATCGTCAGTTCGTCCTGGCATTCGCCGACAAACGCCACCTGCCCGCGCCGTCGCGTGGCGTCTATGCACAGCCGCTGCGCCGCCACGACGCCGGAACAATCCAGCGCCTTGTCCACGCCGATCCCGCCGGTGAGCGCGCGAATCTGCGCCAGCACGGACGGGTCGCCGGGGTCCAACACGGCCGCCGCGCCCATCTCACGCGCCCGGGCCACGCGGTACGGATGCGACTCGACGGCGATGGCGCGCGCGCCGCGAAAGCGCGCGTTCACCAGCGCCCCCAGCCCCACCGGCCCCAGGCCGGTGATCAACACCGTGTCAAAGGCGTCCACCTGCATCCGATCCAGCGCGCCAAAGGATGGCCCCAGCGCGCAACACGCCAGCGCGGCATCCTCATACGAGACATCGTCCGGGATGCGCGGCAGCAGCCAGTCCGGCTTGAGCAGATACTGCGCCATGGTGGCGCTCCCCTCGCGGCTGCCGGCGAAATCGGCGACGCTGACGCCATGCTGGCAGTGAATATAGTCGCCGCTGAGGCAGAGGGCGCACTGCCCGCAGGGGTAGAGTGGCATGACGACGACGCGGTCGCCCACTTGCACCTTGCTCGGTTGCGCCACCTCCACCACTTCGCCTGCCGCCTCGTGTCCCAGGTACTCGTTAGGTTGTCCCGCCACGAACGCTTTGTACTCGGTGCACATGGGGGCTACATGCACCTTCACCACGACCCAGTTCTCCTTGGCCTGCGGCACTGGCGCATTCACCAGCGCGGCGCGGCGCTCTCCCAGAATCACGGCCTTTTTCATGTTGGCTCCTTGAGGGGCGACAGCGTGTTTTGTCTCAGATGTGTTGACTGTCGCCATTATATCGCAGAAGTGCTGCATTGTCATGTGCGGGCGAGGCGAAAGCGTGTTATAATGCGCCGAAGGGCGAAAGTTGAGATCAAGGCGCAACGGAGGGGGCCGATGGTGCGACTGGGCGGGCCGATTCTGGACAGGCCGGCGGACCCGGCGGCATGGGTGGCGGCGGTGCGGCGATGGGGCTATGGCGCAGCGGGATGCCCCGTCGGGCCGGACGCGGATGCGGCGATGATCCGGGCCTATGCCGAGGCCGCGGCGGCAGCAGACATCGTCATCGCCGAAGTGGGAGCGTGGAGCAACCCGTTGAGCGATGACCCGGCCACGCGGCAGGCGGCGCTGGACAAGTGCAAGGCGGGGCTGGCGCTGGCGGATGCCATCGGCGCGCGCTGCTGTGTGAACATCGCCGGCTCGCGCGGCAGCCGATGGGATGGGCCGCACCCGGCTAACCTCACCGACGAGACCTTTGACATGATCGTGGCGACGGTGCGCGAGATCATTGACGCGGTGCAGCCGACGCGCACCTACTATACGCTGGAGACGATGCCCTGGGCCTATCCCGATTCCGCGGACTCGTATCTGGCGCTGATCCGCGCCATTGATCGCCCGCGCTTTGCCGTACACCTGGACCCGGTGAACTTGGTGTGCAGCCCGCAGCGCTATTTTGCCAATGGCGCGCTGATCCGCGATTGCTTTGCCAAGCTGGGAACTTGTATCAAGAGCTGCCACGCCAAGGACATCATTCTCGCGGACAGGCTGACGACGCACTTGGACGAGACAGTGCCCGGCACGGGAGCGCTGGACTATGGCGTGTACCTGCGGGAGCTGGATAAACTCGACCCGGACACGCCACTGCTGCTGGAACACATGCGGGAGCGGGAAGAGTACGAGCGGGCGGCGGATCATATTCGCTGCGTGGCGCGTGCGGTGGGCGTGCGCTTCCGGCCATAGAGGCGCTATAGATCGTGTTGACGGCGACGACGACAGGAGGATAGACGCGATGCTCAAGGCGGTTCTGGTGGGGTGTGGCGGCATCAGCGGCGCGTGGCTCAAGGCGCTGCAGGGGATGCCAGAGGTGATGTTGGTGGGGCTGGTGGACCTCTATGAGGAGGTGGCACGCAAGCGCGCCGCCGAGTTCAACCTGGTGGACGCAATCATCAGCAACGATCTGCCGGCGGTGCTCAAACAGACGGAGCCGGACGTTGTGTTCGACTGCACGGTGCCGGAGGCGCATCTGCCGGTTACGCTGACGGCGCTGCAGCACGGCTGCCATGTGCTGGGCGAAAAGCCGCTGGCGGACTCGATGGAGAACGCGCGACGGATGATCGCGGCGGCGGATGAGGCGGGCAAGATACTGGCAGTGGTGCAGAATCGTCGCTATGACCCGCGCATCCGGCGGCTGCGCCACCTGATCGAGAGCGGCGCGCTGGGTCGGCTGACGACGTTAAATGTGGATTTCTACATCGGCGCGCACTTTGGCGGCTTTCGCGACCGGATGGAGCATGTGCTGCTGCTGGACATGGCGATCCACACCTTCGACCAGGCGCGCTTTATCTCCGGCGAGGATCCGGTGGCGGTCTATTGCAAGGAGTGGAACCCGCCCGGGTCGTGGTATGACCACGCAGCGTCGGCGGTGGCGGTGTTCCAGATGACCAATGACCTCGTCTATACCTATCGCGGGAGCTGGTGCGCCGAGGGGCTGAACACCACATGGGAAGGGGACTGGCGCGTGATCGGCGAGAAGGGGAGCGCCACGTGGGATGGCGCGGACGGGTTCCGCGCCGAGGTGGTGGGCAAAGCCGGCGGTTTTCGCTCCGAGATGGAGGCGCTGGAGATGCCGCCCTTCGATGCCGGAGACAAGGTCGGCGGACATGCCGGCGTGATCCGCGAGTTCCTGCGCTGCGTGCAGACGGGCGAGGCGCCGGAGACGGCGGCAGCGGACAACATCAAGAGCCTGGCCATGGTGTTTAGCGCCATCGAGAGCGCCAGGCTTGGCCGCGAGGTCGAGATAAAGGTGTAAGGGCAGGGAACACCTGCCCTCATGTCATGGCGAGGGAGCAAAGCGACCGAAGCCATCCCCTCGCCGCGTCAGCAGGGGATTGCCGCGCCGCTGCGCGGCTCGCCATGACAGGATTTCTACGCTTCCACCTCGACCGGGTATCCAGCCTTCTGCCAGGCGGGGAAACCGCCCTGCAACGCCTTTGCCTGATAGCCACTCGCACGGAGTAGCATGGCGGCACGCTCGCTGCCGGAGCTGCCGGGGTGCCGCATCATTCAGTAGGTTACCACCAGTCTGTCTTTCGGGATCCGATCCAGCGCGCGCGGCAGCCTGTCGTTGCCGATATTGAGCGCCCCCGGAATATGCCCCACGCGGTACGCGGCCGCGTCGCGCGTGTCTATTACGACCGGCGGGTTGGCCCCAGCCAGGAGCGCGCGCAGCTCTGCCGGGCTGATCAGCTCGTCCATATTCGGCCTCCTTTCGTCGGAAGCGGTCTCGCGGGTGTCCCCACCATCCCAACTGTGCCTCACCTCTGGTTACATCGCCAACAGATGCTTGCCCAATGCCACCGCATAGCGCAGCGCCGCGTCGCGCAGCGGGTCCGGCAGGATGCGGATCGAGTTGTGCGCCTCGTAGGTGAAATCGCCGCCATAGCCGCTTTCCCGCAGCCCCGCCATGACCTCCTCCCAGCGAATGCTCCCATAGTAGGGGAGGAGATGCTGGTCACTCCTGGCGTCATTATCCTGGATGTGCAGCGCGCGCAGGTGCGGCCCGACAGCGAGGATGGCGTGGCGCTGGTTGAGCTGCTGGATGTGGGCATGTCCGGTATCCCAGCAGATGCCGATGCGCGGGTGATTCAGGGCCGCTACCAACGCCAGCAGCTCAAGGGGTGTGCTGCCATAGAGCCGCCCCAGGCCGCGCCGCACGCCGAAATAGTCGGCCACGTTCTCGATGGCGATGCCGACGCCGGCTCGCTCCGCGGTGGGCAGGAGCGAGCCAAAGTAGTCGGCGTTGCGCTGCAAGATGGCCGCCACGTGCGTCGCATCCCACGTCCCGGCCATCGTCTCTGGCTCGAACACCACCCACGGCGTGCCCAGCATCCCCGCCGCGACGAGGGAGCGGTGGCTCATCTCGTGCAGCCAAGCGGTGCGCGGCGTGCCCGCAAACTTGTCATAAATCGGGCCGTGCGCCTGCGTGAAGCGCGCGCCCGCCGTGTCTGCGGCGCGGCGGATGTCGCGCACCCACGCCTCCCATTCCGCGCCGACGAATGGCGAGCCATCAAAGAGCCAGTCGGTGAAGTTCATGTCCAGGCGGCGAAAGCCTGCCGCCGCGACGCGGGTTACGGCGGCCGGCTGCGCGATGCGCGGCGGGTCCCACAGGACGTTGAGCGAGGTAGAGAGTTCCATAGTTCTCCTTGCTTTCATGATAACACAGATTGGGAGTCGGGGAAACTAGACTGTCAGGATACAAAGCGATGGTGCTCTTTTGACTCGGGTCACCTCGCCGCCGGTGTGGGTTTGGCCTCCTCCGCCTGCGCGGCGGCCTGCGGCGCGGGCATGATCAGGCCCGCGACAAAGCCCACGGCCACCATCAGCAAGCCGGTGGCGCGGATCATCAACCCGAGGCCCAGCGCCTGCGCGATGGCACCGCCCGCCGCTGAACCGCTGATGCCGCCCACGCTGGACGCGGTCGCCTGCAGCCCCGCCATGCGTCCCCGCTGGCGGCGCAGCCCCATCTCGGTGGCGTAAAGCATGGCCGCCGCCTCGTAGGAGGAAAAGGTGAGGGAGCGCACGAGCTGGATCGGGATCAGCCACGGCATGCGCGGCAAGAGGGTGTACGCGACAAAGACGAGCCCCATGCCCGCCAGCCCTGCCGCCACCACGCGGCGGCTGCCGAGCTGATCCGAGAGGTAGCCGGCGACGATCATCATCGCCGTCTCGCCCAGCGCCGCGATCCCCCAGAGCTGGGTGACGACGGTGTTGGAAAAGCCCTGCTCGCGCATATAGACCGGCCAGAAGGCAAAGGCGGAGCTCATGGCAAAGGACCAGATGAGGACCACGGCCAGGAAGGGGAGGATGCGGCGCACCTCGGCCCAGGTAACGTCCGTGGGCAGCGTCGGCGCGGCCACGCGCACCGGCGTCGCGCCGTGGAGCGCAGGCGTCTCGCGTATCAGCAGCGCGAGGAGCGTCCCGATGAGGCTGAAAGCGCCGGCCAGATAAAAGGGCGCGGCGATGCCGTAGGTATCCGCCAGTCGCCCACCAAAGAGCGCCGCCACGCCAAAGGCGAACGACCCCGACCCGCGATGCAGCCCCATCAGCCGCCCACGGTTGGGCTGTCCCTCCAGGATATCGCCGATCAGCGCCAGGCTGCCGACGCCGTTCGCCGCCAGCGCCACGCCGTTGAGTATGCGGATCCAATAGAGTGGCTCGTAGCTGCGGATGGCGGCCACGAGAAGCCAGTTGAGCGCGTTGGCCCCCATGCCGATGAGGACGAGCGGCTTGCGTCGCATCAGCCGATCCGACTGCTGGCCCAGCAGGTACTGCACCGCCGTGCCGGCGATCTGCGCTACCATCCCGATCAGCCCGATCTGGACCAGCGTCGCGCCCAACCCCTGCGCGCGGATGGAAAAGAGCGGGTTGGTCAATCCCGCCGCGAGGAACGACATGAACTTGACGCCCGTCAGAAGCAGGTAGGACCGATTCCGCCACCAGACGAATGGCGCGCCCATGTCGTCCTTCAACTGACACCACCAAGGCGCCAAGCCACCAGGGAAATATGGTCTCTGGTCGTTCGCAGCGCGATGCTAAAGTATGACACGTTTGACCCCCTGTTTGATAGTGGGAAAGTTGATGAGATAGCCCAGCTGCCGCTTTGTCAGCCTGAGATAGCTGATGAAGTGAATCGGAAACTGGACGGTTGCGCATAGCTTGGGCTTTCGTGTCATTGCGAGGGCCCGCAGCGCCCGAAGCAATCTCCTACGCAGCCAGCAGGAGATTGCCTCGCCGCGGTGCGGCTCGCAATGACGGCGGCGGCGTGCGGTCGCTCGCCGTGACAGGGCGGCGGCGCAGCTCGCAGCGATTGCATTGCTCCCCTTTTCGCTTCTCCCTGGCCTGTATTGCAGATGACCTGTCTCCATAGGGTTCTTTTTCAGTTACGGAACTCGGTGCGCGCGATGATCTCGTCCTGCATGCCACGGGAGAGGGTCGTGAAATAGTCGCTATAGCCCGCCACGCGCACCACGAGATCGCGGTAGAGCTCGGGGCGCGCCTGCGCGTCGCGCAGCGTCTCGCTGTCCACGCAGTTGATCTGCATCTCCAGCCCACCCCGCGCCATATAGACGCGCAGTAGATCGCGGAAGGAGGCCACCTGTTTGGCGTCGCCGTGGGTGCGGCTGAACTTGAGGTTGAGCACCAGCCCGCCCATCATCGGCGTGTGATCCCACACGGTGGTGGAGAGCACCGCGCCTGTGGGGCCCTGGCGTTCGCGCCCCTGCGCCGGGCCGGCGCCATCCGCCAGCGGGAACCCCGCCACGCGCCCGTCGGCAGAGGCGGCGGTCTCTCGCCCCAGCCGCTCGTGCATCACCCAGCAAAACAGCCCCGGCACAAAGCGTCCATCCGGCACGACGCGGTAGCGGGCGCACTCGTCCACGATCCATTCGATCACGTGCACCGCCAGCTCGTCCACCGCTGCTATGCCGTTGCCGTACTTGTCGGCGCGATGCAGCAGCAATTCGCGCGCCGCCGGATCACCGGCAAAGTCCTCGCGCAGCAGCGCCGCCAACTCCGCCAGCGTCCAGCGCCGCTCTGCGTACACAAACTGTCGGATCGCGGCCAGCGAGTCCACCAGATTGGCCAGCCCGACAAAGGAGCATTCGATCCAGCTATAGCGCGCGCCCCCTTCATCTATATCCACGCCGCGCTGCAGGCAGTCGCGCACAAAGCAGGAAAGGAGCGGATGCCCGCCGTGGCGCATGCGATGCCGCCGCATGGCGTTCTGCACGCGCACCGCCTCCATGATGCGCGTGCCGAGGTGGGCGCGATAGCTCTCCAGCAGCCCGTCAAAGGTCGCCAGCGACGTGGCGGGCGGCACAGGTGTCCACGCCGGCCCGGCGTTGAGCGGCGGCACGCCGATCAGGTCGTGCAGCATCTGCACCAGGTTAAAGTAGGGGCTGGCGACCCACACATTCGACGCGGCGATGGGCGTGATCTCGACGCAGGTGCTGTGGATGTACTCGCACGCCTCGGGTGGCGTGACGCCCAGCTCGATGAGGCCCCGCGTGATCACCGCGTCGTTAAAGATGGCGGGATGCGTCAGCCCGTCGGCGAGCAGCTCGCAGCCGCGCTGCACCAGCGCCTCGGGCGTGTCATCGCGGTAGCAGATCGAGACGCCGGGATACGCCATGCGCACATGCGCCACCGCCTCCAGGAGCAGATACGACATTTCGTTGGTCACCTCGCGCCCCGTCGCGTCGTGCCCGCCGATCATCACGCCGACCGCCAGCGAGCGCGGCACCAGCTCGTTCATCAGGATATAAAAACAGTCAATCAGCTCCAGCGCCCCTGCCGGAGTGAGCGCGCCCACGGCGATGTCGCGCTCATAGTAGGGCCAGAGATAGCGATCCATCCGCCCGGCGGGAAAGAGGAGCAGCTCCTCTCCCGCCTGCACGGCGTAGGTCATGAAATGCACCGCCTGTAGTGCCTCCCAGAAAGTGCGCGCCGGGTGCATCGGCACCTGCGCGCAGATCGCCGCGATCTGCGCCAGCTCCGCGCGGCGCTGCGGGTCCGCTTCCGCCGCGACCAGGTCGGCCGCGTGCGCGGCGTAGCGTTGCGCCAGCCGCCCGACGGCCTCCAATGCCATCAGGCACGCCGCGTAAAAGCGCTCCTTCGCCTGATCGTCCGGGTCGGCGAGATCCAGTGCCGCCACGCGGGCGCGAATGTCTGCGGCAATCCCCGCCAGCCCGCGGCGCAGGATCAGTTCGTTATCCAGCGTCATGTGTGCGGATTGTCCCTTGTGTGGTGGCTGCGTGGCCAGGAAAGCGCGTGCCTCCTGCAGCGCGGCCTCCATGTGCGCATCTGTCTCACCCAGCGGCAGCCGCCCCACCAGCAGCTCGTCCGGGGCGATCTCCACCGGCAGCGCGTCCAGGATCGCCGCGATGCGTCTGGCGCGGCGGATGATGTGCCACGTCTCGCCCGTGGTCTCTTGCCAGGAGCGGGCAGCGGCGATCAGCACGTGCGGATTCGCGCGCGGGTTGCGCTGTCCGTCCCGCGCTTCGCGGGCGAACTTGGCCTCACGCAATCGCTCGATGCGCGCCGTAGCCTGCAGGGTACGGGTGTCAATCATCGTCGTCGCCATTTTGCCCCTCTTTCTGCGCCCCCTGCACCGCCGCTGGCTCGATCTCCGGCGCTTGCACCGGCCACACCCAGAAGAGGATCGCGCCCAGCGTGCGCAGCAGCGCGCCGATGATGAATACCGTCTTGAAGCCGATGGCCCCCGCCAGCGCCACGCCCACCATTGGGGCGACGAAAGCGCCGGCGTTCATCAGCACGGTGTACAGGCTGGTGTAGCTGGCGCGCCGCTCCGCGGGGCAGACCTGCAACAGGATGTTGAAATGGCTCAGGCCGATCCCCGGTGTCAGCACGCCGTTGACCACCACGGCGACCAACAGCGGGCTGAGACCCGGCGTCAGCGCCACCGCCAGAGGGTAGAGCCCCACGGAGAGCACCGTCCAGCGCAACACCTTGCTCTCCCCCTGCTGCCGGATGACCTTCTGCCAGATATAGTAGCCTACCATCACGCTAACGGTGGAAAGGGCGGTTGCCGTGCCGACCCACGAATCGGACGCGCCCAGGTGACGCAGATAGTAGATGATATAGAGCGGGCTCACCAGCCACGCGCCCGAGTCCAGCACCAGCGTGTTGATCACCATGCGGATGTACGGGCGGTTCGCGGCGGCCAGCGCCCGCATGCGCTGCCGCGACCACGGCTGGCGCGTGGCGACGCGGGGCGGGGGTGCGACGGGAGGCGGCGGGCGCAGACCAAAGATCAGCCAGGAGTTGATGAGCGCGATCGCAAAGCCGACGCCATAGGCGATCTGATAGCCCAGAGGAAAGACCACCCGATCCAGCATCCGCCCGATCAGCGGCGTGATGACCGCCGTGCCGGCGTTGAACAGGATGTTGCGATAGGCAAAGAGCGGCGCGCGCTTTTCCGGAGGGACCATATCCGCCAGGAGCGCGTTCCAGCCGGCGTTGTTGGGCGCCAGCACCACCTGCGAGAGGAGGATGATCGCCACAAAGACCTCGGCGCGATGCTCGCGGACGAAAAAGGGCATCAGCGCGATGGCCAGGTAGCCCAGACGATAGACGAACACGCTGCCCGCGATCCAGCGGAGACGATCCTTCCGCCCCTCCAAAAATCGCGCCGCGGGCAGCGTCAGCAGCACGACCAGCAGGGCGGGGACCGACGACAGCAGGCCGATGAGCTGGTTCGATGCGCCCAGCCGCACGGCAAAGGTGCTGTTGAACGAGATCGCCGCGTTCAGCACCGAGGACCAGAAGGGCGAGACGCGCAACATGGCGAGGTTGCGCTCCGCGTCGCTCTGTCCGGCGTGCAACTGCGGCCAGAACATATACCACGCGTTCGCCAGCGCTCGCCGCCAGCGGATCGGTTGCGTGGGCAGCGGGAGATGTGGCAGGAGTGTGTCCGGTCGTGGCCCTGGCGGGCCGGACGGCGGCGTTGATCGTTCGTTCATGCGCTGCATGTTACTCACATGCTCGTCTGGCGACAAGTTCACGCTGCCGCGGACACGCTATCCGGCACGCGCACCGGGCGAAGGGTGAAAAAGAGCGCGCCCCAAAAGCGCATCGCTCCGCCCAAAAAGAGGATTGGCACGACGCCGAACCGATCCGCCAGCGCCACACCCACCATCGGCGCGACGAAAGCGCCGGCGTTCATCACCACAGAATAGAGGCTGATATAGCTGGGTCGCCGATCCGTGGGACACACCTTCAGCAGGATATTATAGTGGCTCAGGCTGACGCCGGGCATGATCAGGTTGTTGATGACCGCGGCAAAGAGGATCGGCGGCAGCGCGCCCCACGCGGCCACCCATGCGGGAAAGAAGCCACACGCCGGCGACGTCCACTTGAGCACGCGGTTCTCGCCCCAGCGCGCGATCAGCTTTTGCCAGATATAGTAGCCGCCCATGGCGCTCAGGTTGGCAATGGCGGTGAGCGTGCCGACCCAGGAGTCGGTCGCGCCCAAGTGCCGCAGGTAGTAGATGATGTAGAGCGGCGACACCAGCCACGCCCCCAAATCCAGCAGCAGCGTGTTGACCACCATGCGCACATAGTTGTCATTCTCAGCCAGCAACTGGCGCACCAGCGCGACGCTCAGGCGGCCCCGCTTGCGCGCCGTGGGGATCGGCGCGTCGGGAAGTTGTAGCTTGCTGATGTCATAGATGGTGCCGAGCGACAGCAAGAACCCCGCCCCGTAGGCGATCTGGTAGCCGTAGGGAAAGATCACGCTATCCAGCAGCCGCCCCACCACCGGCACCGCGACGATCACCACGGCGGAGAGGATGATGTTGCGCTGGGCAAAGACCTTGGCGCGACGTCGCTCCGGCACCGTGTCCGCCAGCACCGAGTCCCACCCGGCGTTGAAGGGCGAGAGGAGCACCTGCATGATCAGAATCAGCGCGGCGAACACCTCGGCGCGACACTGGCGGACCACGAATGGCATCAGCGCGATGAGGAAAAAACCGGCGCGATACGCCAGCAGGCTGCCCAGAATCCAGGGGAGGCGCTTGCGGCGCGTCTCGATCAGCCGCGCGGCAGGCATCATCAGCAGCACCACCAAGAGCGCCGGCATGGACGAGAGGAGGCCGATCAGCCGGTTTGACGCGCCCAGCCGCACGGCAAAGTTGCCGTTGAAAGATGCCACCGCGCTCATGACGCCGGACCAGAGGAGCATGCGTTGCAGATACCAGATATTCTGTTCTGTAACGTCCCCCGTCGGGCAGCGCAACAGCGTGTTGACCTGCTGGCGGACGCGTTGCCAGCGGATCGGCTGCCGCGCCGGCAGCACAGGATGGACGACATCGCGCTTGGGTTCTGGTTCGGGTGGCGTGGCTGGTTGCTGCCTCTCGCTCACGGCGGAAGACCTATCCTCTGTCCCTCTTAGGCCGGCTCGGCTGCCGGCGGCACAGGCTGCGTCGCGTCGCCCGTCAGCACCGGCAGGAGCCAGAATAATACGCCGCCTACCGTGCGGATGGCGCCGCCGAGCAGGAGCACCGTGGTGAGGCCGATCCGATCCGCCAGAGCCACGCCGATCAGCGGCGCGACAAAGGCCCCCGCGTTCATGCACACCGTGTAGAGGCTGATATAGCTCGCCCGGCGATCGGCGGGGGTTACCTTGAGCAGGATGTTAAAGTGGCTCAGGTTGACTCCCGCCATCAGCACGCCGTCCACGCTGGCCGCGGCCAGGATGGGCGTCAGGCTGCGGGCGAGGCTGGCCCAGATGGGAAAGATGCCGCCTGTGGGGATGGTCCACTTGAGGACGCGGTTCTCCCCATATCGCGCGATGAACCTGGGCCAGAGGTAGTAGCCGATCATGGCGCTGAGATTCGCCACCGCGGTGAGCGTGCCCACCCATGCGTCCGATGCTCCCAGTTGCCGCAGATAATAGATGATGTAGAGCGGTCCCACCATCCACGCGCCCCAGCCAAAGACAAAGGTGTTCAACGTGATGCGGATGAACCCCTGATGGTGCGCGAGCAGGCGGCGCCGCGTGGCGCGGCTGAGCGGCTCCTTGGCCGCCTGCGATCTAGGCGTGATCATCCGCTCCGGCGCTTGCAGCTTGCTGACATCCCAGGTGCTGAGCATGCCCGCCAGAAAGCCGAGGCCATAGGCGAGCTGATAGCCGTAGGGGAACACCAGCAGGTCCAAGAGGCGACCGATCGGCGGCACCAGCAAGATGACGGCGGCGCTGGCGATGATATTGCGCCGCGCAAAGACGACGGCGCGATTGCGCTCCGGCACGATGTCCGCCAGCAGCGCACTCCATCCCGCGTTAAAGGGTGCGAGCACCGCGTTCATCAACAACACCAGGCCGACGAACACCTCCGCCTGGTGGCGCGGTACGAAAAAGGGCATCAGCGCGATGGCCAGAAAGCCCAGCCGGTAGGCAAAGAGGCTGCCCACCAGCAGCGGCATGGGGTTGCGGCGCGACTCGATCAGCCGCGCCGCGGGCAACGTCAGGATCACCACCAGCAGCGCCGGCACGGACGACATCAGGCCGATCAACTGGTTGGAGGCGCCGAGGCGGACGGCAAAGTTGCCGCCAAAGGCGGCGGCGGCGCTCAGAATGCCCGCCCAGAGTATCTCCACCTGCAGATACCACGCGTTGCGGTCTTCGACGCTCGTCGTCGGCGGGCGCAGCATGGCCAGCGCGTTGTGCCACACCCGCGACCAGCGCACCGGCTGTCTGGCGGGCAAAAAGATAGGACGCGAGGCCCCTTGGTTGTTGCGGGAGTCAGATGACTCGCCTGTCATGGACGGTGTCCCCTCACGGATTGATCGAGATATCAGCTACGGCAGCCATCGCCCCGCAAAAGCCCGGCCTCTTCCAGCCCGGCGCGCAATGCCTCTTCCTCAGCGGCGGAAAGGGTGCGCAACGGACGGCGACAATCGCCGCAGTTCAGGCCGATGCAGCGCATCGCCGACTTGGTGGCGGGCAATATCGGGAAGCGGAGCAGCACGCGGATGATGGCATTCACCCGCTCCTGCAGCCGCTGCGCTCGGCCGATGTCTCCCTGGCGGAACGCCTCGTACAGCTCGACAAAGGCGCCGGGCAGCAGGTTAAAGTTCGACCCCACCGCGCCGTTTCCGCCCATGCTGAGCGCCGCGAGGAGCACCTCATCGCTCCCAGAAAAGAGCGTAAAATCCTCATCGGTGCGCTCGCGCATCTGCTGAAAGGCATAGAGGTCGAAGGAGCTGTGTTTGATGCCGCGCACCGTCGGGATCTCGGCCACCAGCCTCCCGATCAGCTCTGGCGTCAGCGCAACGCCCGTCGCGCCCGGGATATTATACGCAAAGAGGGGCAACGACGTTGCGCTGGCCACCTGCCGGTAATGATCCACGATGGCGATCTCGTCGGGGCGGTAGTAAAGCGGGGGCAGACATGCCACCGCCGCCGCGCCGATCGTCTCGGCATGCCGGGCCAGTGTGGCCGCCTCCTGCGTGGTGAGCGCACCGACATGCACGATCACCGGCACCTGGTCGCGCACGTGATCCATGACGATCTCGGCGACGCGGCGGCGCTCCTCGATCGTCAGCAGCAGCCCCTCGCCCGCGCCGCCGTTGATCCAAAAGCCATGCACGCCGGCCCAGAGCTGAAAGTCGAGCAGCTCGCGCAACACCGTCTCGTTCACCTGGCCATCGGCGTCGAATGGCGTGAGAAGCGCAGGGTAGATGCCGCGAAAAGGCATGGTATGACCTCCTTGATCTCCGCTAACCCAAAGCGCGATGATAACACCAAATGACAGGCGAGTCAAAAGGACCCCGCCTCCAAGGCTCTTTCGCTTGTCAACGCCGCCTTTGCGTGATATGATGCGCCTCGTGCGCATCGCGCCTTGCCCGCAAAGGAGGGTCATATGACATCACTCGATCAGCTCCTCGCCCGCGTGGAGGAGAGCCGCCAGGAGATCATCGCCCTGGAGCAGCGGTTGGTACGCATCCCCACCATCAACACTGGCGTCATGCCCACCGGCAACGAGACCGCCCTGTGTCATGACTTGCAGGATTTCCTGGCGAGCGAGGGGATCGCCAGCGACGTGCTCGAGTCGGCGCCACGGCGCGGCAACCTACTGGCGACGCTGGCGGGGACGGAGCGGACGCCGAGCCTCTTGCTCCTGTCGCATACCGACGTTGTGCCGATCGAGGACGAAAGCAAGTGGCGCTTTCCGCCCTTTAGCGCGACGATTCACGAGGGGCGCATCTACGGGCGCGGCAGCGCGGACTGCAAGGCGCTGCTCACGTGTCAGGCGATGGCGATGGTGCTGTTGCGGCGCGCGGGCGTGCCGCTGCGCGGCGACCTCACCCTTTGCGCGGTGGCGGACGAGGAGACGGGGGGCGCGTATGGCGCTGGCTGGCTGGCGGCGCACCATCCGGAGCGCGTTGGCGCGACCTATGCCATCAATGAGGGGGGCGGCAGCCCACTGCACCTGCCGGATGGACGGCTGCTTTACCTGATCCCGGTGGGCGAAAAGGGCCGTCTGGAGGTAACGCTGACGCTCAAGGGGCGCAGCGCGCACGCCGCCGCGCCGTGGCGAGGCGACAATGTGACCTTCAAGATGGCCGAGGCGCTGCGGCGCTTGCAGGCATATGAGCCGGCGCGCGATGTCTCGGCGGAGGTCTTTCGCCACCTGCCGGAGCTGTTCGCTCTGGCAGAGGAGGTAACGGCGGAGAACGTGGACGAGGTCATCGCGCAGCTCAAAGAGACGGTGGGCGACGAGATAGACATGCTGCGCGGCGTCTCGCGGCTGACGCTGACGCCGACCATCGTGCGTGCGGGCGTCAAGAGCAACAACGTGCCGGAGACGGCGACGATCATCTGCGACGCGCGGACGCTGCCGCACCAGGACGTGGCGTATCTGCGCGGCGAGGTGGAGCGGATCATGGACGGGTTGGACGCGCAGATCGCCATCCAGCAGACGGCACTCTCGAACGCCTCACCCTACGACACCCCCTTTGCTGCCGCCATCCGTCGCGCCATGGCGCGTGTGATCGGGCGGGATGACCTGCTCTGGGGGCCGGGGCTGACGACCGGTTTCACCGATTCTCGCTTCCTGCGGCCACTGGGCACGGTGGTCTATAACTTTGCGCCGGGGAATCCGGCCAAGGGGTTGCCGCTCAGCATGGCGCATGGCACCGACGAATCGGTGGACATCGAGGGCCTCGTCATCGGCACCAAGGCGATGGTGGCGTTGATCTGGGAGCTGCTGGTGACGCCAAGCGACTAGAAGTCAACCGGAGACTGGAAGTAATCCTCTCCTCGCGTTAGCAGGGGATTGCTTCGCTCCCTGCGGTCGCTCGCCATGACATGCAGGCGCAATTGTGATATAATCCTCCCAGCTTACGCGCGAGGCAGGTGTGATGGCTGGGGTTTCTGCCGTCATCCTCGCCGGCGGGCAGAGCCGCCGGTTGGGGATGAACAAGGCATTCGTGGAGATCAACGGGCAGCCGCTGATCCAGCGGGTGCTGGATGTGGTGCTGCCTCTGGCGAATGACTGCATCGTCGTAACCAACGAGCCGGCGAGTTTCGCGCATCTGCCAGTCCGCGTGGTGGGCGATGTCTATCCCGGCAAGGCGTCTCTGGGCGGCATCTATTCCGGCTTGCTGGCGGCCAGAGGGTCGCATGCGGTGGTCGTGGGGTGCGACATGCCTTTCCTGAGCGGGCCGCTGCTGGCGTATATGATCGCGCAGGCGGAGGGCTATGACCTGCTCATCCCGCAATATGATGGCTTCCTGGAGCCTTTGCACGCCGTCTACGGCAAACACTGCCTGCCGCGGATGGAGGCGCTCATCCTGGCCGGTTGCCTGCGCATCTCGCACCTGCTGCGCGAGGGGCGGATTCGCTACATCACCGCCGCCGATATCGAGCGTTTTGATCCGGCGCGCCTCTCGTTCTTCAACATCAATACGCCGGAGGACCTGGCGCGGGCGCACAAGTTGGATCGGGTGTTGCGGGCAGACGGAATCACGCTGGTGGGGATCGCGAGATAGTCGCAGATCGGCAGGGCGCCGGTGCCAGGCGTATGAGTTGCGCCTGGCACCATTCGGCGGCGCGGTCAGTCGCGCCCATACAGCCACCAATATACCGCCCCGACGAGGAACGCCCCGCCGATGATGTTGCCGATCGTGACAGGGACGAGGTTGCCCACGAGGAATTGCACCCACGAGACGTTTGCCCCGTTGAACATGCCGAGCGGGATGAAGAACATGTTGGCAACGCTGTGCTCAAAGCCCATGGCGACGAACGCCATAATGGGGAACCAGATGCCGAGGATCTTGCCGGCAATATCATCCGACGCCAGCGCCAACCAAATGGCGAGATTGACCAGCCAGTTGCATCCCACGGCTCGCCAGAAGAGCTGCCAGAAATCCAGTTGGACTTTGCTCTCGGCGATCGCCTTGGTCGCGCTCAAGTACGGATCGGCGGAGGTCAGGCCGGTCAAGTAGCCGAGGCAGTAGGCGAGGAAGAGCGACCCGGCAAAGTTGCCGATATAGACGAGCACCCAATTCCTGAGCAAGCCAACCCATGTCGCCCGACGTGCGAGGCAGCCCGGGGTGATCAGGCCGCAGTTGCCGGTAAAGAGCTCGGACCCGGCGATGACCACCAGCATGAGGCCGACAGGGAAGACCGCACCAAAGACAAACCGGCTGATGCCTGGCCCCAGCGTCTCCGTGTTGACGCCCCGTCCCACCAAGATCGCGAGCAGACCGCCAAAGCCGATGTAGGCGCCGGCCAGAAAGCCAAGGACCAGCATCTTGACCGGCGGCAGAGCCACCTTGGCGCAGCAGACGTTGAATGTGGTGGTGACGATCTCTTTTGGTGTCTTGAAAGCCATCTTTCCCCTCCACGATTGTCGTTTTCGCAAACGATACTCGCTGCCACACGTTGGAGTCTTGCTGGTTCCATCCCCCTTTCTGGCGAATGCCTCACGTCGCCTCGGTGATCGCAGTGGTTGCCGATGGGTTCTATTCTAGCGCGGAAAGCGAGCGTGGCAAGCCGCAGTCGCGTCCTCAGGGTGCGGGCGCTAGGAGGCGGATGATCTCCTCCAGCGCGGCGTCGGTCAGCTCCTGCGTGCGGAGGGAAAGCGATTCCCCGAAATCAAAGTCATGGCCTCGCACCGATACGAGCACAGCGCGTGGCGAGTGCCCGTAAAGATCGCGTGTGAGGGCGAGCAGCGTCTCCGGGTGAAGATGGTGGGAGATCATCGAGGAGTGATAGGACGACGTGAGGGGCACGATGTGAAGGTCTGGAGCGCAACGATCGCGATGTGCATCCACAAAGACCACCAGATCATAGCTCGCAACAATCTCCGCCAGTTCCGGCGCGAGCTGATGTAGCCAGATCGTGTGGATGTCGCCCGCCTGATCCGCCGGGTCGCTGCTGAGCTCGCCGAGCGATGGGCGTCCCAACCGGGCGTTCAACGCGTCAACAACATGGTAGCCAACGCCATCATCGCGGCGGCTGGTGTTGCCATAGCCGATAACGAGTGCGGTTTCCCCTTTGTGTCTGGGACGCATGGCTATGTTGCCTCCGGAAATGGCGCATGCCAAGCCGCGCGCTGGCGGCCTGGCATGCGATATGAGGTCATTCCGTCGGGCCGGCCGGGCACCGCTCTAGCTCCGCTTGCGCTGATCAAGCAGTGTCCCGTCAACGGAGCGCAAATCAACGATGAGCGGCATCTGGCCCAGGGCGT
>JAIOAV010000072.1 GCA_019873665.1 Chloroflexota bacterium
CCAGCGCGACCCCCTCGCGGGCGAGGCCGATGATCGTGATCCGTTTGTCTGCCAGATCTCGCAGCGCCATCGTCTCTGCCATGATCTCTCTACCGCACACTCTGCCAGAGCGCCAGGGCCACGCCGGCCATGGCCGCTACCGCTCCAACTAGCCAGAACCGTTGCACCACCTGCACCTCAGTCCAGCCGGATAGCTCAAAATGATGGTGCAGCGGCGCCATCTTGAAGATGCGGCGTCCCTCGCCGTATCGCCGCCGCGTGTACTTGAAATACCCAACCTGCAACACCACCGAAAGCTCGACGGCGATGAACACGGCGCTGATCACCACCAGCGCCAGCAGGTCCCCCACCAGCAAGCCGACCACCGCCAACAGCCCGCCCAATGTCAACGAGCCGATACCGCCCATGATCACCCGCGCCGGGTGCGTGTTGTACCACAGAAACGCCAGGAGCGCGCCGACCACCGCTAGGCAGAACGCGACCAGCGCGGGCACGCCCTGCCGGAAGGCGATGACGCCATATGCGGCGAAGGCGAGGGCTGCCGTGCCTCCTGCCAGCCCGTCCAGCCCGTCGGTCAGGTTCACCGCGTTCACCATGCTGACGATCAAAAAGGCCGCCACCGGCACATACCAGATGCCAAGCGGTATGGCGTGCCCCAGCAGGGCGATCTCCTGCTGCCCCACGCCCCAATACAGCGCTGCCGCGATCACCAGCGCGATCGCCGATTGCATCAGGAACATGTACCGGCCAAGGATGCCAACCTGCATGGCCAATGTCGTGCCGCTGTGTCGTGTCAGCCCCTCGGCATCATCCAGCGCGCCCAGCGCCGCATACGCCACCAGTGTGCCAAGCAAGAGCAACATCCAGCCGCCTGCCCGCTCCTCCCGGAATGAGGCGTATAACGCGAGAGCCACCAGCGCCATCGGCGCGAGGAACAGGATGCCGCCCATCGTCGGAGTGCCCATTTTGACCTGGTGGGAGCTTGGCCCCTCGACGCGGATGCGCTTGCCAATCCCGTGCGCCCGCAGGAACGTGACGAAACGCTCACCCCAGGGAACGATGATGAGAAAGGTCAGGACGCCTACGAGCAGCGCATATCTCAAGGCTCATCCCTCCGTAATGCGGCGACGATCTCCTCCATCTTCATGCCACGTGATCCTTTGATCAGCACCGTATCTCCCGGCTCCAGCAGCTTGGTTAGCGTGGCGATGGCCTCCTGGTTGTTGCCGACGCTGTGCACCGCCGCTGCCGGCATGCCGCGCGCGATGGCCTCCGCCGCGATGAGCTGCGCGCGCGGCCCCACGGTAATCAGCCGCTGCGCGACCTCGGCAACACGCGCGCCCACCAGCCGATGCCCCGCCTCCTCCTGCGCGCCGAGCTCCAGCATATCCCCCAAAACCGCCACGCGTCGCTCCGGCACCAGCGCCAACACTTCAAGCGCCGCCAGCACCGACGCTGGGCCCGCATTATAGGTGTCGTCGAGCAGGCGGGTCTGGCGTATCCCCGATACGATCACAAGGCGGCTGGACAGCTCCGGCTGCGCCAGCCCAGCGACGATCTGATCCCACGACATCCCTTCGGCCAGCCCCACCGCCGCTGCTGCCAGCGCTGTCCAGACGTGGTGCGTGCCGATCAGCGGCAGCGCCGCCGGGATCGTCTTGCCGTGCCAGTGAAAGCGGAGCGCGATTCCCTCCAACCCCCGGCTTACCAACTCGTCGGCCCACAGTTCGTTCTCTGGCTGGCGTCCATAGAGCAGCACGCGCCGCGCGGGAGTCATATCGCGCATGACGCGCACATGCGGGTCGTCGCCGTTCAGGATGGCGATCCCATCCGGCGGCAGCGCGGCCACCAGCTCAGCCTTGGCCTGCGCGATGCGCGCGATGGTGCCCAGCCGCTCCAGATGGATCGGCTCCACGTTGGTAACGACGCCCACCTGCGGCTGTGCGATCTCGGCCAACAAGGCGATCTCGCCCAGATCGTACATGCTCATCTCGAGCACCGCTCGCCGGTACGTCTCGTCAAGACGCAATAGCGTCAACGGCAAGCCGATCTCGTTGTTATAGTTCCCTGGGCTTTTCAAGGTGCGATACGCCTGCGCCAGGACCGCCGCCGCCAGCTCCTTGGTGCTCGTCTTGCCAATGCTCCCAGTGATGCCGACAACTCGACACGTCGGGAACTGTCGCCGCCGGTATGCGGCCAGCCGCTGCAACGCCTGCAGCGGATCGTCCACAACGATACAAACCGGCTTGCCGGTTATCAATGCGGGCCCAGTGGCCGCCAATGTCGGGTCCGCCGTCGGCTCCCACAGCACTGCATCCGGCGGATTCTGGCGAATCAGCGGCTTGACCAGCGCGCCACGCGCGCCTGCCGCCAACGCCGCGCCGACGAACTCATGCCCATCGTGTCGTTCTCCCGGCAATGCCACGAACAGGCTTCCCTCCCGCGCCTGTCGGGAGTCAATCACCGCCTCGCTGAATCGGACCTGGTCGCCATGCGTGCGATCTGGCGATCGCCCGGTCAGCGCGGTGGCGATATCGCCAAGGGTCAAGGCCGCCTCGTGAACCATGCGACTAACGCCCTCCTTGCGCCAAGTGAGCGTTGCGGGGCGGCATGTCGGACAGCGTCAGCAACCGTTGTGCCAGCTTGGTGAACGCGGGCACGGCCACCGCGCTGCCCCAGATGCCTAGCCGTGGCCGGTCAACCTTGACCAGGATCACAAATCGCGGATCTTCTGCCGGCAGATAACCCACAAAGGACGCGATGACCGCGGTCGGATCAGGATCATACCCACCCGGAATCGGGATGGAGGCGGTGCCGGTCTTGCCCGCCACAGCGTAGCCGTTGATCTCGGAGAACTCGAGGCCGATTCCCATCGCGTCAACCAGCATCTCCGTCAGGTCGCGCGCCGCTTGCTGCGAGATGACGCGGCGCACCACCTTAGGCTGGATGATCTCCACCTCGTCGCCACGGCGAATCTCTTGCACGACGTGCGGTTGCATCAACACACCACCGTTGGCCACCGCCGACACTGCCGAGACCATCTGCAGCGGCGTGACGGCCAGGCCCTGCCCGAATGAGTTGGTGGCCAGGTCCGATTCGGACCAATTGGGACTACCCGGCGTATCCAGCGAGCCGGCGCTCTCGCCCGTAAGATCAACCCCCGTCACCGCGCCGAATCCGAAAGCCTCCATATAGCTGTAGAAGCGCTTGGCGCCCATATTGGTGCTGATGGTGGCCGCGCCGATGTTCAGCGAGTGTGCCAGCAGCTCGGTCATCGAGACCCGGCCATAAGCCTTTTCGTCGTGGTTTTTGATCACCCGGCCGCCGAATGAGAAGGCGCCGTTGTCAATATAGACACTATCCCGCCGCACCGTGCCGGCATCCAGCCCCGCGGCCATGGTGATGATCTTCATCACAGAACCCGGCTCGTACTGCTGGCTGATGGCCGGATTGCTCAACACGTCATACGACACGCGAGAATAGTTGTTGGGGTCAAAGGATGGCCAGTTCGCCATCGCCAGGATGCCGCCGGTCTTGGGGTCCATGACGATGATCGTGCCGCTCTTTGCCTGCTGCTCAGTGATCACCTGACGCAACACGCGCTCCGCCTCATACTGCATCGCCCGATTCAGCGTGAGCTTCAGGCTAGCGCCGTCTTGGGCGGGGCGCAGCTCCAACGCCGTTCTGCCGGTGGCGCTGTCGTAGACGCGTTGCACGCCGGGCTCTCCGGCAAGCAAGTCATCATAGAATCCCTCGACGCCATAGTTGCCAACGCCATCCATGTTCACATAGCCCAGTAGCTGCCCCGCGAAATCGCCCTCGGGGTATCCGCGCCCAAAAACCGGCTCCAAAAACAACCCGCGTAGCTTCCAGGACTCGACCACCTTGGCCCGTGATGCGGGCACATTCCAGGCAAGCCGCACATATTGCTGTTGAGCGTTCTCGCTGAACAGGCGCAGGATGTCGCCCTTGGACTTGCTTACGATGGGCGCCACCCGCTCCGCGATTTCCGGCCATTTTTCCGGCTTGGCTTCGGCGGGTGCGCCGCACACATGATAGTTCTGCACTTCGACCGCCAGCAGGTGTCCCTGACTATCGCGGATCTCGCCACGCCGCGGCGGTATCTCCTGCGTGGTGGAGCGCAGATTGAGCGCCTCATCCCGCATATCCCGCCGCCAGATCTGCCAGTAGAAGAAGCGAATCGCAAGATAGAGCATGCAACATAGCAAAACGAGGGCGACCAAGATGATGCGCCCGCTCGTCTGATTCTCTGTCTCCGCTGTTACATCCCGCATGGGCATGTACCCGCTGTCGGTTCCCAAGCCGATCACCTCGCCTAGTGGCTATCGTTTGGCACCTTGAGCCACTCTGTGAACTGCGTCCATAACTCGCCGCTCCATGTGCGGAGCGTGCCCCAGGAGTCGCTTCCCTGCGCAGAGAGCGTCAAGAGCGCTGCCAGCGCCGGCTTGTCGGCAAGGCGTGCCTGTGCCATCTGTGGCGTGCCTGGCTCTGCCACGGCGAGCAGCTCGATCTGCGCCGTCTCCGTCAGACCGAGCCGTAGTGCTTGCTCCCTGATGCGCGAGAGCGACTGCAGGCTGGCGATCTCATACTCGAGCGCGGCGTTCGCCTGGCGTAGCTCGCGTCGCTCGGCATTCAGGCTCTGAACCTCGTAGATCAGGGTGGTAAGCTGGCTGTTCTGGTTCAGATACAGCAGCCCCAGCAGCGCCAGGAGGGTGCATGTCAGAGCAAACCCGAGTGGCAGGCTGGCGCGCAGGGCAAAGCTCCTCCAGGAAAGGGCGTTCTTGGGGACCCGAAGCTGGGCATCGGTGATCATGGGCATCCCTCCCTTATGCTGTTCGCGCCAGGGGCCAGGTGTTAACCCCGCGGTGCTGAATTGGTTGCGACACGCTCCTGTGCGACGCCTCCTGCAGCTTGGCGGCGACGCGCAATCGCGCAGAACGGCTGCGCGGGTTCTGTTCTATCTCTTGCGCACTCGGTCGTAGCGGCTTCCTGGTCAGGACCTGGAGGCTCGCACGATGACCACAGACACAGGCGGGGACTTCGGGCGGGCAGAGACAGTCTCTGCTCTCTTGCTGAAAGAACCGCTTGACGATGCGATCTTCCAGCGAATGGAAAGCGACCACCAGCAGACGCCCCCCCGGTGCCAGCACATCAACAGCCTGTGGCAAGGTGCTCTGCAGCGCCTCTAGCTCTTGATTGACAAAGATGCGAAGCGCCATGAAGGTTCGGGTGGCCGGATCGATCTTTTCCCGGGAGCCGCGGCTTGCCCGCCGCACGAGCTGCGCGAGCTCACTCGTGGTCTTGATGGGGCGGTGAGCGACGATCTCTCGGGCAATGCGGCGAGAGTGTCTCTCTTCGCCATAGCGCCACAGAATGTCGGCCAACTCTTCCTGGGGCCACTCGTTCACCACCTGCGCGGCGGTCAGTGGCTGGCGCGGATCAAAGCGCATGTCGAGCGGCCCTTCCTGCTGAAAGGAAAAGCCGCGCTCTGCATCGTCCAGTTGCCAGGAAGAGAGTCCCAGATCCAGTAGAACACCCATCACGGGCACAAAGTCGTGCTCTTGTGCCCGCTTTTTCAGGTTCACAAAATTGTCTTGGATCAGGATGACGCGCGCGCCAAAGGGCGCCAGCAACTCCTTGGCGCGGGCGACAGCGGTCGGGTCGGCGTCTAGCGCCAACAGGCGGCCGGTCGGTGCCGAAAGCTCCAGGATGCCACGCGCATGTCCTGCGCCGCCGAGTGTGCCGTCAATGTAGCGTTCGCCCGCTCGCGGCGCGAGCCAGGCCATGACTTGGTCGTAGAGAACGGGAACATGCATGCGCTCATCTCGATGCGTCGTTGTCTGCTTGCTTGAGCCGGTCTTGACAGGCCGGGGCGTACAATAGTACAATGGCTACAAGATGCCGAGGTCAGCGAGGCGCTCGGCGATCTCAGACGAGTGTTCCTCCATATAGGCAAGTTTTTCGCGCCACTGGTCGAGATTCCATACCTGAAGGTGCGAGTTCATCCCGATGATGACGACCTCTCCGTCCAACCCCGCATAGCTGCGCAAGTTGGCGGGGAGCAGGATGCGGCCCTGTTTGTCCGGCTCGATGTCGTTGGCGCCGGAGAACATCAGCCGCAAGAGGGTGCGGGCATCCTCCTTCGTCTGCGGGAAACGTTCTAGCTTGTCGGCGACCTTCTGCCATTCGCTCAGGGGGTAGATGGACAGATGCTTATCAATGCCGCGCGTGACAACCACGCCGGAGGCGAGCTCAGCCCGGAACTTGGCTGGCAGCGTCAGCCTGCCCTTATCGTCAATCGTATGGTTGAACTCGCCCAAGAACATCTGTTCTAGTCCTGCCCCACTGGGAATAGGTGGCGCACCCTTTGGCGGGGTAGATCCCCCACCGAAATGTGGGTTTCGTTCCATTTTCTCCCACTTTAACCCACATTATACTACACATTCCCATTCTTGTCCAGTACTCACCAAAAGCAGCTTTCACTGCTCTTGTCGGTGTGCGCTGGAATTCCTGCTGCAAAGTGCGTGTGGCACAGCTTGGGCTGCCGCATTCGCAACGTCGTTGCTTGAACGCCGCAGGGTGACTGCACGCCGTGTCCTGCTCGCCATAGCAAACCAGCTCATGTAAAGGTGCGACCGCTTCATCGCATCTGCCGACAACGCCGCCGGCAGGCATGTGCCATATGACCGCTGAAAACGATCCTAGCGTCTTGTTCGGTGTGGGGTCTTGGTCCAGATCGGATGAGGGAAATCGGAGGCAAACCGGCCCGAGGCACGGCTCAGTCGCGTGCCAGGGCCGAGGGGGTGGTACGCGCCGGTTGGGAGCGAGAATGCGCGCTTGATTATCTGTCTCTTGCAGGCTACCGTGGTGGCCGGCAAAGCCGTTTCTTCCCTCCCCATGATTCCCCCCATCTTGGGCAGCAAAGGTACGCCTTCTGACGCAGTGTAGTGTCAGTTTCTGCCGCTGTCTTGGAATTATATATCAGTTAGTTGATAATGTAAAACCCCTCTCCGTCAACATTGCGTCAATTTTCGCGCTCGTATCGTTCCCGACTGGCGGTTTGGGCCCGACGCAGAATCGCGTATAATGCGCCCGACTGACATTTCTGTCCTGAAGGCCGTGCACGGGTCGCGGCCAGCAGGGGACAGGGGAGGGTAGATGAATATCCTGCAAGCGCTTCTTCTGGGGATACTGCAGGGCGTTACCGAATTCGCGCCAGTGAGCAGCTCAGGGCATCTGGTGCTGGTGCCGTGGCTGCTGCGCTGGCCACAGCCCGATCTGGTGTTCGACACCACATTGCATCTCGGCACGCTGGCGGCAGTGCTTGTTTTCTTTGCGCGCGACATCGTGGCGCTGCTGCGCGCCTGGTGGGAGAGCGTCCGCGAACGTCGCCTGACCACGCCGGAGAGCCGCATCGCCTGGGCGCTGATCATCGGCACGATCCCCGCCGGGGTGCTGGGGTTCTTGCTGGAAGGCTTTTTCGCCTCGCTCTTCGAGGTGCCCTTCTGGGTATCCATCTTTCTGTTGATCACGGGCGTAATCCTCGCCGCCAGCGAACGCCTGTCCGCGCAGCAGCGCTCGCTGGAGACGGTGACGCGAGCGGATGCGCTGGCCATCGGGCTGGCGCAGGCGGCTGCTATCGCGCCCGGCATCTCGCGCTCCGGCGCGACCATCGGCGCCGGCTTGGCGCTCGGCCTGGCGCGGCGTCAGGCAGCGCGCTTTTCCTTTCTCCTCTCCCTGCCGATCATCCTTGCCGCTGGCGCGTTCAAGCTGCTGGCCCTCGTCCAGGAGGGCATCGGCGGAGGCACGGCCCCGCTCTTGCTGGTTGGCTTTGTTGCAGCGGCAGTCAGCGGCTATCTGTGTATCCGCTTCCTCCTCTCGTTCTTGCAGCGCGGGCGGTTATACGTGTTCGCTCTCTACTGCTGGACGCTCGGCATCCTGTCGCTGCTGATCCTCGCGTTCCGGGCGGGCTAATCGAGATGTGGCGGACTCGCGCGCGGTGCTCTGCCGTGCCGCTTGCCATCTGCGGCCTGCTGGCGCTGGCGGCGTGTGCCTCTCCCGCCCCCACACCCACACTGAACGCCACCCCCACGCTGATGTCGGCGCGTCTGCGGCTGGCGGGGGCCACGTCCATGCATCCCGTGACGCAGGCGCTCATCGCGGCCTATGTTGGGCGCGGGCCGGGGGTGCAGATCACCCTGGAGACCGGCGTGGCTGGGGATGGCCTGGAGGCGGTGCGGCGCGGCATCGCGGAGATCGGCCTGGTGGCGCGCGATCTGCCGTCGGAGGCAGAGCGCGCCCAGATGCCGGATTTCGCCGCCCTCCTCTGTGCGCCGGTCGCGCTGGATGGCGTGGTGATTATCGTCCATGCCGATAACCCGGTGAGGGGCGTCAGCATCGAGCAACTGCGCCATATCTACAGCGGCGAGATGCACGATTGGGGTGACCTGGGAGGCAAGCCGGGCGACATCGTGGTTGTGAGCCGCGAGGCAACATCGGACACGCGGCATGTGATGGATGCCAAGGTGATGCAGGGGGAGGCGGTAACGTTGCGGGCCGTCGTGGCGCCGACGAGTGAGGCGGTAGTCGCCTATGTGCAGAGGCACCCGAACGCCATCGGCTATGTGTCCGCGCCCTATCTGCGCGCCGGGGTGAAGGGGCTATTTGTCGAAGGGGTCTCGCCGGACAAGGCGGCGGTGCGCGCGGGCGAATACCCGCTGGTCCGCCCGCTCTATCTCGTTACGGTGCAGGAGCCAATGCCAGCAGCGCACGCCTTTCTCGCCTTTGTGCTCAGCCCCACGGGTCAGGCGATCGTGGGGCAGTTCCACGTGCCGCTGGACTAGCCCAAAACCTCCCTGTTACAACCAGGGATTGTGCTGCTTTTCGTGCCCGATGGTGCTGGCGGGGCCATGTCCCGGATAGATGACCGTGGCGTCGGGCAGTGTCAGCAATTTGGCGGCGATGCTGGCCATGAGCGTCGCGTGATGGCCACCCGGCAAATCTGTGCGGCCGATGCCGCCGCGAAAGAGGGTGTCTCCGGTAAAGGCGGTCGTCTCGGCAGCGCAATAGAGCGAGATGCCGCCAGGGGTATGCCCCGGGGTGTGCAGTACCTGCCAGCGGAGCGTGCCGATCTCGACGATATCGCCTTCCTCGAGCAGGCGATCGGGCGCAGGGCCGGCGGAGGACTGTCCCAGGAGAAAGCCGAGGTTGCGCTGCGGGTCGGTGAGAAGCGGCGCTTCCAGGCGGTGCGCCAGGAGCGTCGCGCCTGTCGCCTCCAGCACTGGCCGGTTCGCGCCGCTGTGGTCAATATGGCCATGTGTGTTGATGACATACCGAATCGTCAGGCCGCTCTCGCGGATAGCGGCGAGGATGGTGGGTGCGTCTCCGCCCGGATCCAGGACCGCGCCCTGCTGCGTCGCGGCGCAGCCCAAGATATAGCAATTGGTGCCAAAGGTGGTGACGGTGATCGTTTCCAGGATCAAAGCGGTCGCTCCTTCCGGCGTGCGTGTATGTTCGAGACATTGTAGCTGACGGGGGCGATGGCGTCAACTCCCCGACAATCTGCGCAAGGAGGCCGATATGCCTCACGCGGCCCTTTCCACCGGCTGGATGCGGGGCCATTATGAGACGCTGGCTGACCTGGTTGCCGGCGTCGCCGCGGCGGGCTTTCACCGCTTGGAGCTGAGCCGCAATTTAACCGCCGAGGTGCTGGCGGCGTTTCCGTCCGGCAGCGCGCCCGTGTCGAGCCTGCATGCGCCCTGTCCTAACGTGGCAGACAGTGATGACGGCATCCAGTTGGCGGCAACGGAGGAGGAGCAGCGGCGCGCGGCTGTGGCGCTCGTCAAGGGCACGATAGATGCGGCGGCGCGATATGGCGCTAGCGTTGTTGTGGTGCATGTGGGTACGATCCTCATCCCGCCGGCGCTGGAGCGCCGCCTGCGCGCGCTGTATCGCCAGGGCGCGACGGGCACGCGGGCGTATGAGCAGGCGCTGCAAGACATCACGGTGGCGCGATTGCTGCGGCGCGAGCCGCACTATGGCGCGGCGCTGCGCAGTCTGGACGAACTCTGTCAGTACGCTCGGCCACGGGGCGTGCGGCTTGGCTTGGAGAATCGCGTCGGGTATGACGAGATCCCCAGCTTTGAGGAGATGAAAGACCTGCTGCATGCATATGATGCCGACGTCATCGGCTACTGGCACGATGTGGGCCATGCTCACGTGCTGGAGACGCTTGGCTTTGCCACGCAGAGAGCATGGCTGGAAGCGTGCGGGCAGCGCCTCGTCGGCGTGCATCTGCACGATGTGCAGGGCATTGACGATCACCGCGCGCCCGGGAGCGGGGATGTGGACCTGACGATGTTGCATCCTTATCTGCGTCCGGATGTCATCCGCGTCTGCGAATTCGACAGAACCCTCTCTCTTGCCGATATCCGCGCCGGGCACGAGCACCTGGTCCAGCTCGGCCTGGTGGAGGCGCCGCGCACGTGATCGGGGCTGTCTCGCCAAGCATTTGCCGCACCCTTCGATAGGAGTATAATACACGCGGTCTGGGGGCCAATGGTTCCCGGCCGCGACACCGTTTCGTTCGGAGGCACGCATGCGTTTCTCGCACCTATTCGGGCGCACCCTGCGCGAGACCCCTGCCGAGGCGGAGCTGGCCAGCCACCAGCTCTTGCTGCGCGCTGGCATGATCCGCCAGCTGGCGGCGGGCATCTTCTCGTATCTCCCCCTCGGCTGGCGCGTGCTCGCCAAGATCGAGCAGATCATGCGGGAGGAGATGGATGCCATCGGCTGTCAGGAAATGAAGATGCCGGTGGTGAACCCCGCCGAAGTCTGGAAGGCTACCGGCCGGTGGCAGGCGCCAGCGCCCGGCCCGGCGCTGCTCCGCTTCAAGGATCGCACGCAGCATGACATGGTGCTGGCGATGACACACGAAGAGGTCGTGGCGCAGCTCCTCGCCAGCGAGATCAGCTCCTACCGGCAGCTGCCGGTGATGATCTACCACATCCAGACCAAGTTCCGCGACGAGCCTCGCTCGCGCGGCGGGCTGATCCGCGTGCGCGAGTTCACCATGAAGGATGCTTATAGCGCGCACGCCACCTACGAGAGCCTCGACGAGTTCTACCCGCAGATCTATCATGCCTACGAGCGCATCTTTGCGCGGTGCGGCGTCAAGACCTTTAGCGTGGAGGCGGACACCGGCATCATGGGCGGCGCAGTCTCGCACGAGTTCATGGCCATTTCGGAGGTGGGCGAGGATACGCTGATCTTTTGCCCGGCGTGCGGCTATGCGGCGAACGCGGAAAAGGCCACCTTTGTGATCGCCGCACTGCCGGAGGAGGCGGAGCTATCCGTAGAGGAGGTGGCGACGCCCGGCATGAAGAGCATCGAGCAGGTGGCCGGCTATCTGGGCGTGCCCACGAACAAGACCTACAAAGCCGTCTTTTATACCACCAGCGCCGGCGAGGTTGTCTTTGCCGTCATCCGCGGCGACCTCGAAGTGAACGAGACCAAGCTCTCCAATGCGCTGGGCGGCGTCGAGCTGCGCCCTGCGACGGAGGAGGAGCTGCAAAAGGCTGGGATCGTGGCGGGATATGCGTCGCCCATCGGCGTCAATGGCGTGCGCGTCATCGCTGACAAGTCGTTGACCAGCGGGCACAACTTTGTCGCGGGCGCCAACAAAGAGGGGTATCACCTGAAGAACGTCAATTATCCGCGCGATTTCGCGGCAGAGATCGTCGCGGACATCGCGCTGGCGCGCTCCGGCGACACCTGCGCGCGCTGCGGGCAGCCGCTGGTGGCGGAGCGCGGCATCGAGGCAGGCCATGTCTTCAAGCTGGGCACCAAGTACAGCGCCGCGGTGGGCGCGACCTTTCTCGACAGCGACGGCCAGAGCAAGCCGATCATCATGGGCTCCTACGGCATCGGCACCGGCCGCCTGATGTCCATCATCGTCGAGCAGCATCACGACGACAAAGGGATCATCTGGCCTGTGTCGGTGGCCCCGTACCAGATCCACCTGCTCCATATCGGCGCCGACCCGGAGGTCACAGCGGCTGCGGCGGCGTTCTATGGCGAATTGCGGGCGGCAGGCTACGAGGTGCTCTATGACGACCGCGATGACGTAACGGCTGGCGTCAAGTTCAACGATGCGGACCTGATCGGCGTGCCGTTGCGTTTCACCATCAGCGCGCGGACGATGAAAGCTGGCGTGGTGGAGGTGAAGCATCGCTGGGCCAAAGCGGTGCAGACGGTGCCCCTGGCGGAGATCCGGGATCGCATCCCGGCGCTGCTGGCGGAGGAGCCGGCCGCATAGGCCATCTCAGCAGAACAACGGCGCGTTGGGCCGATAAGGAGGGAAGAGCGGTGGAGCGAATCGGTACAGCTTTGATCGGCTGTGGCAAGGTGGGCGAGACGCATGCGCTGGCGCTGCAGAACCTGTCGCAATCGCGTTTTGTGGCGGTCTGCGATGTGGATGCCAAGCGCGCGGCCGCGTTCGCGCAGCGCTTTGGCGTGGTGGCCTATACCGACCCGGCGGAGATGCTGCGTCGGACTGACATCCAGATGGTCTCTATCGCCACGCCGCACCCCACGCACGCCGAATACACCATCATCGCCGCCCAGAATGGCGTGCATGCGCTGGTGGAAAAGCCCTTTGCGCCCAGCCTGCGTGAGGTGGATCGTGCGCTATCAGCGGCGCGGGCGGCGGGGACCAAAGTCGGTGTCGTGAGCCAGCGGCGCTTTTATCCAGCGACGCAGCGTGTGTGGCGCGCCATCCAGGAGCAGCGCATCGGCAAGCCGATTATGGCGATCATGACGGTGCTGGGCTGGCGCAGCGAGGAATACTACCGGATGGATGCCTGGCGCGGCAAGTGGGATACCGAGGGGGGCGGCGTGATGATCAACCAGACGCCGCATCAGCTCGACATCCTGCAATGGCTGATGGGGCCGATCGAGGAGCTTTACGGCTACTGGGACAATTTCAACCACCCGTTCATCGAGGTGGAGGATACTGCTGTCGCCGTGCTTCGCTTCCGGAGCGGCGCGGTAGCCAGCATCGTCGTCAGCAACTCGGTCAACCCGGGCCTCTACGGGCGCGTACACGTCTTTGGCAGCAATGGCGCGGCAGTGGGCGTGCAGACCGACGGCGGCAATGTGTTCATCTCCGGCGTAACGACCAACCCGGAGCCGCCGATCAACGATCTCTGGACCATTCCAGGCGAGGAGCACCTGCTGGCCGAATGGCAGGCTGCGGATCGCGAGCTGGCGGCCAGGGTCAATATCATGAACTATTTCCACGAGCGGCAGATCGAGGATTTTTTGCAGGCGGTGATCGAGGATCGTCCACCGGCGGTGTCTGGCGATGATGGGCGCGTCTCGGTGGAGATACTGACTGCCGTGTATCGCTCACAGCGCGACCATCGGCCGGTGCACTTCCCAGTGCCGGCAGAAGATGGCTGCGGCGACTATGACGGGCGGCTCAGCAAGGCGCTCTATTCACGTGAATGCAAATAGCGGCAGCGGTCAGCTTCCGATCCTGGCGTGGCTGACAGTTGAAAGCTGATAGCGCAAAGGAGGCCCAAATGAAATTCGGCATCTGCGACTCGAACCTGGATCGTATCCCCATCGCGGCGGCGGCAGGGGCGGACTATGTGGAGCTGGCGGTCAGCGGCAACCTGATGCCACTGGAGCCGGATGAGGTGTGGGAGCCGGTGCGCCAGCAGATCATGGCACTGCCGCTCAAGCCGGAGGCGTTCAACAACTTTTTCCCCGGCGCGGTGCGCGTTACCGGGCCTGACGTGGACTGGGCCAAAGTAGAAGCGTATGCGGCCAGGGCGATCCAGCGTGCAGCCATGGTGGGCGGCAAGGTGATGGTGGTGGGCAGCGGCGGCGCGCGCAATGTGCCCGACGGCTTTTCCTGGGACGAGGCGTGGGCGCAGCTCCGGCACCTGTTCCAGATGATGGGCCCCATCGCCGCCAAGTGGGGCATTACGATAGTCATCGAGCCGCTGCGCAGGCAGGAGAGTAACATCGTCAATCTCGTTACCGAGGGCCTGCGCATGGCGCGCGAGGTGAATCATCCGAACATCAAGGCGCTGGCCGACTTTTACCACATGGACGAGCTGGGCGAGCCGTTGGAGCACTTGCTGGACGCCGGCCCTGATCTGGGGCATGTCCATGTCGCCGATACCGGCCGCTTTCGCCCCGGCAGCGGTGTGTACCCGTATCCGACCTTCTTTCGCTACCTGAAGCAGGCGGGCTACGACCGGAGGATCTCGATGGAGAACCGGTGGGATTACGATCATCTTCAGGATGAGATGCAGGACTCGCTGCGCTTTTTGCGGGAGCAGTGGGAAAAGGCATGAGGCATGCCGGGGGATGGAATCCCCCGGCTGGAAAGGGCGGCCATCACGTGATCTAGCCGGGGATTTACAGTCCCCGGCTTTTTCCTCCCCTATGACCCTATCACCTGCCACAGGAACCGCAGCCCATCCTGGATGTGCTCGTTCCAAAAGTCCCAGTCGTGGATGCCGGGGAACTCGGCGTATTCGTGCGGGATGCCCAGCGCCTGCAGGTGCGCGTGAAAGGCGCGATTGTGGTCAATGAGGTGATCTTCGGTGCCGCAGTCCATGCGCATGGCCGGCAGCATCGCGCGGTCTATGCGCTCGGCGAGGGCGTAGAGATCGTTCTCGCCGCCCGCCGGGTCGGGCCCAAAGATGTCGAGAAAGAGCCTGCGCAGCTCCGGCGGCCTGTCCGGCGTCGGTACAGCGTGTCCGGCAAAGATGGCGCTGGAGTGCGCGTCCACCGCGCCAAAGAGGTGCGGGTATTTCAGCCCCAGCTTGAGCGCGCCATAGCCGCCCATGGAGAGACCACCGATGGCGCGGCCCTTTCGATCGCGCCGTGTGGGAAGGAACTTGTCCACCCAGCCGATCACATCCTGGATGATGTGTTTCTCGTGGGCGGGGCCGCCATTCACGGCATCGGTGTAAAAGCCGCGGTTGCCGTTCGGCATGACGACAATCAGCGGCAGGTCGCGCACGAACCACTCGATGCGTGTGCGCCGCTCCCAGATGCTATCATCGTCGGAGAGGCCATGCAGCAGATAAAAGACTGGGAAAGGACCTTCTCCCTTGTCCGGCAGGATGATGTGCATCGAGGTCGCCATCTGCAGCGCCTCGCTGCGGTAACGAACCACACAGAGCGACATCTAGGCCTCCTCGTGATCCAGGATTACCACTTCTCGTATTTGACGAGATCCGCTTTGGCTCGGCGCGTCTTGGGGCGCGGGGCATCCGCCGGATAGCCGAGCGGTGTGAACACGATGGGCTCTGCCTCATCTGGCAGCCCCAGCACCTCGCGGGCCGCTTGCGGATCGAACGCGCCGATCCAGCATGTGCCCAATCCCTGCGCGGTGGCGGCCAGGATGAGGTGGTCCATGGCGATGGCCACGTCCACATCTGTGTAGTTCTTGCCATCGCGCCGTGTCCACCCCTCGCCCGGTATGCCGATGAGGCCGATGACCAGCGGCGCTTGCACGAACCACTCGTGCTTGTAGATGCGCCTGAGCTCTTGCTGGCGTCCCACGGTGTGAATTACCACGATGCGGAACGGCTGACGGTTCGCCGCGGTCGGCGCGAGGATCGCGGCGTCCAACACCGCATCTAGCGCCTCTGGCGGCACCGCGTCCGACCTGTAGGCGCGCACGCTGTAGCGTTTGCGGATGAGTTCAGCGAAGTCCATGCTACATCTCTCCTTTCCTTTAGCAGAAACGAAATCTCGCGCCTGTAGCTATCGTGTGACGACGGGCGCGACTCTCAGGCGGGCTGACGCTCCCCAGGGCGCGGCAGGAACAGGATGAGCGGCGCGCCCGCCAGCGCGGCGATAGCACCAATAGTAAAGGCGGCGCGCAGCCCCAGCCGGTCGCCAAGGCTGCCCACCACCACGAGGCCGATGGCGCGGATGATAAAGCTCAACGAGACATAGATGCCGTTCGCCATGGCGCGATTCTCCGGATAGCTTTCCTGCGCCAAGGCCATCAACACCGGCGTCGTGGAGAGCATCGTGAAACCGAGCAGTAGCAGCACCGGCACGTACGCCCAGCCGCTGACAGAAAGCAGCAGCAAAACCAAGAGCGGCGCGGTGAGAACCGACACGAATAGCACCAAGCGTCGGCCCAGGCGATCGCTGAGGTAGCCGCCGGCCAGCACGCCGGGAAGCCCTGCCAGCTCCAGCGCCGTGAGCGACACGCCGGCGAACCAGAGGTCAGCGCCCTCGTCCGTGAGAAAGGTCGGCAGGAAGGTGGTGAGAGAGGCGCTGAGCAGCGCGCGAGCGGTGACGAGGGCCACCAGCGGCAGCATGACGCGGCTCATCGCCCGCATCGCCGGGCCAAAGCGCAGCGCGGGACCGCGCATGGCGGGAGAGTCCTTCACATCGCGCAGCAGTATCAACAGGCTCAGCGACGAGACGATGCCCAGAATGGCGAGCCATGGCATCCCTTCCAGCCCGACGAAGCGGATGGCGGTGACCACTACCACAGGGCCAAGGGCGCGCCCCAGCTCGCCGCCCATCATCCAGAACGACATGCCACGCCCCAGCAGCGTGCCGGAGAGCTTGCCCGCGATGGCGGGCGCCACGGCGTGAAAGGCCGCCGAGCTGAGCCCCACCGCCATCAAGAGCGCCGCCAGGATCACATAGCTGGGCGCGATGCCGATCAGGCTCATCAACGTGGTGGTGATCGCGGGGGCGATGATGAGCACATAGCGCAGGCTGACCCGATCCGCCAGGTAGCCGATGAACGGCTGCAAGACCGACGGCCACCTCATAAAGACATCCAACAGCCCCGCCTCTGCCCGCGAGATGGCGAGGTTCTGGATAAAGAGCGGCAGCAACGGCGGCAGGAAGCCGGCATAAGTGTCGTGCAGCGTGTGCACGCCGGCGATGAGCGCCACAGCTCGCCCCTGAAAAGAAGCCTCGCGCGGCGTCGTGTGCGTTCCCAAAGCGCGCACCGTGGGTGTCTCAGTTTCGATGGCCGGCATCATACCTCCAAATCCGAGAGATACGCGCTGCTGTCTAGACGCGCACCGGGTCGCAGGTGGCCTCGCTTTGTCGCGCCAGCTCGCCGCGTGGCACCCGGAAAAAGCCCCAGAACATGGCCGCGCTCAGCGCCGTCAACCCCGCGCTGACGAGAAAGAGCGCCTGGTAGCCTAGGCCAGCGATGGCATAGCCGCCGCCCAGCGACATCACCGCCGAGCCTAGCCCGATCGCCATGCTGATGATGCCGGACATGGTGGGCCGCCACATCGGCGGCACCAGCTCCTGGTTAAAGATGCTGCACACCGGACTGGTGATGGAGAGGAGCGCGGTGAACCCGATGAAGCCGAGCCCAGCGGCGCTCCAGTGCGGCACCAACGCTATCAAGACGAGGCTGGCGGCGACGATCAACGTGCCGCGCACCACTGTGCTGCACCGTCCCCAGCGCGTGACCAGCCACGGCGTCACCAGCGCCGCCGGCACCGCCGTCAGCTTGGCGACGGCGCTGAACGCGCCGATCTGCGCCGCGGAGAGCGCCAGCGCGCGGTCGAGATAGACGTTGAAGAACGCATTCGTCGGCGCGCGCCCCGCCCAGCGCACCATCGAGGTCAGCGACCACATGCCGATCACCGCCCACGGCGCGGCGCGGGCCGCCTTGACGGTGCGGATCGGCGCGCGCGCCTCCTGCATCTCGTGGGTGCGTAGGAGCACCTGCAGCGCGGGGATCAGCAGCACCGACGCAACGAGGAGCGCGACACGGTAAGGCGCGGGGTCATCCGCCGAGACGCCGAGCAGCGCCCCGAAGGCGCGAGGCATCAGGCCGCCGATGAGGCTGCCGGCAAAGCCCGCCAGCGGGTTGATCGCTGACTGCGTGGCAAAGGCATGGTGACGATCCTGCGGAGTGGTAGCGCTCATGAGAAAAGGGTTGGCATTCACGGTGTTCAGCGAGACCCCTACATGCCTCAGGATACTGGTCGCCAGCACCCATGTGGCGCGCCACGGCGTCGGGATCAACTCGCTGATGGCGGCCAGGCCATGTCCCACTGTGAGTAGCGTCACGCCCGCCAGCATCGGGCGGCGGCTTCCCCAGGCGGAGCCCAGCGCGCCGGCGATGGGGCAGACGATGACATGGGTGATGTGGCCTGCGGCGACGACCAGGCCGATGAACTCGGGGCCGTAGCCGAGTCGCAAGAGGTACAGGCTAAAGAGCACCGCATAGATACCGCCCGAGGCGAACCCTTGTAGCGCGATGCTGGAGAGGTAGAGGCGCGCGTCGCGCCCAAACGCGCCGAATTGTCGCCAGTAACCTGTCATCGCCATGCCGTAACCTCTTGCCGGGACTGCGGCCCATTGTAATGCAGACAGGGTCGGGTGTCAACCGACGTTCGTGTGTTGGGGGCACGGCCCGCTGTGCCAGAACGCGAGAGACGCCCTCGCGGCGTGCGATTGACACATCTTTGATAGTGTGTTACACTCCGGCCACGAGTCAGTGAATGCCCGCGCACAAGGAGGAGTGAGGATGCTGCGACTCTTTGCGGATCACGAGCAGCGCCAGGTAACCGACCTCTCCGGCCTATGGGATTTCGCTATCATCCCCGATTGGGACACCCTGCCGTCCGCGTATGGCGAGCGGATGCTGGTCCCCGGCTGCTACGACGCCATGCCGGATCACGCCGGCTATCGCGGCCCCGTCGCCTATCGCACCTTCGTGCAGACCGACGGCAGCCCGCACCGCCTCATCTTTGATGCCGTGTCGCACCGCGCGCGCATCATGTGGGACGGGGAGATGGTAGGAGAGCATGCCGGCGGGTACACGTGCTTTCACGTGGACCCGCCCGCTGGCGAGTCCGGTCGGCATGAGCTGGTCGTACTGGTGGACAACCGTTTCGACCCCGAGGCCAGCCCACTGCATCACGCCTATTTTGACTGGTATCAGTATGGCGGCATCATCCGCCCCGTGGCGCTGCACCGCCTGCCGCCGCTCTGGATCGAGCAGATGACGGTGCGCGTGCTTGACTGGCGCCTGGGCAAGCTGGCTCTCCTAGTGGATTGGGCGCGGCGCTCCGCAGCCGATGAGCAGACAGAGCTGCACGTCTGGGTGGACGGGCAGGACGCGGCGTTCCTGCCGGTGCGGCTGGAGGGGAGTCGCGGCCGTGTCCAGGTCGAGGTGATCGTGCCCAACCCGCGTCCCTGGACACCCGAATCGCCCCACCTGCATCTGGTGAAAGCCAGGCTGGGAGATGATGACCAGATCGAGCGGA
>JAIOAV010000073.1:0-17936 GCA_019873665.1 Chloroflexota bacterium
CTCTTCCGATCTCTGCTCGTGTTGGATTCAGGCAACGCCCTGATCGGCAAAACGGCGAGCCTGGGTGACAAGACGCAGGGCAAGCTCATCATCGAGGCGATGAACATGATCGGTTATGACGCCATGGTGTTGGGCGAGCGCGAGCTTTCGCTCGGCCCCACCATCCTGCGCCAGCGGATGCGGGAGGCCGCGTTCCCGCTCCTCTCCGCCAATGTCGTCATCTCCGCAACGGGCGAGCTATTCGCCCAGCCATACGTCATCCGCGAGATGGGCGGGCACACCGTGGCCATCGTCGGCCTGACCGAGCCGCTCTCCCCGATCCGCGTGGCCGGTGAGAGCGAGGCATTGCTCGCCAGAGAGCCGATTCAATTCGGCATGCCGTATGTGCAGGAGGTGGCGCAAAAGGCGGATATCGTCATCGTCCTCTCACACATGGGCACGGCGCTGGATCAGCAGCTCGCGGCGGCGGTGCCGACCATTGATCTCATCGTCGGTGGGCGAGACCGCGTGCTACACCATCCCACGCGGCACAACGATTCCGGCCCGCTCATCACTCAGGTCTCCATCGAGGGCCAAGTCATCGGCGTCGCTGACCTGAAGATTGACCCGGCCGGCAAGGTCGTGCGCTTCTCCGGGCGGCTGGAAGCGCTTGGCGAAGAGGTGCCGGACGACCCGGAGATGCGGGCGCTGCTGAACAAATACGCGAATCAGTGAAGCTCCTGTTGGGAAAGGTTGAACGACCCGCCCCGTCATTGCGAGCCGCACAGCGAGAGCTGTCATTGCGAGCCGCGCAGCGGCGAAGCAATCTCCCACTCACGTGCGAGGTGGATTGCTTCGGGCTTCGCCCTCGCAATGACACAGACGCGCGAGGCGGATCGCCTCAGTCGCTCTGCTCCCGCGCCATGACACGGGAAAGAGATAGCTGACGGCTGAAAGCTATCCATCCTCCACAATGCGCCCGTCCAGCATGTGGATGCGGCGCTGCGCGGTGGCGGCCAGGCGTGGCTCGTGCGTGATCAGCACCACCGTCTTGCCGTCGCGGTGGATCTCGGCCAGCAGCGCGATGACCTGCTCCGCATTGGCCGTGTCCAAGTTGCCGGTCGGCTCGTCAGCGAGCAGGATCGGCGGATCGTTGGCCAGCGCGCGGGCGATGGCCACGCGCTGCTGCTCCCCGCCGGAAAGCTCTGCTGGCAGGTGATGGGCGCGGTCGGCCAGGCCTACGCGCTCCAGCAGCCGGATGGCGCGCTCGCGCCGGTTGCCCGCATATGCGCCGCGGAAATCCATCGGCAGCATCACATTCTCCAACGCCGTCAGCGTTGGCAGGAGCTGGAAGAACTGAAAGATAAGGCCGACATGCGCGCCGCGCCATCGCGCCAGCGCGTCCTCGTCCATCTCGTTCAGTGGCGCGCTCGCCACTACCACGCGGCCGGTTGTCGGCCTGTCAATGCCTGCCAGCAGGTTGAGCAGCGTGGATTTGCCGCTACCGGATGGGCCGATCACGGCGACATACTGTCGCGCCGGTATCTGCAAGGTGATATCGCGCAGAGCGTATATCGCCCCTGTACCCATGCGGTACACCTTGGAGACATCGGTTAGCTGAATGAGGGCGCGCTCTTCGCGCATCGGGGACGTCTGCTCCATAGGGGCATTATAGCACAAAAGAAGCGATCGGGAAATGTAGCTGTCAGCAGTCAGCTTTCAGCCATAGATTCTGCTGATGGCTGATAGCTTCCAGAAGGACCAAATCGTGGCAGAGGACGGGTTCGGGCAAACAGACGATTACCGGGTGCGGCTCGACACCTATGAGGGGCCACTCGATCTCTTGCTGCGCCTCATCGAGCGGGAAGAGCTGGACATCACCACCGTCTCGCTGGCGCTGGTAACAGATCAATACCTGGCGCATCTGGCGCAGTTACAGGAGGTGCGCGCCGAAAGCCTGGCCGAGTTCCTCGTGATCGCCGCCAAGCTTCTGTACATCAAGTCGCAGGCGCTCCTGCCCCGCCCACCCGCCGTCGCGGTCGAGCAAGAAGAGGATGTCGGCGATGAGCTGGTGCAGCAGTTGATCATCTATCGCCGTTTCAAGCGAGCGGCGGCCTGGCTGGCGGCGCGCGATGACGCCGGGTTCCGCGCCTATGTGCGCGCCGTGCCCACACCACGCCTCGAGCGCCACCTCGACCTGTCTGAGGTATCGCTGCCGCTGCTGGCGGCGCTGATGCGCGAGGTACTGACACAGGATGGCCCGCTGCCAGACGCCGAGACGATCGCGCCCCTTCAGATCTCGATTGGAGACAAGATGCGGCTGATCACGAGACTGCTGGGCGAACAGCCAGCGGTGCGCTTCGGGCAGCTCTTGCGCGCCTGCGGCTCCCGCCTGGAGATCATCGTCACCTTCCTCGCCGTGCTGGAGATGCTCAAGCAGCTCCACCTGCGTGTTGAGCAGGAGGAGCTGTTCGGGGAGATTGTGCTATTGCCGCCTGAGGGCAACCAGCCATCAGCATAGCGCCGCTCTCACGCCGAAAGCGACCAGCTACAACTCACTCAGTCTCTGCTCTACTGTGGCCCGCAGCGAGGGGTTGGCATCGCCCAGCGCGGACAGCGCAGCCTCCCAGCAGCGGCGCGCCTCGTCCCGATCTCCACGGTGAGCGGCCAGCAAGCCGAGATTATAGTGCGCCGCGCCCACCCATTCAGGGTCGTCGAGCGCGGTGGCGCGCGAAAGCGCCTCTTGAAAGCGCACCAGCGCCGTCGCAAATTCGCCCTGCTGCATCGCCAGGCTGCCGAGGTAGCTGTTGGCGCGCACGATACCCACCTCATGCTCCAGCCCCGTGGCCAGCGAGAGCGCCCGCGCATAGTAGCGCTGCGCCTCCTCCGGATGTCCCTCGCTTTGCGCCACCACGCCCAGTTGCTGGCACGCCTGCATCGCCCCCTCGTCGTCGCCCATCTCCTCCCAGAGCGACAGCGCTCGCTCGTAACGCGCGCGCGCCTGTGCCGCGTCCCCCTGAGCGCCGGCGATCTCTCCCAGCGTGTACACCGTCTCGGCAATCCTGCCTTTCGTCCGCTCGTCCGGCTCGCCCTCCTCCAGTATCGCCAGCGACCGCTGGAAGATGCGCGTCGCTTCGCCCAGATCGCCCCCCTCCTGCGCCAGGATGCCCAACTGGCGCAGCGCGAGAGCCTGTCCCGTCTTGTGCTCCGCCGCCTCAAACGCGGCAAGCGCCTGCTCGAACAGCCCGTGCGCCCGCGCCACATCCCCCTGCGCGTACACGATATTGCCCAGTTGCCCATAGCATTCGCCCACGTCGCGGTGGGCATCGTGTTGCTGGTAAATCGCCAGCGCTCGCGTGTAAAGCGCCTCCGCCTCCGCGTAACGCCGCATCTCGTACGTGAGGCTGCCCAGCCGTTTCAGGTTGCTCGCTATGGCCTCTTGGTCATCTAGCTTTTCGTTGATCTGCAGGCTGCGGGTGTAGAGTGTCTCGGCAGTCTGCGGGTCGCCATACAGCTCCGCGGTGCGCGCCAGCCGTTCCAGCACCATGGCCACCACGGGGCGCTCCCCCAACGTCAGCAGCAGCTCCACGGCGCGCGCGTACTTGTCGCGGGCCGCGGGCTCGTCCCCGCGCGCGTAATCGAGGCCGCCCAGCTCCTGGAGAGCCTGCGATGCGCCGACGGCGTCGCCGCTCTGGTCAAAGATGCGCAGCGCCCTGTCGTAGAAGGCGCGCGCCTCTGCCATGTCCTCCTCGTCCGATGCGACATCCCCGAGGCCAAGGAGCGTCTCGCCTATCCCTTCCAGGTTGTTGTCCTCCTCATAGCGGGCGAGCGCGTGCTCGAACCAGTAGCGCGCCTCCTTGAGGTCATCCCGCTCGTGGGCCTCCTCGCCCATCTCCTGCATCTCGTCGGCGTCGAAATTGCTCAGCATCTCCAGCTCGTCGTCGCTCACGGACCCTCCTTCTTCTCGACAATCAGCTTTCAAAGATCAGCGGCGGTTCTTGCTAAGGCCTGATCGCCATCATCGCTACAACCCCGCATGCTTGGCCGCAATCGCGTCCGCCAGCCGATCCAGCGCGGCCAGCTCATCCTCCGTGGGATACCCGCGCACCAGCACCGGCTCCAGCAGCTCCACCTTCAGGTCCGGGATCAGTGCCGCGATCTGGTCAATGGCCTTGCTGCTCCAGCCGTATGAGCCGATAATGGCGGCGTACTTGAGCTTGGGCCGCAGCATGTTGGCCAGATGCGCGGCATAAAACACCGCCGGGTGCGGGCCGACATGCACGGTGGGCGTGCCGATGACGATGGTGGCCGCATCCACCAGCGCAATGGCCAGCTTGCCAATGTCGGTTACGGACAGGTCAAACTGCTGCACGCTGACGCCACGCGCCGTGAGCGCCGCCACCAGGTGCTCCACCATGGCGCGTGTGCTGCCGTGCATCGAGATATAGGGCACAACCGCCAGATTCTTGGGCTTCTCCGACGTCCAGTCCCGATACGCCTCCAGGATAAGGTCAGGCCGATCGTAGAGCGGGCCGTGGCTAGGCGCGATGATCTCTATGGGGCGGCCCTGCAGCTTGGCCAGGTTATTCTGGATGATGCGACGGAACGGCATCATGATCTCGGCATAGTAGCGCTTGGCCGCCTCATACACCCGCCCCTCGTCGGTAACATACAGGTCGCTCGTCGCCAGGTGCGACCCGAACCAGTCGCAGGAAAAGAGGATGCGCTCCTCCGGCAGATATGTGCTCATCGTCTCCGGCCAGTGCACCCAGGGCGTGTGGATGAAGGAGAGCGTGCGATCGCCCAGGGAGAGCGTCTCGCCGTCGGCAACGGTGGTGATGCGCTCCGGATCAATCTGCAGCAGGTCCACCAGCATCGGCTTGGCCTTGGGCGTGCAGATGACGGTGGCGTCCTCGTAGATGTCGAGGACGTATGGCAACGTACCGGAATGATCCTGCTCGGCGTGGTGCGCGATGATATAGTCAATCTGCGGCACATCCTCCAGCTGGCGCAGCAGCACATCCGACATGGTCGGGTCCACCGTGTCCACCAGTGCCGTCTTGGCGCTGCCGCGGATCAGGTACGCGTTGTAGCTGGTACCATCGGGCAGCGGTATCAGCGAGTCAAACAGGCGGCGATCCCAGTCCACTGCGCCGATCCAGTAGATGCCTTCTCTGATCTTTCTCATTAGCGTTCTCCTTTGGTAGATTGGGCCCTAGCCTCCCGCAGGTTCCGCACTGGTTCTGAGCCTGCGGGAGACAGAGACTCAATGCAGCGGCATGCGCACGCATTACCACACAATACCACACGTGGCGCGCGGTGTCAAGATGAGCTCTCAGTGGGGGAAGCTTTCGGCCATGCGCCGTCAGTGTAATCAGCAGCCGAAAGCTGATCGCTGATGGCTGACCGTTACAACACAATTGACATCTCGCGCCGCGCGTGGTATGATGGGGTAAAAGGACGCTCACCATGCCCATCGAGAGACTCACCTTGCTCCACTCCAACGACATGCATGGCGATTTCTTAGCCGAGCTTCGCGCCGGCGAGGGCACGCTGATCGGCGGCCTCTCCCTCCTTGCCGGCTACATCAACCAGGTGCGACGCACGGAGGAGAACGCCATCTTTGCCGTCGCCGGCGACATGCTACAAGGCTCGCTCATAGATACCGAGTACCGCGGCATTTCTACTATGGATGTGATGAACTACCTCGCGCCGGACGTGGTGACGCTGGGCAACCACGAGTTCGATTATGGCCTGCCGCAGCTCCTCTTTCTGGAAAAGATGGCACACTTTCCCATCGTCAATGCCAACCTGTACCTCAAGCCATACAACCGTCGCCTGATGATCCCCTATCTCGTCGTGCAGCGCGGCCACATCCGCGTCCTGTTCATCGGCGTCATCACCGAAAAAGTGCTCGCCGAGCTCTCAAGGGATCCCCTCATCTCCACCTTCATCTCGCTGGCCGAGGTCAGCGAGGAGGTGCGACGCATTGTCAACGCCTACAAGAGCGAGGACATTGATCTGACGGTGTTGCTCACGCATATCGGCTACGAGGCGGATGTGGAGCTGGCCGCCCTGCTCGATCCCACGTTGGGCGTGGACATCATCATCGGTGGGCATTCGCACACCATTCTGGACAAGCCCACCGTTGTCAATGGCATCCTCATCACTCAGGCTGGCGTTGGCACCGACCAGATTGGCCGCTTTGATCTACAGATTGACACGGATGAGGATCGAATCGTGGCGTATGAGTGGCAGCTCGTACCTATTGACAGCCGCATGGCGCCGCCTGATTCAGAGCTCGAGGCGCACATCAAACGTTACAGCGAGGCTGTGGACCACAAGTACGATGCCATCCTCTGCCATCTGGCGCGGACGCTGACGCACCCCGATCGCACCATCGAGACGGAACTGGGCAACCTGACGGCAGACATTCTGGCGGAGGTGTCGCGCGCGGATGTAGCGCTGATGGGCAGCGGCGCGATCCGCCTGCCAGAGCTGGGGCCGCTGGTAACGCTGCGCGATTTCATAGCGTGTTTCCCCTTTGCTGATACCCTGACCAAGTTCAATATCACAGGCGCCCGTCTGAAGCGCATCTTCTCGCACATCATGCGCCCGGAAAACCGCACCGGCCAGGGGGAGTGTTACCAGGTGAACGCGGGCGTGCAGGCGGTGTATGACAACGCGGCGCGCCAGCTCGTGTCGTTGCAGGTGCGTGGGGAGCCTGTGACAGACGATCGGGTGTACTCGGTGTGCGTAACAGGTTATCATCTGCGTAGCTGCGCGCAGTTCCTGAGCATCACTTACGAGGAGCTGTCGGAGATCCCGCGTCCACGTACCATCGCCACCTCCATGCAGGACGTGCTGGAAGAGTACCTGCGCAGTAACCAGAACATCGCGCGCAAGGTGGAGGGGCGGCTGGCGTACCTGTAGCGGGCAACAGAAGCCAAGACGAAAAAAGAACACCGAGCTTTTATGATATGGCCTCGGTGTTCTTCGCGTCTGAGTCCTGGTAGCTACTCTCGGTTCACGCGCTCCAGCAGCTCGAGGATGACGGCAAGCTGGCCCTCGCTGCCCATGTAGGCATAGCGGCCCCCGGTGTAATCGCCGCGCTGCACCGCCGGAATCCCCTTGCCCTCCAGGTAGGCAATGATGCGGTCCATCCCCGCGATGCGGAACGCGATGTGGTGCACCCCCTCGCCACGGATATCTAGGAACTCTTGCCAGGTAGACGGCCCGCCCACCGGCTCGATCAGCTCCAGCGAGATGGCGCCCATCTGAAAGAAGGCCAGCTTGGCGCGCGCCGGTGTGGGCGCGCCCTTGTATGTGGTATGCGCCTCCGCCTCCGGCGCGGTCAGGCTCACCGGTGGCACTTCCATGCCAAAGATGTCGGCATAGGCACGCGCCACACGCTCGATGTCGCGCACCACCACTCCGACCTGACAGATCATATTTGTGCCGATGCCGTTTTCCGCCATGGGCGTATCTCCTTTCAGACAGCAGTCAGCGATAGCTCCCCGCTGATACCTTCTACAAATACAGGAACCGTTTCACCAGGTGCTGGCTATGCGCATCCAGCGCAGCCAGGTTCGCGATCTCGTAGCGCGCCTGGTTCACGTCTATCAGCAGCCAGCGGTTCGGGCCAACCTCGCGCGCATAATGGACGACGCTGTTGCGCATCACAAAATCCTTCGGCCCTTTGTTGGTGTCCACCGCCCAGTACAGAAAGCCAAACTCTTCCTTGATGCCCCGGACGCGCGTGATCTGCGGCACAAAGTAGTGCAGGCCCAGCTCCGCCGCGACGGCAGCGCGGTCTTCCTCCTCGAGCTGCGTCCAATCCTCGATGATGCCGATCTCCTCCTGCTCGTCGCCGCCGGCATCCGCGCCGCCGGCCGCGCGCACCGAGATGTAGCTTTGCCCCTGCGAGACGGGGAAACAGCGGCGCAGCACCACACGCGGGTACCGCCTGCCGTCACCCAGCTCCAGGCTCAACGTGTCGCCGCGCCGCACGAAATGCACCTGATGCGGTGTCAGGCGCACCAGCTCGAATGATCTTGGCATATCCATCTTCCTTTGCCCATAAAGCGATCAGCAACAGCAATAGCCAGAAGCTGATCGCCGATAGCTGAAAGTTTCTTTACCTACACCGACGCCACGCCGTCAAGGCGGGCGAGTTGTGTCTGCAACTGCACCAGGTTGTAGAACGTGCCCTTGTTCTCCATCAGGCGCTGCGGCGGCCCCTGCTCCTCCAGCCTGCCGTGATTGAGCACCAGGATGCGATCGGCGTTATAGAGCGTGGAGAGGCGGTGCGCGATGGCGATGGTCGTGCGCCCCTTCACCAGCGTCTCCAGTGCCTCCTGGATCTGCCGCTCCGCCTCGGTATCCACCGACGACGTGGCTTCGTCCAAGATGAGAATGCGCGGGTCGTGCAGGATGGCGCGCGCGATGGAGATGCGCTGCCGCTCCCCGCCGGAAAGCCCGGCGCCCCCCTCACCCACAATGGTATCGTAGCCTTCCGGCAGGCGAGTGATGAAATCGTGCGCGTTCGCCGCCTTGGCTGCCCTGATGATGTCTTCCAGCGTGGCGTCCGGCTTGCCATAGGCGATGTTCTCGGCGATCGTCCCCTGGAAGAGGAAGGGCTGTTGCAGCACCATGCCGATCTGCTTGCGAATCTGCTCCATGGAGAGCTCGCGGATGTCCACGCCGTCAATGCGGATCGTGCCGCGCGTGATGTCGTAAAAGCGGCCGATCAGGTTGACCAGCGTGGTCTTGCCGGCGCCGCTCGGCCCCACGACGCCGATCATCTCGCCCGGCTCGATGGTAAAGGTGAGGTCGCGGATGACTGGGAAATACGGGTCGTAGCCAAAAGTTACGTGGTCAAACTCGATCTTGCCGCCCAGCGCCGGCTTGGGGATCGGATTAGCAACCTCCTTTTCCGGCTCTTCATCCAGCATCTCGAACAGGCGCTGCGAGATGGTGAGGAACTGGTTCAGCGTCTGGCTGACATGCGTGAGGTTCGACAGCGGCCCATAGAACATGCCCAGGTAACTGAGGAATGCCATCAGTGTGCCCAGCGTGATGCGGCTAGCGAGCACGGAACGACCGCCGGCGTACCAGATGATGAGGCCACCCGCGCTAAAGGCAAATGAGATCAACGGGTAGAACTTGCTCCACGCCAGATCCACCTGCAGGCGGGAGATGAGCACCTTCTGGTTGCGGTCGTGGTAGCGCGCCGCCTCAGTATCCTCCTGCGCAAACGCCTTGACCACGCGCACGCCGGAAAGGAAGGTGTTCAGCGTGGCATTCAGCCGCCAGCGGGCGATCCAGAAGCGCTCAAAGTGCGGACGCATGTAGCGATAGTAGAAGAAGGCGGCGGTAACCACCAGCGGTGTGGGGATGAGCACGTACAGGCCCAGCGACGGGGACATGGTAAAGAGCACCGCGCCGATGCCGAGGACCAGCATGATATTGAGCGCGAACCCGGTCATCTGCGAGACCAGGCCCTGCAGCTCGGCGGTGTCCTGATTGACACGGGTCATCAGGCGGCCGATCTGGTTCTTGTCGAAATAGTCCACCGGCAGGCGGTTCAGGTGCGCAAAGAGCGTGTCGCGCAGCTCGGAGGTAAAGCGCGTGCTGAGGTTGATAGTGAGCCAGTTGTTGGCAATGGTGATAAAGACGCGGACGATATGGATACCGAGCAGCGCCAGCACAAGCCAGAGCAAGAGCCGCTGGCTGGCACCAGCCTTGAGCACATCGTCAATCAGGATGCGCGTCAGATAGGGCGGCAGCAGGTCCACCAGCACGCCGGCCAGCATCAACCCGACGATGAGCACCATCTTGCCCCAGAAGGGGCGCGCCAGCTCCAATAGCCGGCGAAAGATGCGGCCGCGCTGGATGCAGTTGGGGCATACCTTCATGGAGGGGTCAAAGATCTGCCGCTTGCACACCAGACAGCGGCGCGTGTCGGCTTCCAGATCCGGCACGGGTACTTCTGTGCTGCCCCCCGCACGAGCATTCTCGGCCCGCTCGTGCAGGAAATGCGCGATGCGCGCAAAGCGGTCAATCAAGTCGTTCGAGTAGTGCAGGATCACCTGCGGCTGTTCATCAACCGTGATCTGCAGCAGCCCATTGCCGATGCACCGCTCGACCCTGGCATCTGCGATCCTGTCCAGGGGGAACTGGTACCGTAGCTCAGCGCTGCCGTTGCGTCGGTTGAACACCCATAGTGTTTCTGAGTCAATCAGCAGCCACTGCTCACCAAATGTGCCATCGGGAGCCAGATCGGACCTGACCGCGAGCCGGACATCGCCGGGTTGCCGCCCGTGTGCGGCGAGCTGAGACAGAACCGCCGACGGTACCATGTCCACGCCCTTAGCCAAGGCCGCGGCTTCGGTGCTTTCAGTTGCCATCTCTTCACCTCTTGCGTCTGCGTTGTGAGAAGAACATCGAATCGTGGGAGGGCGCCCATGTCGTCCCACAACAAAAAAGGGCACCTATCCCATGAACAGGTGTCCTTCTTCGACGCCTACGAGGTTAGCTGTCGGACTCGGGCAGAAGAAGTCGCCCTACGGCATCCGCGATGCGGACATCGCCGATTCGCCCCACTACTGGTTTCCCCGTTGCTTACGCATTAGGCGGTCATTTATTTGTTTCTATTGCCATTCTAACATCGTTGCGCTGTTTTGTCAAGACTGCCCGAAACTGGTGACTGTTTGATCTTTGGTGGATGCTGCTCGTGACCACTACTGGTTGTGTAATGGCGACTTGCGTCATTACCACAGGTTGTGGCTGGCGAGATTCTTCACCAGCTGTCGAACAATCACCAAAACTGAAAAGATGGTCTTCATCGCCCTGCTGGAGTGGGCGCTATCGCGCGTCCGGAACTTGGCTGAACGATCGGGCGTCCGTATAATGCAGTACCGAGAAGGCCGCCGCATCGGCGGTCCGACGCGGGAGGAGAGATGCTGCGATCATTGCGCTGGTTCACGCTGCTGCTGATGACTCTCACTATGGCGTGTCAGGCCACGCCGACCCCCACAGCCACGCTGGCAGCGACTGCCACGCAGGCGCCATCGCTGACATCCTCCACGCCAGTGTCGCCGACAGCGACCGCCACGCTACCCTCGGCGACCGCCACGCCGGCGCACCCCGCCACCCCTACGCCAGCGCCACCGACGCCAACCCCCGTGATATCGCTCATCGAGTCCATCCGCCTCGGCCCGCTACCATGGAACACTTATGCTATCGAGGATGGCGTATTCGACGCCGCACGTGGGCTTCTGTATGTCATCGGGCAGGCGGGCGATGCTGATGTCGCTGGCGCAGCCGCCAATGCCGGCGTGCTGACTGTGGTGGATATCGAGAGCGGGGAGATCCGGGCCTCTGTGCCACTGCCGGTGGCGGTGGACTATGCCGCCTCGTTGCTGCTGTCGGCAGATGGCATGCGGCTCTATCTGCTGGGCAACGATCCCGCGCAACGGCTGTTGGTGCTCGGCAGCGGCGCCGGCGGCATGTCGCTGGGCAGCGTGCTGGCGACACGTGAAGGCGTCCGCGCCATGGCGTTGGATGCTGCCGCCAACCAGCTCTATACCGTCGAGGGATCACACATCCTGCGCCTCGACGCCACCACGCTGGCCATGCAACTCAGCACGCCCGCGGACGATCTGCCCTCAGTGCCGGCACGGCTCGACATGGTCGCCAACGGTCTCTCCGGCCGCCTCTATCTCATTCACCCCGACCTGCGCTCCCTGCTGGTCTTTCGTACATCCGATCTGCAACGCGAGCCGAACCTATCGCCGGGAGGCGAGATACAGATGCTCCTCCCCGACCCGCGCCTGCCGCAGACGTATGCCTTGATTCGCGAGTATACCTTGCTGGAGACCCTGACCCATGTCGCCGTGCTGCGCGACGAGGTCGGGCCGCTCTGGCCTGGGGAGACGGGGTACCGCGCCGGTCGGCTGGCGATAGACATCGCGACCGGCCACCCGTTGCTGCTGGAGGATAGCTCCGGCTACAGGGTCGAGCCGCAGTCGCGGCTGCGCGTTCTCTCGCCGGAGACGGGCGAGGTGGCGCTCACCTTGGCGCTGCCGTATCTCAACATGGCGGATGCTGCCGCGGCCTTCGTCCACGGCGGCCAGCTCTACCGCGTGGGCCGCGATATGGTGGGGATTGATCTGACCACCGGCAGCGTCGGGTCACGACATCCGCTGGGCATCGAGCTGACGAGCGTGGCGCTGGACGAGGAGGCAGATAGGGTGGCGGTGCTGGATGATACGGCAACGCTCTACATCCTGGACGCGCAGACGATGGGCTTGCTGCACACGTGGCCGGACGTGCTCAGCATCGGCAGCGGCCACGTGTATGTCGCGCCGCTGGCGATGAGCGGCGGGCGAGTGTTGGTGGGGAATATGATGGCGAACCGGACGCTGGTGCTAGACGCGGTCAGCGGCCAGCAGATCGCCACGATCCCCAAGGCAGGCGAGATCGCGCTGGACACGCGCCGCTCGCGTTGCTATATCGTGAACCAGGGGGTCTACCTGGTCAACGATCGGTACGAGATCACCGGCGCCATCGCCGAGACGGTGCGCCGGGGCGAGGGGATGGGTGTGCCCGGGGCGATTGACGCAGCCTACGATCCGGGGCACGATCTGCTCCTGGTAACGATGAGCAGCAACGTGGCGGGGTCCAGTCGCCGCACCTGGCTGGAAGTGTATGACGCCGAGACGCTGCGGCGCGTGCTGCCAGATATCAAGACAGCACAGCAATTCGTGAGCGGCGTGACAGCGGGTGCGGAGAGCAGCCGCATCTGGCTCGCGGGGAGCTTTCCGGATCACGAGCTGAGCGCGTATGCGACGGACGGCACGCTGTTGGCGCGCATCGTGGGGCTGGGCGGCCCGCTCTTTGCCGACGAGGTGCAGCAACGCTTGTACGTATTCGACTGGAGCGGGCTGCTGATCGTGGACACGCGCGTCCATGAGGTGCAGCGATACGAGCCGCTGCCAGACGTGCTGCGCGTGGAGGCGTTTGACGCACGCCGGCAGCAGCTTTATGCGCGACGCGCGCAGAGCGCTGACCTGATCGTCATCCATCCAGACGGCGCGCGGGCGCTGTCGCCACGCACGGTCGGAAGCCTGCCGGAAGGGTGGGTGCGGGAGCTGGAGGTCGGCGCGGATGGTACGCGCTACGCCCTCGTCGCGGCGAGCGAGATCAGCACATTGCATCTCTTCCGCTCTGTGGATAGTGACTGGCAGCGCGTGGGGCAGGGGTTGCCCCCGCACAGCGATCTGCGCCTCCTCGCCGCGCCCGGCGCGCCGCATATCCTCTTTGCCCTTTCGCGCCAGCCGGGCGCGACGGTGGGCCTCTTCCGCTCCACCGATGGCGGTGTGAGCTGGGAGACGACGACACGCGGTTTATCCGATCTGCGCATCCGCGACCTGGCGCTTTCCCCCGATTTTGGTCGGGACGGGCGGGCGGTGCTGTTGACCGGCGACGGCGTCTATGAGAGCCGCGATGGCGGCGAGAGCTGGCGCCGCGCGGCAGACGTAGACGGGCTGAAGGTGGCAGCGGCAGTGGACGCGCATGGCCGATTGCAGGTGCTGGTCGCGGCGGCAGAACAAGGCTCGTGGCATACGCGCCTCTGGGTCGCCGGCGACAATGGTGCTGGCGATGGCAGCGCGCTGGGCGCGTTCACGCCGGCGGGTGCCATCGGCGTCGCCGCCTATAACGTGCAGGGCATCTTTTTGCCCGCCGACCGTTGCAACGCCTGCCTCGCGCTGTTGAGCGATGCCGAGCGCGGGCTGTTGCGCAGCGATGACCTGGGACGCACGTGGCGGCTGGTCGGGCTGCGGGCCGACGAGCACCCGACCACGGCGCGTGTGCGCTTCTCGCCCACTTTTGCGCGTGACAATACCATTTACATCCTGCTGACATCCCCATATCCGGCAACGGGCAGCCAGAGCGCGCTGCTGCGTTCCACAGATGGGGGGCTGACCTGGGAGCGGGCCACCGGGTTCGATGCCACCGCGACCGCGTTGGCGGTTGCGCCGGACGGCACGCTCTGGACGGGCGACTTGCAGGGGAACGTAGCCGCCATCCCGACGAGCGCGCTGACGTGGCAGCCGCTGCTGGCGACGGTCCAAGAGGCACCCCCCACACCGACGCCCTACCCGACTATGCTGCCAACTGTGGCAACGCCAGCGTCGCGCGCGCTGGCGACCCCGACGCCGTCCACGCCTCCGGCGGGCGTCTATCGTCCGGAGGGGGCTTTTGCCGCCCTGTGGGCGGAGGATGCGGCGCTGGCGCAGGCGCTGGGATGGGCTTTCAGCCGCGAGCCGCAGACAGTGAACGTCGCCTTCCAGCCCTTTGAGCGCGGCGTGATGATCTGGCGCGAGGACACGCGGCAGATATACGTGCTCTATCGCGACGGCGACTGGGACATCTTTCCGGACACATGGGCCGAGCCGCAGCCGGAGACCGATCCCTCGCTCACGCCGCCGGAGGGACGTGTGCAGCCGGGGCGCGGCTTTGGCAAGCTGTGGCGCGAGGATGCGACGGTGCGGGAGAAGCTCGGGTGGGGCCTGCGCGTGGAAGAAGGGCTGACGGCGCCGCTGCAAGCATTCGAGCGCGGCGTGCTCATTCGCGCCGGTGAGATCATCTACGCGCTGCTCGCCCCGGACGGGCTGCCCACCACCTGGCATCAGCGGAGCTGATCCCTGCGCCTTGCCTCGCTACTTGCGGGCGTTTCTTGCGTATTGTAGGCAAGAGACACACAAGCAAAGCGAGGGCAAGATGCACAAAACCTTCCGTTTCGGGGCGGACGCCATCATTGGGTTGGGATTGATCGGTCTGGGTCTCATTCTGGTGGTTGGCCAGTGGTTGGGGGTGAACGTCCTGAACCTCTTCTGGCCTCTGCTGATCATCATTCCTGGCCTTCTCTGCTTTGCCGCCATGGTGGCCGGCGGCAAGAGCGCGGCGTGGTTGGCCTTCCCCGGCACAATCGTCACCACGGTTGGCTTTCTCCTGCTCTACCAGAACTGGACGGGCCACTATGCCAGTTGGGCCTATGCCTGGACGCTGATCTTTCCCACCAGCGTCGGCGTGGCGTTGGTCATCTCCGGGCTTTGGTCCGGCAAGAGGCGCGACGTGGAACGGGGCAAACAGATGACTCGCACTGGCCTGATCGTCTATGTCGTCGGCGCTGTTTTTTTCGAGCTGATCCTCAACATCAGCGGTAGTTGGGCCAATCGCGTCCTCCTGCCCCTGGGATTGATCGCGCTGGGGCTCTATCTGCTGATCTTTCGCGGGGGCCTAATCTCGCTGCGGTCGCTGTGGAGCGAGGAGGAAGATCCTCGTCACCACCGCGAATAGTGTCGGCGGCAGTGGGTATCGCGCCATCCGTCCGGCACAGGTTTTTTCTTATGCTTTCTTAACGCCAGCTTCGCGATTTTTCCACAATTGGGTGCTATCATGGGGCGCAGTAAACCGTATCTCAGGAGTATACCATGCAACCCAGATCACCCAAGGCAAACTGGATCATTGATGCCGTGCTATTCGCCGGCTTTATCCTCACGTTTCTGCTCGACATCACCGGCCTTGCCCTGCACCAGTGGCTGGGGATCGGCGTCGGGCTGCTGGCCGCATATCACCTCATCGTCCACTGGCGCTGGGTCAAGTCGGTGACCAGGCGATTTGGCTCATGCTCTGGCCAGGCGCGCACCTATTATCTGCTAGACGCGTTGCTGATGGCGGGCATGACGCTGACGGTGCTCAACGGGCTGGTGCTTTCCACGTGGCTTGACCTGCCGCTGAACAATTACCTGGCCTGGCGCGCGTTCCATGTGATCGTCTCCGTTACGACGCTGCTGCTGGTGGTGCTCAAGATTGGGCTGCACTGGCGCTGGATCATCAGCGTGGCGCAGCGGCACATCCTGCGTCCCGCCGCGCCCGCAGTGCCAGTGTTGCAGCCTGCTGTCGTGCCGGTCAGGGCGCAGGGAGCGGTGGATCGGCGACAATTTCTGCGGCTGATGAGCATCGTGGGTGTGGGCGCGACGCTGGCCATCGGCAGCGCACTGAACGATAGCCTCGCCGCGCTGGCGCGTGGCCTGATAGCCGAGCCGGAGCCAGCGCTGGCAGCGACGGACACGGGCGCCACGCCGGACGGCCCGGCCGCGGCGGTAGAACCGGCCTTGCCGACAGCGGCAGATGCGCCTGCGGCGACCGTGTTGCCGCCCGCGACCGCGACGGCGATCGAGGCGACGAAGGCACTATCGCCCGCCGTGCCCACAGACGCGCCGACGCCGACCGTGGCGGCCAGTCCCATCCCGGGGAGCGCCACCTGCGTGGTGCGCTGCAACGTGGGCTGCTCATATCCGGGGCGCTGCCGCCGTTACACCGACAAGAACAAGAATAACCGTTGCGACCTGGGAGAGTGTCTGTAGGAAAGCGATAAGCAATTAGCGATCAGCGACTGATCCTGTCGGCAGCAGATCACAGCCACTGCCTCGCCCCGGCTCCCATCGCCTTCCGCCGCGATGGGGGCCTTCGTGTGCGCCGCCATTCGCCCCCGGAGCGCGTCGGGCGTATAATAGCCGCCATCAAACCAATCGCGCGCAAGGAGGCGACATGCTCAACCTGATCGGCCCTTTGTCATCGAGTCCGGTGATTCACCGTTACCCGGGCAACCCCGTGCTGACCGCTGCCGACGTGCCATACCCGGCGACGCTGGTCTTTAACGCCGGCGTCTGCAAGTACCAGGGCAAGTATGTGATGGTCTTTCGCAATGACTATGGTTCCGCTGCCGAGCAGCGCCTTGACGGCACCAATCTCGGCCTGGCGTATAGCGACGACGGCATCCACTGGACGGTACAGTCCAGGCCGTTGCCGGACATCTCCGGGCGCGACATCGTGCGCGTCTATGACCCGCGCCTGATCGTGCTAGAGGGTCGCGTCTACATGTGCCTGGCGGTGGATACCCACCACGGTGTGCGCGGCGGCATCGCTGTTACCGACGATTTCGAGCACTTTGAGGTCCTCACTCTGTCGGTGCCGGACAACCGGAACATCGTGCTCTTTTCCGAAAAGATCGGCGGCAAGTACATCCGCCTGGAGCGCCCCTTCCCGGTCTATGGCCGGGGCGGCGGCGAGCGTTTCGACATCTGGATCGCGGACTCGCCCGATCTGCGCTACTGGGGGAATTTCGAGTTGCTCCTCGCCGTGGAAGACATTCCCTACGCCAACACCAAGCTCGGCCCTGCGGCTCCGCCGATCAAGACGCCACAAGGTTGGCTGACCACCTTCCACGCGGTGGACACCGACCCCTCGCGCGGCAAGAACGGCTGGGAGCCATTCTGGCGCAAGCGCTACACCGCCGGCGTGATGCTGCTCGACTTGGAGAATCCCTACAAGGTCATCGGCCTCTATCGCGAGCCGCTCCTCGTGCCGGAAGCGCCCTATGAGGTATCGGGCGGCTTTCGCAATCACGCTGTGTTTCCGTGTGGCGCGGTACTGGAAGAGAGTGGCGAGGTCAAGATCTACTATGGGGCAGCGGACATTGTGCTCTGTCTGGCGACCGCGCATGTGGATGACCTGATCAAGCTCTGCCTGGAGGGCGGGCCACACCCGGGGTATGCCTAGCCCGCCGCGAAGCATGACCCGGCCATGAAACTTGTTCTCAGAAAAGGAGTGCAACAGTGACCGCGGATGAAAAGACCCTGCCGCATTGGGACCTGACGCCCTTCTTCCCCGGCCTGGAGTCGCCCGAGTTCACGGCGGCGTTCCGGGCCGGGCTGGACGCGATCAACGGCCTGGTGCGGCTCTTTGACGAGGAGCGGATTGACAAGCAGGAGCCGGCGCCGCTGGATGACGCAACGGTGGCGCGCTTTGACCGGGTGATCAACCGCGTGAACGCCGTGCTGGAGCAGGTGCATCTGCTGGACGCCTACATCTACGGCTTTGTCTCG
>JAIOAV010000073.1:17946-18494 GCA_019873665.1 Chloroflexota bacterium
GACGCCTACATCTACGGCTTTGTCTCCACCGACTCGCGCGACAATGCGGCGCAGGCGCGATGGAGCGAGCTGCAACAGGCAGAGGCGCGGCTGGAGCAGCTCGATGCGCGGCTGACGGCGTGGCTCGGCGCGCTGGATGCCGATGCGCTGGTGGCGCGTTCGGCGGTGGCGCGGGAGCACGCCTATCTGGTGCGCCAGGCCAAGATCGCCGCCGTGCACCAGATGAGCCCGCCAGAAGAGGCACTTGCGGCGGAGATGGGTCTCACCGGCGGGAACGCGTGGGCCGAGCTGCGCCGCAACCTCGCCTCGCAATTGACGGCCACCATCGCGCTGGACGGACAGGAGAAAGAGCTGCCCGTCAGCGCGCTGCGCAATCTGGCGTTCTCGCCGGATCGTGACGTGCGTCGCCGCGCCTACGAGGCGGAGCTGGCGACATGGCAGCGTGCAGCAGTGCCGATCGCGGCGGCGATGAACAGCATCAAGGGAGAGGTGAGGCTGCTGGCGGCGCGTCGCAAGTGGGCGCCGCCGCTGGAGGCGGCGCTCTTTGC
>JAIOAV010000074.1 GCA_019873665.1 Chloroflexota bacterium
ATCACGCGCGCCGGGATCTTTCCCACGATGCTCAGCATGGGCCTGGAGACTTTCAGCATCGCCCTCTATGAAAACCGGCCGTTTGTGGAGAGAGTGTTGGACATCTATACCGATTGGGCGGTTGCCGTCACGCGGCGCGCCTGCCAGCTCGGGTTTGATGTCTATGCCACCACCGATGACATGGCGTTCAAAAGCGCCCCATTCTTCTCACCGCAGGTCTTCCACAAGCTAGTCATGCCGCGCTACCGGCGCGTCGCCGCCGAGGTTACCCTGCCCTGGGTGATCCACAGTGACGGCAACATCATGCCGTTCATGGACGACCTGGTGAGCCTGGGGATCGCTGGTGTGCACCCTAACGAAAAGGGGGCGATGGATCCGCGTGTTACCAAGGCCAAATACGGCGACAGGGTGTGCGTGTTGGGCAACGTGGACCTGAACCTGTTGGGCATGGGCACGCCGGAAGAGGTGGACCAAGAGGTGCGCGCGCTGATCCACGATCTCGGCCCGGGCGGGGGCTATATCGTTACCAGCGGCAACAGCCTGGCGAGTTACTGCGATGCCGCGAATGTGCGCGCCATGGCCGAGGCAGTGCAAAAGTACGGCAGATACCCGCTACAGGTATAGGCGTGGGTTCTCCGCCGGAAGGGACAAGCCATGAAAGTAACCCGGATCGTTGTAACAGCACACCGCAACCCACCCGTTGCCAAGCCGATACGCGATGCTTTGCAGAGCCTGCCTGGCGCAGGCTCTGTGACCGTGACGGTGCACACCGACGATGGCATCGTCGGCACGAGCGATGTGAGTTTCGGCCGCATCGCCGGCGCGCCTGATGCGCTCGCCGCGCTGATTGAGCACGAGCTAAAGCCCATTGTTCTCGGCACAGACCCCGCGTTTGTGCGGGCCACACACCAGGAGATGCTGCGCGAGACCGAATACCACGGCTCTGTCGGCCTGGCCATGTTCGGCATCGCAGCGTTGGACACCGCGCTGTGGGATTGTCTGGGCCGGGCGCGGGGCGTGCCATGCTGGCAGATGTGGGGCGCCGTGCACGAGCGCATCCCGGCCTATGCGATGGTCGGATGGCTGAACTACAGCGACGCGGAGGTGCAGGATATCTGCGCTCGCGCCGTCGCGCAGGGCTTTCGCGCCGTCAAGATCAAGGTGGGCTTTCCCACACTGGAAGAGGACGCGCACCGCATCAAGGTGGTGCGGGAGGTGATCGGGCCTGACATCCGATTGATGGTAGATGCCAACCGATCGTTGCGCACCGCGGAGGCGATCCGTCGTGGTCGCGTCTTTCAGGATCTCGGCTGCTACTGGTGGGAGGAGCCGCTGCCCGCAGATGACATTGACGGCTATGCCGCGCTGGCCGCAGCGCTGGACATCCCGGTGGCAACCGGGGAGAACCTCTATACGCCATACGACTTTGCCCGCTTTCTGGCGCGGGATGCGGTGGACATCATCCAGCCGGCTCTGCGACGCGGCGGAGGGCCGACGGCGCTTCTGCAGCTTGGCCTGCTGGCGCACGCCTTCCGCCGGCCATACGCCTCCCACGGCGGCGGCCCAGTGCAGCTCAACATCATGGCGTGCCTGCCGAACGCCCTCTACCTGGAGACGGGGCTGATCCCGCCCGGCTCGCCGCTGAAACTGGTGGACGGATGCGCGTTGTTGCCGCAGGGGCCGGGCTCGAGCTGGGCATAGCCGAAGGAGGGCAAAGTGAAGATTACGGCCGTTACACCGCTGCTGCTCAAGGGGATGCTCTTGGTGCGCGTCGAGACGGATGCCGGCATTGTGGGTTGGGGCGAAAGCAGCCCCATGAACGCGCAGGTCGTCGCGGCGCACCTGAACCACTCGCTGGCGCCCCTCGTGCTCGGCCATGACCCATTCGAGATCGAGCGTCTCGTGGAAGAGATGTTCGTCAAGACATACAAGATCGCCGGGCAGACGCAGGCGATGGCGATCAGCGGCATCGAGATCGCCCTCTGGGACATCCTGGGCAAAGCGCTACGCGTGCCGATCTATCAGCTCCTGGGCGGCGCTTATCGTAAGCAAATCCCGATGTACGCTTCCAGCACACGCCGCGACATCTCGCCACAGGATGAGGCGGCGCGCCTGGCACATCTCGTAGAGGACAAAGGCTTCAGGGCGGTCAAGGTGCGCGTGGGACAGCGCTATGGCTTTGATACAGACGCCGCGCCGGGTCGCAGCGTCGCCGTCGTCCGCGAGGTGCGACAACGGCTCGGCGACGAGATCGAGATCATGGTAGATGGCAATAGTTGCTTTTCCGCGCCCCGCGCCATTCAGTTGGGCCGCCGCCTGGAAGAATATCGCATCTTTCACTTTGAGGAGCCAACGCCTTACCAGGACCTCGACTCGCTGGCCAAGGTCGCCAAAGCGCTGGACACACCCATCGCGGTGGGCGAGCAGGAATGGCAGATTCACCGTTTCAAGGAGATGATGCAGAAAGAGGCCGCCGACATCGTGCAGCCGGACCTGATCAAGGCAGGCGGGTTCACCGCCTGCAAGCGGGTGGCGGCGCTGGCGGAGGCGTTTGGTTGCATCTGCACGCCGCACCAGACGAAAAAGCTCGGCACCATTGCCACGCTACACTTTGTCGCCGCCACGCCGGTCTGCCGCTACGCGCAGGAGTACATCATCGAGCCACAGCCGATCGGCGACCGGCTCTTTCGCAATCCGGTGCCGGTGGTGGATGGCTATATGGCAGTGCCGGAAGAACCGGGGCTGGGTGTGGCGCTGAACGAGGAGATATTGAGCCAGGCACAACCGCTCACGGCATAAAGGGAGGCCAGTGTGAACACGAACGATATTCGCGAGTACCTCTTGTCGCACTCGCCATGGGTGGACCGCGCGCGGACGGTGGACACCGTCAAGGCGGGAGTCCCGACGCGCGAAGTGCACGCTGTCGGCGTCGGCTGGATGGCGACGATGGACAACTTGCGCGCCGCGCACGCGCTGGGGTGCGAGCTGTTCATCACCCACGAGCCCACATTCTGGGAGCATGGGCCAGAGGAGATCACCTACCGCACGGTCGAGCCGGGGCTGTCCAAACAGCGCTGGCTCGATGAGACCGGCATGGTCGTGCTGCGCGCTCACGACACGTGGGACAGCTGGCCAGGGATCGGCATCCGCGACTCTTGGGCGCGAGGGCTGGGGCTAACCGAGTTCGTCGCGGAGGACGCCACCCGCTGGCACGCCGTCTACCAGATTCCGGAGACGACCCTGGCCGAGTTCGCCCGGTATATCGCGGGCCGCATCAAGCCGCTCGGCGAGGATAGCGTCCGCGTCATGGGCGACCCGCAGATGCGCGTCTCGCGCCCCTCGCTTGGTGTGGGGTGCGGTGGGCCAGACAAGGATATGGTGGATCTCGGCTCGGATGTGCTGATCGTCTGCTACGACGGCGCTTCCTACTGGCAGCGGCGGGAGCGCTTTGTCGAGCTGGGCGTGGGCGTCATCGTCGTGGAGCATGGCACGTCAGAGATGTGGGGGCTGGAGAATCTGGCGAAGCACCTCGCAAAGAGGTTTCCCTTGACCGTGCACTACCTTGATCATCATCCCAGGCCGTGGACCGTCATGGGCTAGCGTGGAGGGGAAGGATGAAGATCGTCTATGAACCGGCCAAAGAGCTGCACGTCGCTGCGGAGAGCGATGTGGTCGTGGTGGGCGGTGGCCCGGGCGGCATCGTCGCTGCGCTGGCGGCAGCACGCACCGGCGCGCAGACGCTGCTGATCGAGCGGTATGGCTATCTCGGCGGCATGGCTACCGCCGGGCTGATGACCGGCTTTAACGGGTTCCGCAATGAGCGGCCTCCCAACCATTTGCAGACGGTGCGTGGCATTGCGCAGGAGATCGTGGATCGGCTGATCGCTGCTGGCGGCGCCGACGGCTGTACCGCGCACGGCAACTATGGCAACCTGACGCCGGGTGAATGCCCCTATGCCATCAGCATAGATCCGGAGGTATTCAAGCGGGTAGCCCTGGAGATGCTGGACGAATCGGGCGTTGACCTGTTGCTGCACACCACCTTTACCGATGCGATCCGAGACGGCCAAAGCATCGCCGCCATCATCGTGGAGAGCAAGAGCGGACGGCAAGCGATCCAGGGTCAGATCTTTGTGGATGCCACGGGCGACGGCGACGTGGCGGCGCGCGCCGGCGCCAGCTATGAGAAGGTGGATCGCGTCGGCCAGCACATGATGAGCATGACCCTGATGTACCGCGTGTGCGGCATCCCCAAGCCAGGCCCAGATGAGCGGCGACTGTGGTGCAATGGCCTGACCACCCGCTGGGGACCCTATATCAGCCAGGTGGATGGCTCCTCCGTCGCGGACCTCACCTCTGCCGAGATTTGCGCGCGGCAGCAACTGGCGCAGCATCTGGCCAGGCTGCGCGCCGAGTTCCCGGAGGTCCAGCTGGTGGATACCGCCGCGACGATCGGCGTGCGCGAGACGCGACGCATCCACGGTCTTTACACGATCACCGAAGAGGACGCGCTGACCGGGCAGCCACAACCCGATGCCATTGCCATCAGCTCCAATCCGATCCCAAACTACTATGGCCAGCGCCGCTTTCTGCCTCATCTCGGCTTTGAGATCCCGTATCGCAGTCTCGTGCCGGTATCGCTGGATAATGTGCTCCTCGCGGGGCGCTGCATCTCCGCCTCACAGCCCGCTTTCCAGTCAGCGCGCAGCATGGCGCCGGCGATGGCGATCTCACAGGCCTCCGGCACAGCAGCCGCTATGTGCGTGGCGCGCGGCTGTTGCCCCGCCGCGCTGGATGTAGCCGAGCTACAGGCGCGACTGGAGCGAGATGGCGCGGTGATCCGCGTTCCGCCAGAGGAGCGAGAGAGGGCGGCGGGGCTGATGGGCCAGGGATAATTACGACCTCGCTCACAGGAGACTGAGATGTCAATGCAAGCAGCAGCAGGCATCAAGGAGACGGGCAGAACCATCCCAATCCGTGCCGAGGTGGATGTGTTAGTCGTGGGAGGCGGGAGCGCTGGCGTGACGGCGACAATTGCCGCTGCCCGCACCGGCGCGAGAACGATGGTCGTGGAGCGCTATGGGTTCCTCGGCGGTTTGGTAACCGGCGGACCGACCGGCTTGCATACCTTTTTCAACTGCTACCACGACGAGAATGGCCTGCCGAATGTGCCATCTTCCCGAAAGAAGCAACTGATCCGCGGATTGCCGCAGGAGATCGTGGATCGGCTGCGAGCGGCAGGCGGCGGGCTGGGGCACATCGAGCTAGAGCTATCCAAACGCTTCATCTCGGTGCTCACGCCGGTGGACCCGGAGGTGTTCAAGTGGCTGGCGATGGAGATGGTGTTGGAGGCGGGCGCAGAGGTGCAGCTCCACACTTACGTCTCGGACGTCATCATGGAAGGCGACACAGTGCGCGGCGTTGTCGTGGAGAGCAAGTCAGGGCGCGAGGCGATCCTAGCGAAGGTCGTCGTAGACACGAGCGGGGACGCGGATGTGGCCGCGCGTGCCGGCGCGCCATATGAGCTCCTGGAGCGAGCGAGCATCTCCATGAATCTGCGCATGGTCGGCGTGGACGTGGATCGCTTTGCTGAGGCGACGGTGGAGAAGGGGACGATTCGTCAGCTTGGCCACGCCGCCAAGATCGGCGCCACGCGCCTCTCAGTCGTGCGGGTGGGCGCTAGCCTGGCACCATGGAAGGCGGAGAGCGACCGCTACGGCGCGGGCATCGGCGGCATCCTCTCCACCTCAGTGCGTGAAGGCGACCTCACGCATATGAACTGCACCGGCGTGCAGGCAGGCGGCATTGACGTGCGCGAGATGACGCGCGCCTCGATCCACTTACATCGGCAGATTCGCCACGTGGCCGCTTTCTTTCACGACTGCATCCCCGGTTTCGAGTCCGCATACCTCGTGGCGACGGGGCCGCTGCTCGGCGTGCGCCGCACCCGCTTCATTCACACCCATTTCGACATCCCGCGCGAGTATGTGCTCAAAGGAGATGGCGCGCCGGATGAGATCGGCCGCTTTGGTTTTATAGACATGGCCGAATACGAGGTCGCGGATGCCGGATCGTTCGGCATCCCGTATCGCAGCCTGATCCCGCTGCAAGTCGAAGGAGTGCTCATCGCTGGCCGCTCCATGTCGCCTGACCAGGTGGTGCACAACGCCACGCGCAACGTGGGCTGCTGCATGTTGACGGGAGAGGCAGCAGGGACCGCTGCCGGCCTGTCGGTGCGCGAGGGGATCATGCCGTCCCGGCTGGATGCAAGGCTCTTGCGCGACACTCTGGCAAAGAACGGGGCTTATTTCGAATAGAGAGCCGCCACGCGAAAGCGCGTGGCGGCGTTGGCAGGTAGCATAGCTCTGTGCTAGAGCTTGATCCGCGAGTAGAACTCGGGCACCCCCTGAATCCCCAGGTTGATCCGGAAGAGCGCTCCAGCGCCCGCGCCGTCGCTTTCCTTCTGGTTACCGCCCGCCGTGGTCACGTACATATCCATATAGTCCGGGCCGCCAAAGATGACGCTGGATACCTTCTTGGCGGGAAAGCTGACGCGCAGCACTTCCTGCCCCTGCGGCGAGTAACGCACAAGGCAGCCGCCATCCCACCGCGCCGACCAGACGTACCCCTCGGCATCTACCGTCATGCCATCCGGCACGCCCTCGCCCTCCGGCGTGCGCACAAAGAGGCGCTGGTTGCTGAGCGCGCCGGTCGTCTGGTCATAGTCGAAAAGATAGATCTCGCGCTTGGGCGAATCGGTATAGTACATCCCCTTCCGGTCCGGTGTAAAGCCCATGCCATTGGAGCAGCCGATGCCCCCCAAGAGCTTGGTCAATCTGGCGTCGGTATCGAGACGGTAGAGCGCGCCAAGGTGATCCGGGCTGGGCATCGTGCCGCAAAAGACGCGCCCCATTGGATCGGCGATGACATCGTTGAAGCGCGAGGCCTGCTCCTCCGGAAGCTCCTAGATCACGGTCGTCAGCGTCCCATCGCGCCACACCTTGACAGCGCCCTGGGCCATAAACAGCAACAGCGCGCCATCCGCCTGAATGGTAAAGCCGCCCACCACATCGCCCTCATAGACCTGCTCATGATAACCCGTGGCCGGATCATAGCGAAAGAGGCGGCCCCGTGGGATGTCCTCCCAGTAAAGGCGTTGCTCCATCGGGTGCCACAGGGGATTTTCCCCTGTAATGCAGGCATAATCGGCGATCAGCTCCGGTTTCATCTATGCCTCCTTGAGCAGAGTCTGTCGCATTCTACCACAGAACCGCGCGGCCAACCAGTCGTCACTGACCCATTTGACACAACCTGGCGTGCGTGCTATGTTTTGCGCGCAAAAGCGCGCATCCGATACCAGCACGTGTTCCCGCCTCCACGCGGGCCAGACGAGGAGACGACCATGCTCGAAAACAGGATCAAACACCTCTTGCAGCGCGACCAAGCCATCTTTGGCGTGGGATTGACCGGGCCGATCGAGGTGCCGGTACTGCGTGTCCTGGCGCAGGCCGGAGTAGAGTGGGTCTTTCTCGACGTGGAGCATGGCTCGACCGATATCAGCGGCCTCCTCCCTGCGGTGCAGATGCTTGACGCGTTCGGCGTATGCAGCGTCTTGCGCATTCCCAGCCTCGACTATCACTGGGTGGCGCGCGCACTGGATACCGGCGCTCTGTCAGTGATGGTGCCGCGCGTGGAGAGTGTCGCGCAGGCGACGCTGGCGGTGCAGTGGGCCAAGTTCCCACCGATGGGCGTACGTGGCATGGGCAGCCCCTCCTATCTGAGCTACGCGCCGGTCAGCGTCGCCGACGGCGTCAAGATCTCCAACCGGGAGACACTGGTGGTGGTGCAGATCGAGTCGGTGGCGGGGGTGGAGAACGTGGAGGCCATCGCCGCCGTGCCAGGGGTGGATGTGCTCTTTATCGGGCCACTGGATCTGTCCATCTCGCTGGGCAGGCCAGGGGATGTGGCCAGCGATGAGAGCCACTGCCTCTTTCAGCGGGTCTGCGCTGCAGCGCGCGCTCATCACCTAGCGGTGGGCATCGTCTGTCAGGCCACGCAGGTGCGATTCTACTATGACATGGGCGTCCGCATGTTCTCGATCGGCACAGCGCTCACATATTTGCGCGCAGGGGTGCAAAGCGCAGCCGCCGAGTTCCGCAGACAGGTCGGCGGCTGAGACACATAATGCAAATCAGTCCATGAGAAAGCCGCCGTTGACATCGAGCACCTCGCCGGTGATAAAAGACGCTTCTTCTGAAGCAAGGAACACCACCGCCGCGGCGATCTCGTTGGGACGGCCTAGCCGCCCCAGGGGCGTGCGCAGCAAGAGGTCGCGCATCGCTTCCTCTGGCCAGTCGCGGTTCAGCTCCGTCTCCACCGTCCCCGGAGCGATCACGTTCGCCGTGATGCCGTATCGCGCATATTGCCGCGCCAGGCAAAGGGTCAATGCGATCAGCCCGCCTTTCGCGGCGGAATAGCCAGCATCGGAGCGCACACTGCCCATCTTGCCGGCGACCGACGAGATCGAGATGATGCGTCCCCAGCCCCGCTGCTTCATCACCTTGACCACTTCCTGTGAGACGATAAAGGGGCCTGTCAGGTTCACCGCCAGCGTGCGCGCCCATGCCTGATCGGTGATCTCCTCAAAGGGCGTGAGTGAGCAGATGGCAGCGTTGTTGACTAGGATATCAATATGCCCGAAGCGGTCCACTCCCTGTTGTACCATCGCCTGCACCATGGCGCGGTCCGACACATCCACCTTGACCGGCAGCCCCTGTCGGCCCAACACTTGTATCTCTTGTGCCGTCTCCTCCGCCGAGGCGAGGTTGATATCCGCCACCACAATATTGGCGCCATGCGTGGCCAGCGCGAGGCAGATCGCCTTGCCGATCCCGCGCCCCCCGCCGGTTACGATAGCGACTCGTCCCTCCAAGTTCACAGCGTTACCCCCTTGCGTTCCGGATCATCATTCGGCTGAGTGTACGCGCGTTGCATTCGATCGTCAAGAGCAGGGGCACCGGCGCGATTGACAGCCATGCCGCCTCACCTATAATGCAGCCATCTCACGCACACATGTGCTTCCGTCAGGAGCGCTATGAACGACCTCATCCGCTTTCCTGATTCGCATCTCCGGTTCCGGGGGACAGACCTGTTCACGGGGCGCACTGCCGACCGCGATGTGATCATCGCCGAGGGAACAGACACTGCCGCGCTGGATGCGATCCTGCACGACGGCGAAACCACCCCGACCGGGCGCGTCTATCCTGCCAGCTACGGCAACATGCTGGCCTGGGAACGGCAGCTAGCGCCCGAACGGCGTCTGGTAGCGTTGAACCAACTCGGTTACGCGCAGGGCTTTGGCGCGGGAAATCGCATTGTCATCTCCTGGCGCGATCTACCACACCTGCATGACAAGACGACGTTCGGCGGGTGGGATGGCATCTATCTTGCCATGCGCCAGAGTCGTGTCCCTTTCTGGTTCATCCAGCAGTCCATCGTGCGGGAGCTCATCCCAGAAGGAGTGGACCCTGCCGCCTATCCGGGGATCGGTCACACCGGTGGCTATGGCCCCCGTGAGTTGCTGCGCGCCGGGCTCTTTGCCTTTGCCAGCCAAGGGGGCTATACACAGCAATCCCTGCCGATCGGCGCGGACGCTGACCATGCGATCCTCATCGGGCGCGACGAGGCTGCATTGGCGGATTCGCTCGCTTTGAACAAGCTGGCGCTCAACGAATCGCGCAATTATACCAAGTTCACGGTGGACACCAGCCATCTCTTTGGCTTCCCGGCCTCGCTCAGCGCGGCAGAGCAGCAGCGCGTTCGGGATATCTTCCGCGGGCGCCGCTTTCACATCCCCAACATCTTGGGGAGCCATCCCGCCCTGGATTTCGAGTTCGCCGAGGCGGAGGCCATTTCGCTCGCGCTCAAGTATTGGCGCGCTGCCGCCATTCACAAGGAGCTTTACGATCACCTAACAAGCCTGCGAAACGGGGAGCCGTTCGACTATGAGCTCTCGCTGGACGAGACGCCGGCGGCCACTCCACCGCGTGAACTGCTATTCTACCTTGTACTGCTGTACGAGGTGTTGGGCCTGCCGCCAGGTGGCGTGGCCTCAGCAGGGCCGAACATCGGTTTTACCAAGCGACACGATTACGAAGGGGACCTGCAGGCGGAGCTGTGGCCGCAAGTGAACGCCTGTGCCAGCATCCTGCACCATTTCGGCGCAATGCTGTCCGTCCACTCCGCCGATGGTGTCCGTGCCAGCACTGGCAAGGGCCCGGGCGTGGATGCTGTGCTCGCCAGCGCGACGGGAGGCCGGGCGGAGCTGAAGGTAGCCGATGTCTACCAGGAAGCTCTCTGGCAGGTATTGGCGCAGTCGCCAGAGCAAGCAGAACAAGAGCTATTCTCGGAGGCATGGCGGCGCACATACGACGCCGCCAGCGCTCTCGCCACACTCTATGAACAGGAGTTTGCCACATGGACACACGATGAGGCGCAGCGCTTTATCGCGTCGCCCGCGGGGCAAGAGCAGATCGCGCATCGCCATGGGATGGCAGCACTGCATCTCGCGCAGGGCGCCATCGGCTATGGTCTGCCCGTCTTTCGCCTTGCCGCGGAGCTGCGGCGGGTTACCGATCCCACCGCGCCGGATGCGGCAGCCGAGCTGTTCCGCCGCTTCATGTTCCTCACCTTTCGCCAGATGCGCCGCGCCATCTTGCAGACGATGACGCACGAGGGGTGGCAACGGCTGGCAGCCGCGCTGGAGGACGCCACGCTGACGCGCCTGCGCGGCATGGCGTGGATCGGTCAAGCCCAGCAAGTGGCGCGCTGAACCTGACCTCCCTACCCGCTTTTGAGTTTTTGTCATATAATGATGACGCTGCACACAGCTATCGCATCAGGAAGCTGACGTGCCATCTTGCTGTCTGAATCGCGAGAAGAGGCTGCAATGGAAGACTGGTTGGTCGCTCACACCAAGCCGCGCGCGGAATTCCGCACAAGAGATGTGTTACAACGATATGATGGCGTGGCGGTCTTTTTGCCTCTGGTAAGCGTCGCACACCACGGGCGACCCTGCACGGTGGAGCCGCTCTTTCCACGCTATCTATTTGTGCGGATGGAACCCCTGCAAGCGCCGCGGGATCTCTGGCAGACCACGCCGGGGTTGCTCGGCTTTGTCAAGTTCGGCGACGCCTTTGCCCGCGTCTCCGCCGAGGTGATCCGCATGATTCAGGAGCAGATCAGCGCCGTGGAGCGTCGCGGGGGCCTGCCCGCGCACGATTTCCAGCCCGGCGAGACGGTGCGCATCCGCAACGGCGCGCTGCAAGGCTTGTCTGCCGTCTTTGAGGGACCGCTCACGCCCAGCCAGCGCGTAACGGTTTTGGTTGACTTTTTGCGAAAGGGGTGCCGCGTGCAGATCCCAATAGAGGACCTGGAGCCGGTATCGCCGGCACCGCCGGCGCGCCGTGGCCGCCGCACCCGTGGCCGGGGACGACGCATCCGAGATGCTAGTACACACGCAACCTAATGGGCACGGTGATGTTTCCTCTCGTCACTCGGCGAGCCTGGCAACCATGAGGTAACCATGCCGCACCGATCTCCCCTCAAACTCGCTCTGCTTCTGCTGGTGTTGATTACCCTTGCCGCAGGCGGCCTCTGGAGCTACCGGCTGTATTCCCGTCTGCGCGTGCATCTTTCGGGCGCATTGGCTGTCGCCTACCACCTGCAAGCACTGGCCGCCGACCCCCAGGCCGCTGCCGCCATCTTGCAGAGGGGCGAGCTGACGACGCTGCGGGACGAGCTGGGTGCGCTGGAAGCGCACCTGCTCGCCGTCCGCCGCGAGACCGCTCCCCTCCTCTTTCTCTGTCGCTATGCGCGCTGGATTCCGTACCTCGGCGACGATATCGCTGCCGCACCTGCCCTGTTGGATATGGCCATCGAATTCACTTCCGCCGGCTGGTGGGGGTTGCTAGCAGTCGATCCGCTCGCTGAGGCGCTGGCTGCGGCAGACGCTGCGCCCGCTGATCTGTTGGGGCGGACGCTGCCGCTTCTGGCGGCAGGACGGCCTCGCCTGCTAGAGGCGCGGGAAGCGATGGCCCGCGCGCTGGCAGCCCGTGCTTCTTTCGATAACGCTGGGCTGATCCAGCCGCTGCGCTCGCGTCTGGATCAGATCGATCCCTTCCTGCCGCTTCTGCGCTTTGGCGTGGATGGCGCGGTTCTGGCTCCGACGCTTCTTGGTGCGGATAGGGCACGCACCTTCCTGCTGCTGGCGCAGAACAACCACGAACTCCGTCCCACCGGCGGTTTTATCAGCGGCGTCGGCACGCTGCAGATGGAGCGCGGCATGATCCTGTCTTTTGCGCTGGAGGACAGCTATGAGGTGAGCGATTACGCTAACAAGGCGCATCCCGCGCCGCCCGCGCCATTGGCCCGCTACATGTGGGCCGGCGTCCTCCTGTTGCGCGACGCGAACTGGTCGCCCGATTTTCGCACGTCGGCGGAGGTGATCAGCAGCCTCTACCAGTTGAACCGCGACGCCGAGGCGATGCCCTTGGACGGCGTGATCGCCGTTGACCTAACGGCTATCAGTTGGCTGGTCGGCGCCATCGGCCCACTGCAACTGGATGGCTACCCAGAGACCGTTACCGGCGATAATGTGCTAACATTGCTCCAGCACTACTGGGCCGCGCCGGTGGGCGCCGGGACGATTGCCGAGCAAAAGACCAGCGACTGGTGGCAGCACCGCAAGGACATTATGGGCGATCTCATGAATGGGGTTTTCCGCCGGATGGGCGAACTCGCCGCGGATTCGGGCGCGGCAGCGCAGGCCAGCGCACGCCTTCTGCAGGCAGTGCAGAAGGCGCTGACGGAAAAGCACATCCTGCTCTACATTCCAGAAGAGGAGATCGCAACTGTGCTCGCCAAGAATGGCTGGGATGGAGGTCTGCGCGAGACGGACGGTGATTTCCTCATGGTCGTTGATGCCAATCTCGGCTTCAACAAAGTGGACCCGCGGATCCAGCGCCAGATTGAGTATGTGGTGGATCTGACACAGCAGCCCGCATTGGCGGAGGCGCACCTGACATACGCGAACACCAGTCCTGCCGAGAGTGGTCCCTGTCGGCATGAGGAGTTGCGCGACCAGACCGAGTACAGGGGGCAGAGCTACGAGGAGCTGATGGCAGGTTGTTACTGGGATTATGCGCGAGTCTATGCGCCGCGCGGGAGCCAGCTCGTGGCGGCAGAAGGGATCAGCGACAGCGTGGAGTTATCGGAAGAGGGCGGAAAGCGCGTCTTTGGTGCCTTCTTTGGCGTCGCGCCGGGCGCGCAACGGGAGATTCGCCTGCGCTATACGCTTCCTGATGGCATTGCCCGCGATGGCTACCACCTGATCGTGCAGAAACAGCCGGGAACGATGGAGACACCGCTGACGGTGCGCTGTCTGCTCCCCACCTCTTTTGGCGAACCCGAGGTAACACCTGGCACCGCGCAGGTGCTGGGGGACCAAGTCATCTATCAAAGCGCGCTGACGGTGGATCAGGAGGTCGTCGTGATCGCGCCACGGCCGGATCGCAGACCGCTTCTTGTGTTGGCCGTGGGTGGCACACTGCTCCTGGCAGTTGGCCTGTACCTGCGTCTCACTCGCAAAGGAGATGAGCCTTGACAAGCCAGAGAGCGTGGCAGCGGATCGCGCTGGTGATCCTGGTCACCTGCGCCTTTTCGCTGAGCGGGCTCCCTCCCCTCACTCATGTCGGGGCAGAAAGCGCGCCTCTGTATCGGTCGCCTGTGGAGCGCTTTGGCGTGAACGTGAACCTCCAATATGGGGCGATCACAGACTATGACGTGCAGCGGCTACTTGGCGGCTGGTATGTGGACTATCGCTTCACGCCCACGCCGGCACTGCCCCGCGGCTTTCGCTATGTGCAGACGATCCGTGTGGACGCAGACTCTTACCCTCCAGAAGCGGAATTGCCAAAGAATGACCGGCTTCTCGCCCAAGCCGTGCAGGCGAACCCGGGTTCAATCTGGCTCATCGGCAACGAGCCGGACACGCGCGGGCAGGATGAGCGTCTGCCTGCTGACTATGCGCGGATGTACCACAATCTCTACTCCTTCATCAAGACGATTGATCCGAATGCCCGGATCGCTGCCGGCAACATCGTGCAGCCCACGCCGCTACGTCTCCAGTGGCTCGACATGGTGCTCGCCGTGTATCAGCAAAGCTACGGTCACAGCATGCCGGTGGATATCTGGGCCATCCATAACCAGATACTGCGTGAGGAAAGGGACGCATGGGGATGTGGCATCCCGCCAGGCATTGATGCCGAATACGGCCAGCTCTATGACGTCTATGACAACGCCAACATCGCCATCTTTCGCCAGCACATCGTCGCCTTTCGCCAGTGGATGCACGACCGCGGCTATCAAGACAAGCCGTTGATCATCTCGGAATACGGCGTGCTGATGCCATCGGAATACCTGGGTGGGGGTGATGCCGCCTATGGCGACCAGATCGTGATCGGGTTCATGCGCGACAGCTTCGACTATCTCCTGTCAGCGCGGGACGAGGCGTTCGGCTGCCCTGCAGATGGCTACCATCTGGTGCAGCAGTGGGCATGGTACAGCCTGAATGACAAGCTGATCGATCTGGAAACTTTTGAGGGGTTCAACGGTTCACTATATGACTGGCGCTACGGCTATCCTGGTGTGCTCACTCCGTTTGGCCTCGCCTACGCCGATTATGTGTCGCGCCTCGTCGCGTCGAGCGCATACCTGCCGTGCATCGCCAACGCATCCACCTACCCAAACCGTCAAGCTCCGTTACGCGAGCGGCGAGTCGGACACGAATAGCGAGCGACCGCAGCAGAGAGATGGGCTCCAAATAACGTGATCCAATTGCTGATATAGATCCAGAACAGCAGAGCCACCACCGTCGCCAGAGACCCATAGACCAGCTCGTAACGCGCCAGCCCGCTGCCGACGTACCACGCAAAGGCCTTTGTGGCGATCTCCCAGGCAAGCGCGGCAAAAAGCGCACCCGCGCCAGCCTCCCGGACTCTGACTCGCGTGTTCGGCACCCACTTGTAAAGCCCAAAGAACATGAAGAAAGCGAATAGCCAGCGAACCACAGTGGAGACCAGCCGCCAGAAGGCACTGCCATAGAGCGAGGTAATCGCTGCCGAGGGGAGGCCCAGTTGGGGCAGGACACCCAAGAGTGCCGTCGAGGCGAGGTAGAGCACAAGCAGCAAGATGATGATGGCCAACATGCCCAATCCCAGCAAGCGTCCTTGCCAAAAGTTGCGTGCCTGGGCATGTGGCCAGGCACGGTTGATGCTGTGCGTCAGCGCCATCAGCGTGCCGCTGACGGACCACATCATGCCAGCCAGGCCGATAAGGCCGATCGGCCCGCGTAGAGCAAGCACCTGCAGCACGTTGCGCTCGATCAAAGAGGGAGATACGGGGATAGCGTCGGTGATCGCATCAATCGCCGTCTGATAGGCTGCCGGCATGCGCAACAGGAAACCGCCGACTGCCACCAACACCAGCGCGAGCGGGAACAGGGAGAAAAAGATGTAATAGGCCATGCTGGCCGCCACCTCGGCCGAACGATTCTGATTAAAGCCGATGATCGCATCCCGCAACACGCCCAGCAGGCCGTGACTGCGATAGTTCAATTCGTCGTACGCGCGCTCCAGACACGCTTGCCAGCGCGCAATCGCCTTCTCTACCCGGCTGCGCATCCCCGCTCCAACTCTACCATATGTGTGGCGTTCACACCGCCTCTGGCCCGTTCATCCCGCCTTCGTCCTTTCCAGCCCTGCGCTGCCCCAACCAGGCCTCCGCTATCACAAGGACACGCAAAGTGACCAGCGCCAAAGCCGCCACGCCGACCGCCAGCGCGAGCTGCGAAAGGGCCACACACATCCCCAGTCCCGCTGTGAAGAGAATGGAAGCGGCGGTTGTCAGTCCTTCCACCCGCTGGGAGGAGCGGTCGAATATGATAGTGCCTGCTCCCAGAAAGCTGACGCCAGTCGTTACCGCCTGAATGGCCCGGATCGGGTCGGATCGCACCGCATCGCCCAAAGCAGCGCCATAGACGCGAATGACGATCTCCCCCAACCCCATTAGCAATGCTGCGGCGCCCGCCACCATCATGTGTGTACGCAGACCCGCTGGCTTGCCCCGGAGCTCGCGCTCCAGGCCAATAGCGGCGCCCAGCAGCATCGCCAGTCCCACCAGGCCGACAAATCGAAGCTGCACAGCTAGCTCAAGCGACATGTCGCTAACCTTTCATACGCCCGGGAGCTTATCTAGCCAGGCGCTATCCGCCCGTGGCTCAAGCATCGTCTCAGGCAGAATCCTCCGCTCCCACGAAACGATATCCCACCCCCCGCACGTTCAGGATGTAACGCGGGTGGGAAGGATCCTTCTCCACCTTGCGACGCAGGCGATGGATGTACCACTTGATGATTCCCTGCGCCTCATAGAGATCCTCGCAGTCATAGTCGCGCACGACCCTTACCAGCTCCTGAGGGGAGGTAACACGATGTGCGTTCTGGACGAGGTGCACCAAAAGCTTGAACTCGCGGGATGTCAGCTCCAACATCCTGCCATCCAACGCCACGCTGTGCTTATCCAGGTCGATCTCGAACGGTGCGCGCTCTAAGACATGTCTCTCCTGCTGCACATGGGGTGTCCTGGCACGCTGCCTGCGGCGAGAGAGGGCATCCTCCACCGCCTGGCGAAGCTCGGCCGGCTCCACTGGTTTGAGGAGATAGCCCTCCACCCCCTCACGGATGGCAGCAATCGCCGTTTCCAGCGAACCGTGCGCGGTCAGGATGATGACCGCTGTTTCGGGCCATCGCCAACGGATCGCTTCTAGCACACGCAGTCCATCCACCCGCCCTCCCAGTCGCAGGTCGAGCATCACCAAGTCAAATGCATTATCGCGTAGTGCCGCCAATGCCTCCTCACCGCTCGATACGCTATGCGTGTTGTGCCCCACGCGGCGCAGCGTTTCCTCCAGAAAGAAGCGAACCCCCTCTTCATCATCCACGATCAACGTCTGCGTCTGTTCCTTCATGCAGCGCCTCCTCTCTTGGCTACGCAGTGCTGCGGAGAAGACGGGCTAGGAGGGCAACCAGATGGTCAAGGTTGTCCCTTCACCCAATTCGCTTTCGACCTTAATATGCCCGCCATGTTCGTCCACGATCTTTTTCGTCAGATACAGCCCCAACCCCAGTCCATTGGGCTTGGTGCTGTAAAACGCGGTGAAGAGATGCTGCTGGGCCTCGGATGACATCCCGATTCCCGTATCTCGGAACGAGATCGACACCCCCTCGGGATCTGTAGTACGCCTTGCCTTGATCTCCAGATCGCCGCCTTCCGGCATCGCATCCACGGCGTTAAGAAGGACATTTAGAAACACCTGCCGGATGCGATCCGGCACGACCATGAGCGGCGGCAAGCCCTCCGCCCTCTCCCACACGACGTGAATGCCAGCATCCCGACACTTTTTCATGCTGAGCGTCAGTATCTGTTCAACAAGGGCGCTAATGTCTGTCGGCTCGCGCTCCTCCAGCCGCACTTGGCGGTGCAAATCGCGCAATTCACCCACGATCCTCGCGACACGCCTGAGCTCCTCTCGCGCCATACGCATATAGCAGCTGGCATCACCCCCTTCCATCAGCGTCTCCTCCGCCAGGCCCAGACAGCCAATCACTGATTGTAACGGGTTATTGATCTCGTGGGCAAATGAGGCCGCGAGTTTACCGGCTGCGGCCAGTTTTTCCGCCTGCACCAACGCGTTCTGCATCTGCTTCTGCTCGGTGATGTCCTCCACCATGCGGATGGCAAAGCGATCCTGTTCGCGGCGCTCCCCCTGCACTAGAGAGACTACCAAATTCGCCCAGATCGTGTGCCCATCCTTGTGGATGTAACGCTTTTGCATGGCGTAGAATTTGCGTTTTCCCGCCACTAGCTCGCGGTATAACTCCCAGTCCCGCTGCACATCATCAGGGTGCGTGAAATCGGCGAAGGTCATCCCCAGCATCTCGTCTGCCGTATAGCCGAGCAATTGCTGCAACGCCGGATTGCTGGCCACTTGCC
>JAIOAV010000075.1 GCA_019873665.1 Chloroflexota bacterium
TGCCGATCAACGGCAAATAGTAGGCCAGAGCCAAGATGCTATTCAGCAGAAAGACGACCAGAGCGATGTAGCCCAGCGCGTCATTGACGGCCAAGCTGCCGGTCAGGATGAACCACTTGCCGGCAAAACCGGCCAACGGCGGAAGCCCAGCTAGCCCTGCCAACGATATCGTGAATGCGACCGACACCAAAGGCAAGGAAGCAAAGCCACCGCGCAGGTCGCTGATGCGAGTGGCGTTGACATAGTAGTGAAAGACGCCTTTGCACAGAAACGCCAATCCTTTCATAGCTGCGTGCGCGACAAGCAGGAAGAACCCTGCCTGCACCGCTGCCGGCAGACCGTAGCGGAGGCCGATGCCCACGCTCAGCATCACATAGCTCATCTGGGCGATGGTCGAATAGGCCAACAGGCGCTTGGTGTGCACCTGTACCAAGGCCAGGGCGTTCCCAACCACCATCCCGCCCAGTGAGAGAATCAGCAACAGCGTGCCCAACTGGCGCGGCGGGTAGCTCAGCCCCAGTGTGACCTTGAGCAGGGTGTAGAAGGCACTCTGTACGACGATGCCGGAGAGCATCGCGCTGATGCTGCTGGGCGCACGCCCATGTGCGTCCGGCAGCCATGTGTGCAGGGGCACGATGGCGCTCTTGACCCCCAGCCCCAGCAAAAGACAGGCAACCCCGGCGCGCAGCCAGACGCTGGTCGCGTCTGTCTGGACCGCCGCGGTCCAGGATCCAAGCGGCGGCAGGAAAAGATCGCCGGTAGCGCGATAGACGAACGAGATCCCCAACAGCATGGTCACCGTGCCCACGCTGCCCATGATCAGGTACTTGAGGCCCGCCTCGATGGCAGTGGACAAATGCCGCCGGAAGGCCACCAGCGCGTAGGCCGAGACGCTCATCAGCTCACAAAACAGGTAGAGGTTGAACAGGTCGGCCGTCAGAACCATCCCCGCCAGGCCAAACACCAGCAGCAACAGAAGAGGGTAATAAATCTCGTACCGTTTGTCCAGCGCCAGGTAGCGGCCGGAATAGATGGCCACCAGAAGGCCCAGCGCCAGCGCCACGACAGTGATGAGAAGCGCGCCGGGATCCGCCCGCAAGAAGGCTGCATCTGGACCATAGCGTCCCCATGTACTGAAGGGGCGCTGTCCCGCCATGTTAGCGTTGAGCTCCGAGAACAGAGGCGCTACCGTGAGAAGAGCGGCGGCAAAGAACAGTGCTGTCAGGCTCGCCAGAATCTCGTTGCGCCGCGTGACAAACCTCGCCGCCAAGTACACGGCAAAGGCCCCACCAGCCAGCCAGACCAACGGAAACGACAACCAGATCGTACCGGTCACTAGAGCCCTCCGCTCACATGGACGAGGCTCTTGATCAGCTCCAGGGCGTGATCCGCCCAGCCAAAAAGGGCCGCCGGGAAGATCCCCTCGAGCAACGCAAAAGCTGCCAATACCAATGTCGGCGCAAGCATGGCCCACGGCAGCCGCCCCACCTTCAGCCCCTCCGGCCGCGTCTCCAAGAAGATGCGCCCCCAGAACAAGAGCGCATAGGCGACCGTCAGAAGCGAACCGAAAAGGGTGAGGATCGAGAGGCTGAGGTGCGCGGTGTGGAATCCACCTGAGAATATCATCCACTCGCTGGCGAAAATGCAGAAGGGCGGCGCACCGGCGATCGCCAGCACGCCAAACCCCGCAGCGATCGCCACCAAAGGCATAGCCCCGCCCAGGCCACCCAGCTCCCCGATGCGACGGCGTCCAGTGGCCCGGATCACCAGGCCAACGCACATGAACAGGAGCGCCTTGACGATGGCGTGATAGATAACGTGCAAGGTGGCGCCAGCCACGCCGTCATGCGTCAGCGTGCCTAGCCCGAAGAGTATATAGCCCATCTGGCTGACGCTCGAATAGGCGATGATCCGCTTGATATCGTCTTCGGCCAGGGCCATCAGCGCGCCATAGACCTCGGAGATGATGCCGGCTATCATCATGGGCACCGCAAATCCTGTTATCTCTTGCGCCGTAAAAATGCCCAGCGGAAAGCGCAAGATGCCGTAGGTGCCCATGCTCAGCATGGCCGCCGCCAGCATGATCGTTACCGGCATCGGGGCCACCGAGTGCGCATCCGGCAGCCAAAGATGGACGGGGAAGATCGCCATCTTGACGCAAAAGCCGATGATGAAGAGCGTGATGACCAGCGTCACTAGCGATGGCGCCAGATTGACGCCTGCGCGGAGGGCCGCAAAGCTGTCGGTGCCTGTGGCATTGTAGAGCACGATCAAACCCACTAGGACCATCAGGGAACCCAAATGGGTAAAGATAAAGTACTTGAGCGCCACAGCGCCCCGACGCTCACCCTCTCCCCAGAGCGCGATCAGGATGCACGAAGCGATCAGCATCAGCTCCCAGAAGATGTAGAACAGGAACAGGTCGTCGGCCAACGTGGTGCCGGACATGCCCACGGCGAAAAGCATCAACAGTGCGTAAAAGAGAGGCGTGCGCGCATCAACGTGATGATAGCCAGCAGCATAGATGACGGCGACCAGGGTAACCGCTGCCTCCGTGAACAGAAACGGCAGTGTTAGCCAATCCAAGTGTAAGGCCAGGCTGATGCTTGCAGCGGGAATCCAGCGGACGGAAAGCGACGGCTCAGCCCCTCGTTGCAGCACCGGCACAAGGGCGATCGTAGCCAGCAGCGAAATCGCTGCCGCCGCGCCGGCGATCCAGACGGCACGGTTCGTAAGCCGGTCGCGAAGGAGCGTCAGCAATATCGCCGCGAGGATCGGAGCCCCGAGGATCAGTGCCAGCCAGAGCGTCTCCATGCCTATCCCTCCTTACCAGCCAAGCCAGAATATGATGAGTAGAAACAAGAGGAGGCCCAGGCCGACCCAGGCCAAGTTGTGCCGCAACCGGCCTGTGTGCCACCGTTGTAGGCGGCGACTGAGCGCAAGAATGCCATCCACAAGGCGTCGCAGCAGACCCTCCAAGCCTTCCTGCTCCACAAAGCGATATGCCGCCATTGCGCCTGTGGTCACGGTATGAAAGGTCAAAGACACTCCGCGTTCTAGCGCCCCCATCTCGAAGCGATACGCGAGACTCGCGGCGGATTCCACAGCGCGAACAGCCCAAGACAACCCTCGTTCCAGAATGCTGATCTCCACAAGCGCACGCAACCCCCACGCAAGGCGTGAAAGCAGCTCCTGGAGACTCAAGTCCCCAGGATTCGGTTCTGACAAAGCCGCTGGTGCTCTCTGCAGCACTTGGCCGCGCGCCCGCAGATATCCGCTTGCTGCCACTCCAAGCACCGCCAGCCAGATCGCAGGGGATGTGGCGGCGTAAACCACAAGCGCGCCCGACGACGGCAGGGCAGGAAGATGCAACAGTGCGACCAGGGAGGGGGTAGACCAGATTGAGCGCCACAGAGTGAGTCCGGCGATGATGACCATGGCCAGACACGCCGCGATGAGCCAACCCTCTCGCGTGCGCCGCGCTTCAGTTCGTGGCAAGCCCGCCAGCTCCACTGCCGTGTAAAGCGTCCGAACGACGACTGAAAGAACCGCCACCTGAGCCAGGAACAGAACCGGTTGTGGCGCGCCAGCCGCGTGTACCCACCAGGCGACGAGCAGATCGAAACACGCCAAGGCGATGCCGCCCAGCGCCCAAAGGCCTGCCAGGAGTCGCTGCCGGTTGCCATACTCCCCTTGCTGTACCATCTCTGCGAGCCAGAACAGCAGCAGGCGGGGCAGAGGAACCGCCACAAGCCAGAGCCATATCGCCTCTTTCATGCCAGCCGCAGCCAGGAGAAGTGCAAAGCCGGCCTGCGCCGCGCCCACATGCGCCAACTTGCGGCGCACGTTTTGCGTGCTCAACAGCAGGGGCAGAAGCGCGCCTACTCCTCCCACCCAGAAGGCCACCTTCTGCGCTCCCTGGGCGCTGTGCACCAGTGGGGTAACGCGATACAGCAGGTATGCGCCGAGATGTGGCACCGCAGTGGCGTACAGCCACCCGTAGGAGGGAGGCACAAGCGGCTCCCCGGCGCGAAGCCAGATGTGAAACGGCCAGCCCCCCATCTTGACCCACACAGCGAGCAGAAAGCAGAGCGCGGCAGCGCCAAGCAGATCAGGCGAAAGCCCCTCCGCCGCCGCCAGCGCTGGCCCGATCTGTAGCGTGCCTGTGGCGTCGGCGAGGATCAGGATGGCGGCCAACAGGCCAGCATCGCCCACACGCAGGAGCAGATAGCTAGTCCAGGCAGCAGCAGCGCCGCCACCCAACCGGTGGCGTAGTTCCGCCAGCACAGCCAGCGGGACGCAAAGCGCAACAATCTCCAACGCCACATAGCGTGCCAAAAAGTGCTCTAACAAGAAGGCGGCATTCGCAGCACCCAGAGCGGCGAGGGAGAAGGCGGGGGAGCGGGAATCAGATCCAAGGGGGGATGCCAAAGAGGCCTTGCGGAGTAAAACCACCAGAGCAACAAACGTGGTGAGCAGCACGACCGCGAGCTTGGGCGCATTCGCGGCGATCTCGATCGTGCCCGTGCCGGGTAGCCACTCGCCAAGCTGCACGGGCGGGCCCTCATCTCCAACCACATTGAACAACAGGGCTGTCGCAGAGACGAGCGTCAGCGCCACCACACACACGACAATCCGATAGAGCAAAGCCGGACGAAGTGACCTTGGGGCAACGAGCAAGCTCGCGCTGGCGGAGAGCGGAATGAGAATGAGGGCAATCATCAGCACGTGGCTAACCCTTCAACTGATCCAAGCGATCTATATCGCCTGACGGCTCATGGCGAAAAGCGTTCACAATGAGGGCGATGGCGAGCGCGATGACGATGGTTTCCGCTACCAGAGCCGAGATCACCATCATCTGCGCCTGGCGCAGATCGCCTGCCAGATGGCCAGCATGGACCAGGCTCAGGGCCGCTCCCTGCAACATGATCTTGAGGCCGATCACCTGCTTGAGGATATTACGCTGCGTCAGGCAGCAAAAGAGGCCCACGCCAAAGAGAATGAGCGCCAGGCTGGTATTAATCCAGTTTAGGTGAGGCACAACATTGAAGTTGATCACTTTTTCCCTCTTGACTCACTCTCGTCCATCGGCAACAGTGCCGCCAGACCCAGAGCGCCGGCAAAGATGAGCGCCACCTGCACCGCCAGATCCAAGCCACGGTTCTCCCAGAACCATTGCCGGAAGAGAAACGCCTCGCCCTCATTTGACACAGGAGTGCCGGCAGGGCTCATGAAACGCCGACCCAGGACAAGCCCTCCAACCAGCAACAACGCCAAGATCACCAGCCAGGCGAGCTTGTCACGGTTCACGGCGTTGCTCCCCGAGCGATTCGATCAGGCTGATAGCGATGATGAACAGGACGCTGATCAGCCCTGCCCCCACACTCAACTCAAAGACACTGGCGTAAGGCGCGCCGAGGAAGAAAAAGACGAACGCCAGCGCAGCGCTTCCCACGCCAAGCGCTGCTGCCGCTCGCAGAATGCTCTTGGCAAAGACAGCCAGGATGGCACCGAAGATGACAGCGGCCACCAGCACGACGTATACCAACGTAACCAAGTACGTGGGGACAGGCGCCATAAGTTCCTCCTTCTGGTGGTGTCCTCGGTGCGTGCTGATGGCCGCAAAAGCCTAGATGCGATTAGACGCGCTCTCGGGCGCGAAGCTCAGCCAACTCCTCGCGACGATTATCGCTTGATGTTGTAGAATGCCTTCATGCCAGGATAGACTGCCGAGTCGCCCAGCATATCCTCAATGCGCAAGAGCTGGTTGTATTTGGCCACACGATCGCTGCGTGCGGGCGCTCCAGTCTTGATCTGGCCGGTGTTCAAAGCGACGACGAGGTCGGCGATGGTGCTATCCTCAGACTCGCCGCTACGATGAGAGACGACCACCGTCCATCCCGCCCGCTGGCTCATCGTCACCGCCGCGATCGCCTCGGTCAACGTGCCGATCTGGTTGACCTTGCAGAGGAGCGAGTTAGCAGCTTTCAGATCGATCGCCTTCTGCACGCGTTCCACATTGGTCACCAAGAGGTCATCGCCCACCAATTGCACGCGGTCGCCGATACGTTGGCATAGCAGCACCCAGTTGTCCCAATCGTCCTCAGCGAGACCATCCTCGAGAGAAATGATCGGGTATTTGTTCACCCACTCCTCATAGAAATCCACCATCTCAGCGCCGGTCAGCTTGCGCCCTTCCTTCTTGAGGTTATACAGCCCGTCCTCATAGATCTCGCTGGCCGCGGGGTCCAACGCGATGTAGATGTCCTCACCGGGGCGATAGCCTGCCTTCTCGATGGCTTGCAGGATCACCTCAATCGCCTCGGCGTTGTAGCCCAGGGATGGCGCATACCCACCCTCATCGCCGACGTTGGTGTTATAGCCCTTGCTGGCTAGCACCTTCTTCAGGCTGTGGTACACCTCGGCACTCCAGCGCAACGCCTCACGGAAAGTGGGCGCACCCACGGGCATGATCATGAACTCTTGCAGGTCAGTGCTGTTGGCCGCGTGTTTACCGCCATTCAGGATGTTCATCATCGGGACCGGCAGAGTCCGCGCCGAGACGCCGCCCAAATAGCGGTAGAGCGGCACCCCCAGCGAGTTAGCGGCCGCTTTAGCTACCGCCAAGGATACGCCGAGGATAGCATTCGCGCCCAGATTCCCTTTGTTCGCGGTGCCGTCCAGCTTGATCATATACTCGTCGAGCCCGACTTGATCCAGGGCATCCATGCCCACCAGCTCGGCAGCCAGCGTCGTATTCACGTTTTCCACAGCCTGCAACACGCCCTTGCCGCCGTAGCGCCCGCTGTCCCCATCGCGCAGCTCCAGCGCCTCATGGACGCCGGTGGAGGCGCCGGATGGGACGATGGCGCTGCCGAACGACCCGTCATCCAGGTACACCTCCACTTCCACCGTGGGATTTCCACGCGAGTCCAGCACTTCACGTGCGATAATGTCCTCGATCTCTACCATGCCTCTCGCTCCTTCAGTGAATATGACCTGCCGGTCGGACTTTGCTATTTAGGGATCTTCAGGCCCAATGCCTGATAAAGCGCCGGAAAATCCAAGTGCTCTGCCAGGATCTGCTCAAAGCGGTACAGCTTCTTGCGCTGCTGAAAGCGCGACCGCTCAAAAAACTGCTGGCTGATCTCCATGGTTGTCAGCGTGTCCTGTTTGACCAAGATCATCGGCACGCCCAACTCCTCCGCGCGATTCAGGATAATCGGGCTCGGATAGAGATTGCCCGTGAGGATCAACGCCTTGGTGGACGTCTCCAGCGCGGCCAGCTGAATGTCCGGCCGGTCGCCGCCGGTGATGACAGCCTTGTTCGGCTTGCGCCGGAAGAAGCTCAACGCAGACTCGACGCTCATTGCGCCGATCATCAGGTTCTCCACCAACTCGTCCGATTTGTTCTCCGCGCAGAGGATTTCGCCGCCGAGGGCTTCGCTGAGCTCGCGCACACTCACCGACTGCAGGACACGCTCCTGGGGCAGAAGGCCGAATACCTGCACACCGTGCTCCTTGAGGAAGGGCACGATGACCGTCTCGACAAAATCCATGCGCCCGACCGGAATGGCGTTGACCACGCAGCCGATCATCTGGCCCTGAAGCATCTGCGCCGCCGCCAACACATCGTCCACAAAGAGATCAGACGTATATTTGACCACCAGCAGGGCCTTAGCGCTGAGCAGGCTAGCGACGCGGTGCGGCGGCAATCCGACAAGCGAGCCTTCCGCGAGGCTGCTGGCTCCTTCCAGGATCATCACATCCTTGCCCGCCGAGACGCGACCAAAAGCCGCAGTCAACTTGTCGGCATAACCATCTCCCTGGCCGCGCAGAACCGATTCGATGTAGAAAGGCTCGATGACCACCGGCACGAGGATATCCAGAGGCTCACCAAGGTTGAACATCCGCTTGATGAACTCGGCATCTTCGTCCACAGGGTGACCGGCAACCCGCTTGGCGCTGGTGCTAACCGGTTTCATGTAACCAACTGAGAATCCCTCCCGCTGAAACTGCCTCCCAAGGCCAATGCTCAGCGAACTCTTGCCAGAGAAGCTCTTGGGCGAGACTACATATAGCGTTGCCATGGCAAAACCCTCCTTGATTTGTCACGAACTCAAGATGAACCGCATGTCCACTGCAATAGCGCCAGAGCCCACCTCATCCACCATCAGCGGGTTGATGTCCATCTCCGCGATTTCCGGGAAATCGGCTACGAGCTGCGCCACGCGCAGCAGCACATCCGCAACCGCTTCTAGGTCCGCCGGCTTCTGGCCACGCACACCACGTAGCAGCCGGTACGAGCGTATCTCGGAGATCATCTCGTGCGCCTCCTGCTCTGAAATCGGCGGCACCCGGAAGGTAACATCCTTCAACACTTCGACATAAATGCCACCCAACCCAAACATCAACAGTGGGCCGAACTGGGGATCGCGGCTCATGCCGATGATGACCTCACGGCCCTTGGCCACCATCTGCTGGACGAGCACACCCCAGATCTGCGCATCTGGCATATACCGCTGCGCACGATAGACCAGGATATCAAAAGTGTCACGCACCTGGTCATCATCGCGCACATTCACCCGCACGCCGCCGATGTCGGACTTGTGCAGGATATCGGGTGAGGCGATCTTCATCACTACCGGATAGCCGATCGAGCGAGCGATCTGCACCGCTTCATCGGCAGTCTTGGCCAACTCCGAAGTGGGGATGCGAATGCCATATGCTTGCATCACATCTCGCGCCTCGGCGTCGCCCAGCGCCAGGCGATTTTCGCTGCGCGCCCGCGCAAAGAGCTCACGCACCTGCCCCTTGTTAACGTCAAACGTTTTGACCTGCAAAGGCGGGCGCTGTAGCCAGCGATGATGCTCCAACATCGCCCGCAAAGCGCCAACAGCGCGCTCTGGAAACGAGTAGTTGGGGACCTGATAACTGTTGAGAATCTTGGCGCCCGCGCGGACCTTGGCTTCTCCCATGAACACGCCGAGGATCGGCTTGTCGTAAGAGCCAGACATCTTGCCGACCAGTTCCGCCGTCTTTTCGATCTCAGTGCGCACCTGTGGCGTGAGGATCACCAGAACGCCGTTGACATTGGGGTCTTTGAGGGCCGCCTCAATGGCCACGGCATAGCGGTCGGCCAGAGCATCGCCCAACACGTCAATCGGGTTGTACACATTCGCCGCAGCGGGGAGACGCTCGCGCAGAAAATCAATGGTCGCCTTGTCCAAAGAAGCCAGGTGCAAACCGGCGGTTTCCAGGGCATCGGTCGCCATGATGCCCGGACCGCCAGCGTTGGTCACGACTGCGATGTTCTCCCCTTTCAACAGAGGCTGATAGGCAAAGGCGAGGGAGTAATCAAAGAGCTCCTCGATCGAGTTGGCGCGCAAGACGCCAGACTGCCGAAATGCGGCGTCATAAGCAGCTTCAGAACCGGCCAGTGAGCCGGTATGCGACGACACTGCCCGTGAACCGGCGGCCGTCTTGCCTGATTTGACGGCAATCACGGGGATCTTGCGCGTTACGCGCCGCGCCACCTCCATGAACCGCTGCCCATCAGGCAACCCTTCCATGTAACTGATGATGACGCGAGATGTCGTGTCATCTTCCCACGCCTCGAGCAGATCAATCTCGTTCACATCCGCTTTGTTCCCCAGGCTGACAAAACGGGAAAAGCCGATATTCTCGGCCAATGCCCAATCCAGGATGGCGGTACAGAGAGCGCCGGATTGGGACATGAAGGCGATGGAGCCCTTCTGCGGCATGCCGACGGCAAAAGAGGCGTTCATGGGCTTGAGCGTGTCTATGATGCCCAGGCAGTTCGGGCCAACCAAGCGGATGCCATACTCGGCCGCGATATCGAGCAGCTCGTGCTCCATGCGTGCGCCCTCGCGCCCAGCTTCGCGAAATCCCGCCGTGATGATGATCGCACCCTTGACACCCTTCTCACCACACTCGCGTAAGGTACCGGCGACATATTGGTTGGGCACAACGATCACTACCAGCTCAACGGGGTCGGGCACCGCCGTTACACTCGGATAACACGGCAACCCCAGGATCTCGTCCGCCTTGGGGTTGATCGGGTATATGCGCCCTGGATATCCATAGTCAATGATGTTCTTGAGGATACCATAGCCCAACTTGGTCTCATCGCGCGACGCGCCGATGACGGCCACAGATTGGGGGTTGAAAAACATATCCAACATTATGTGTCTCCTATCGCACCCGCGGTCGTGTGGGTTGAAGTCAAAACTGTCATATTCTACCACCGAAACGTGAATCCGCCAAATGCCTTCTTGATTTGTTACAATTTGCACGAAGTGCCACGCGAGATACGGCCACCACCTTATGGAGGAGACAAATAGAAGTTGCACAACTCGGTCTGTCATTGCGATCCGCGTAGCGGCGAAGCAATCCCCACGTGGGTGCTCGGGATTGCTTCGGTCGCTTCGCTCCCTCGCAATGACACAATGGTCCAGGCTGTGCACAATCATCCAATTCCTCGGTGACTTCATTACTCGGGTCGTTTGACTGGGCATCAAGGCTGGTTATAATCAATCGCAGTAGCAGCGACAGATTTCCCGGTTAGACTACTTTGCCCCACATACTGCCACGCCGCAATACACCGTGCTGGGACCAATTTCCCATTGCGACGCACACTAGCACGCAGTATATTGCTTGTAGGCACTCTATCTGGAGGAATCACGTGGGGCGTCTTGTGCGCACTTGGCTCTATTCCCTGATGGGCGGGCTAGCCCTCATTCTTCTGCTTCTCCTGCGTGCACCCCTGAGCAGAGCGGATGAAGGCGCGTTTGTCGCCTCCAGCACCTATGGGATCGCTGAGGGCAACAAGGAGATTCACCTCTACCGCGACACACCACTCCCGCCACGACCGCTGACAGAAGCGGAGATTCGCGATTTTGCGGCGCAAGTGATCACGCTAGCCAACCAGGAACGTGCCGTATATGGATTACCACCATTGGTCGCCAATGCTGCCCTAACCACAGCAGCGGTCCGCCACAGCCAGGATATGGCGACAAACGACTTTTTCAGTCACACCGGCTCCGACGGCTCGAATCCTGGGCAACGCATCACGCAGGCGGGATATGTTTGGTACACCTATGGCGAGAATATCGCTGCCGGTTACTCATCTCCCTCCAGCGTGGTCGCCGGTTGGATGGGCAGCGCCGGACATCGCGCCAACATTCTCAATCACTGTTTCCAGGACATCGGCGTCGGCTATGTGTACGATACGGGAGACACTTATCCCGGCGGTACATGGGGCTACATCCATTACTGGACGATGGACCTGGCCGCCCGCACCTATGCCTGCCTGACGCTCACGCCGACGCCAACTATGACAGGGGCAGCGATCGCGACTCCCACACCCACTAGGACTGCGAGTCGCACTTTCACCGCTACTGCGACGCGCACGCCGACGGCGACATCAACGGGGACCGCAACTTCCACGGTGGCTGTCTTCACGCCGACACGCACCGCAACGGCAACGGCGACACGGGCTCCTACACAAGTCGTCGTCCCGCCCACGCCGACGCGCACTGCCACCTCGACGGCCGTTCCACCAACAGCAACGCGCACCGCGACGACAACGGCGACACGCACTCCGACGCAGATCAGCGTCGTGCACACGCCGACGCGCACTGCCACCCTGACGGCCGTTCCACCCACAACAACGCGTACCGCGACGGCAACGGCGACGCGGACCCCAACTTGGGTTGTCGTCCCACCCTCGCCGACGCGGACCCATACTGTTACCTACACCCCACTACCTGCCAAAGCCACCATCCTCGGCCAGATTCAGGCGCAGGGGCGCCCCGCCCCGCCTAACGCGCAGTGGGTAATGTCGCTGCGCCTCACATTGGGCAGCGCGGCATACAACGTCGAGACCGACTTCTCAGGGCACTTTATGCTCTCCGAGCTAACGCCTGGCGCGTATGAGGTTCGGGTTAAGGGTAGACATACGCTGACGAATACGATATCAGATGCGCGTCTAGTGGCGGGAGAGAACACGCTAGATCTCGGCCTGCTACGCGAAGGCGATGTCAATGATGATGATGTTGTGGACATCAGCGATTTCTCGGTGCTGAGGAGCGTATTCGGCACCGTCGACCCACGCGCCGATTTCAATCAGGACGGCGTGGTAGATATCGTGGACTTTTCACTGCTGCGCCCCAACTTTGGCATGCGCGGGCCGATCCTCGTCACGCAGTTCGAGGGCGAATAGGAGTGGCTATGGTCTGAGACGCGTCCCGCGTCTCAGGCGGCTCGCCCGATTGGAGAGGGAAGAGGCGAATGCGAATCACAGCCTGTGAGTCTGGGTAGAAGGGGCGATACCGAGGGAGGCAGCGACCCACTCCATGCCATGATGCCACCGTGGAGCTGGAGCGGACCGCCGCATGTTTGTGCTGCCTCACGAGTCTGCAGAGCTCATCCCTACAGCGTTAGTGCCACTAGCACGTGATGATCTATGACGCCACAGGTAGATAGCCAGGCCCACTGCTGTTACGAGTGCTACGAGCGCGATCCAGAGCGTCGGCGGCGTGCCAGCAGCCTCACCACTTTCTACAGTAACGGTGAAGGTGATCTCCTTGAGCAGCACATCCTGGGTGTTTCCATCTGATCCTATATCGCGCGCGAACACCCGTATGGAGACTTGGCGCTCTCCGGGGGATGCCATCTCGAGCGGACAACGCACGCTCCACAACCATTCTGCACCAGAGCTTTGCAGGATGCGTCGTACCGCACGCGGCCCCACGATCTCCAGACCGGCGGCGTTGAGCTCCCCCCATATATACCGACACAGATCTACATACCCCAGCAGTGCCTGCTCGCCTGCCACAGGCAGCACAGGCGTTGGAGACTCGGGCAAATCTGCGGCAGAGACGCCGGGAGGCAGATGCACTGCCAGTCGCACCGTGGCCGATTCCCCCGGGCGGATGCGCTGCGGGACCGTAATCTCGTATGTGCCCAGCAGTGCGGCCGTCGGCACTGCATACTGCGCCAGAGGCGGGGGTTTCTTGGCGGCCCCGTCATGCCGCAGGAGTGTCGGCAGGGCGAGTAGCGCCGCGACGCACAGCAACAGCGCCACTGCGGCAACGCCCCAGGAGCGCGGCAACGGCGCAAGCCGCCAGCGAGCGCGCGCGGTGCGGGGTCGCGGCAGTTCCGCCACCATCGCTGCGGCGGTGGCATAGCGGGCATCCGGAGCAGCGGCCAGCGCTTTGCTCAGGACAACATCGAAAGGCGCGGGCAGAGGGCTGGCTAGAGGAGCTGTGCTCTCCCCCTCCTGCGCTGAGGCGATAGTCGGGGGATGACCCGTGAGCATCTCGTGGAGCAGCGCCGCGAGGGCGTAGCGGTCCGATGCTGGCGTAGGCGCGCTACCCTGCTGCACTTCGGGTGGCACGGGAGCGCTGGGCACGGCACGGGCTCGCCGCTCAGCATCCGCTGTTGGCGGCGCGATGAGCATTGCCAGCCCCAGGTCATCCAGAAGCGCTTCCCCCTGCGCGGAGATGGTAACGCTGGCGGCAGATAGATCGCCATGCACAATCCCCTGGCGATGAGCTTCGTCGAGCGCGCCGGCGAGATCTGCCACAATGCTGCACACCCTGTCCAGCTCCAGCGGCTCTTTGTCCTCCAGGATTTTGCTCAACTTGCGGCCCGGCACGTATGCCGAAACGAGACAGATGTAGCGTTGCGTCTCGTCTATCCCGTAAAGCCGGGAGACATGGGGATGGGCAAAGGACGCAAGCTTGCCAATCCCCCGGCTCAGGCGTTGTCTCAAGGATGGATCGCTCTCGCTCAGGTGTCTGTGGAGGACGCGTAGCGATACTTCACGCTCTGACATCAGATCGCGAGCATGATAGACGACGCCGAGTTCATCGCGATGCAGCTCCCCCAGAATCTCAAAGCGCCCAAATGTGCGCCCGATCCACTCTGACATGCGGCCTCGCTTATCTTCGACCCAGGTGTCCGTGATTGCTAATCCTAGTATAGCATGGGCCGCCGCCGCTGACAAGCCCCCGGCGACCATTGCCGATCAGTAGTCGTCACTCAGGCCGAGTCGCAGCCGCCTGCCGGTACGCCCGCAAGAGGAGTTTGGCCGCTCGCTCCCAGGTGAAACGCGCTGCCTGTGCGTGCCCACGCGCGATCAGGTCGGCCCGCAACTCCGCGTCCGTCAGCAGCCGCCACAGCGCATCTGCCAGTGCCTCCTGGTCGCCCGGCGACACCATCAGCCCGGCATCTCCCATAACCTCCGGCAGCGACGAGACGTTCGACGCCACCACCGGTGTGCCACACGCCATGGCCTCCAGGACGGGTATGCCAAATCCTTCATAAAACGACGGCCAGGCAAAGGCGTCGGCCAACGAATACAGAGCGGGTAGATCGGCATCGGCGGCAAAGCCCAGAAAGCGCACCTCTGTCTGCAGGCCAAGCTCGGCCGCACGGCGCAGGATCGGCTCGTAGAGCCACCCCTTCCCGCCCACGATCACCAATTGGTGCAGGACGTGGTGCTGTGCGCGCAAGAGATGGTACGATTCGATCAGTCCGGTAAAGTTCTTGCGCGGCTGCAATGTGCCCACACTGAGGATAAAGGGGCGAGTGAGGCCATACGCCTGCCGCACGCGCGCCAGCTCTGCATCGTCAGTAACGCGCCGAAAGCGTGGCTCCACCCCCGCCGGCACGACCCAGACGCGCTCTGCCGGCACGCGCAGCAGTTCCACCACATCCTCTTTCGTGTTCTGCGAATCCGCCAGCACCAGGTCAGCCCGACGCACCGAGCGTGACACGGCCTGCTCCAGATAGGCGCGCAGGCTCGGTTCGGCATATTGCGGCACGCGCAGGAACGAGAGATCGTGCACGGTGAGGATCGTTTTGGCGTGCCAGACCGGTGGCAGAGTAAAGTCGGGGGAGTGAAAAAGATCCAGGCGACCGGCAGCAGCTTCCACCGGCCATGGGACTTGCAGCCGGTGCCAGAGACGACTCAGCCAGCGCTCGCTGAGCCAAAGAGGCCGGAGGTGAAAGCGCGGCGAATCCCCCAGTTCAGCGCGCAACGCGGCCATCTCTTGGTCTCTCAGGCGTCCGGCGACGAGCAGCACATACTCATGGTCATCCTTCTGCCGCGCCAGCGCCTTGACCAGCTCGCGGCAGTAACGGCCAATGCCCGCTCCCTGTCGCACCGCCGCCGTGTAGTCAATGCCGATACGCACCTTACACCCCGCTCATCGTCGCGTCGGTCGCGCGCTCGCCGCGCGACGCGAGATACAAAAGCCCAAACACCAGGGCTAGCTGCAATGTCATCCCCTGGACAAAGAGGTTGTCAAAGGCGTTGTGGACATTGAGATGCACCAGAACGCCCAGCGCCGCCAGCGGTATGCCGCGCGCTACGCCCGCAGTGTGCCGCACCGCGCCGACCACCCAGCCGAAGGCGGCCAGCCACAGGATGACGTATGCCCCCAGGCCTACCAAACCGGCCTCTGCCATGATATTGAGGTGATAGTTATGAGCATGGCCGAGCGGATCCTGCCAGCGTGGCAGAGCATATTGCGGATAGATGACAGCATAGTTTCCCATGCCTACCCCCAACCAGGGATGGGCGGCAAACATGCGCCACCCTGCCTGCCAGTGCGCCATCCGCTCGATCAATGCCCAGTTGTCGTCGTTGACCTCCACGGTACGCAGGTCAATGTTGCTGGCATACGGCAAGGCGGTAGCGACCCGTTGCAGCAGCGCGGGCGGCAAGACGCCCAATCCGCCGAGAACGAGAAAGAGCGCCACCAGCACCACAAAGCTGAGGCCAAGGGCAGCGCCGCGTCGGCCGCTCAGCAACAGCATGGCGGCAAAGGCCACCGCAGCGCCGAGCCATCCACCCCGCGACCAGCTCATCAGCAGGGCCAAGCCCATCAAGCCCAGCGCGATCGCCGCCAGGACGAGCGGCAGGACATGCCCCCAGTGGCGACGCCGCAGGCCCGCCAGCAGTTGCGGCCAGCTCACAAGGAGTGGCCCGACCGCCAGCGGCAAGCTCAGGCCCAAGTAGCCAGCGTATGGGTTCGGCTGACGGAACGTGCCATAGGCGCGCATGAAGCGGCCAAAGAGGAGAAAGCCCGGCGGGCCCACGCCGGCGAGAAACTGGTAGATGCCCAGCAGCGCCGAAGCGCTGCCTGCCAGGAGGAGGACAATCCAGAGCCACCGCGCGCCCCGCGCATCGCCGCGATGCGCGATGAACAGGTAAATGGCAATCACCTCAAACCACTTGACGATCTCTTTTAGGCTCAAAATCAGCGACGTAGTTACCAGCAAAGAGAGGAGCTGCACCCCGACAAAGAGAAGCAGCGGGATCAGCAGCGGCGGGCAGAAGAGACGAATCTCGCGCTCTGCCACCATCTGCGCCAGCCAGGCGGCTACCACGAATGCGCTCAGGACATCCACGACGCCTAGGTTGATGCCCGCCAGCGGGATCTCGCGCACCGAGCCAAAGGGGATGGCAAAGGCCAGGAGATAGACGCCCCACATGGGCCGCAGGAGCACCGTCACAGCGGCGATGCTCCCCACTACCAGCAGAAACGCCCACGAGAGCGGGAAACGGGCAATAAGCAGGCCAGCGCCTACGACCAATAGGGCCAACGCCAGGTGTGTGATCCATATCATGCCGCCGCCCTGCCGCCAATCGCGGATCGCGCGGCGAATCAGCGCGTCAAACATGGCAAGAAGCGAGGGTATCTTGCCACACCGTCTACCCCTCCGCCTCCTCAAGCCGATCCTTGAAGTATGCGATCGTCTCCCGCATGCCCTCTTCCAGCGACACCTTTGGCTCCCAGTTGAGAATGCGTCGAGCCTTGGAGATATCGGGGCGACGCAGCTTGGGATCGTTGGGTGGCAGCGGCTGGAAGACAATTCCCGCCCTGTTGCCCGTCATCTCGTTGATGAGCTGCGCGAAACGCAGGATCGAAACCTCTTCGGGATTGCCGATATTCACAGGCTCCACCTCATCCGACATGAGGAGGCGATAGATACCCTCAATCAGGTCAGCATAGTAGCAGAAGCTGCGCGTCTGCGAGCCGTCGCCATATACCGTGAGTGGTTCGCCGCGCAGCGCCTGCCCGACAAAGTTCGGCACGACCCGGCCGTCGTCCAGCCGCATGCGCGGCCCGTAGGTGTTAAAGATGCGCACGATGCGCGTCTCGATGCCGTGCTGGCGGTGATAAGCCATGGTCATGGCCTCGGCAAAGCGCTTTGCCTCGTCGTATGCGCCGCGGATGCCGATCGGGTTCACGTTGCCCCAGTAATCCTCTCGCTGCGGATGCACGAGTGGGTCGCCATAAACCTCCGACGTGGAGGCGAGCAGGAAACGCGCTCCCTTGGCCTTGCACAGTCCCAGCGCCTTGTGCGTGCCCAGCGCGCCCACTTTGAGGATCTTGATCGGGAATTGGATAAAGTCCACCGGACTGGCGGGCGAGGCAAAGTGCAACACGGCGTCCACCGGCCCCGCGATGTAGATATACTCGGTCACATCCTGTTTGATAAAGGTAAAGTTGTCATTCCCTGCCAGGTGGGCGATGTTCCGGATATTGCCCGTGATCAGGTTGTCCATGGCGATCACCTGATGGCCGCGCTGCAGAAAGAGATCGCAAAGATGCGACCCCAGAAAACCCGCGCCTCCCGTGATCAAAACCCTCATTGTCGTCCCCCCTCCAGCTTCAGATGCAGGCGTTGCGCCAAGCCGAGAGACAGCGCAAAGACGAACGCCAATTCAGCGACAAAGTACGAGTTATCTACCAGGCCATGCGCGACCGTGTACACCATACCCCCCGTCAACCCGAGAAGCATCAACCGCATCTCGCCCTCTGGCAGCCTGCGGCAGAGCCGGAAGCTCGTGCGGAAGAAGGCAATGAGAAACCAGAACAGCAGCAGCACGCCACCGATTCCCAGCCGCAACCAGAAATCGAGGACGAGGTTGTGCGGATGTGAGAGATTCGGCTCGTCCAGCGCCTCCGGCAGGATGTATTCCGGATAATAGTACAAAAACTGGTCCAGGCCAACTCCTGTTACCGGATGGTCGCGCACCATGGCCACCGCCGAGCGCCAGAGAC
>JAIOAV010000076.1 GCA_019873665.1 Chloroflexota bacterium
CCAGAGGCTTGCCGCCATGACCACCATGCCCGAGATGATGCCCACGATCGACAGATGTTCCTCGCCAAAAGAGCGCGACACCGGCACCAGCTCGTCCAGAGAGATGAACACCATAATCCCTGCGACGACGGCCAGCATCGCGCCCAACACGGCCCCGTTCAGGAATGGCATGAGCACCAGCGCTGCCAGCCCTGCGCCCAGCGGCTCGGCTGCGCCGGAGAGAAAAGACCACAGGAACGCCTTGCGCCGATCGCCGGTGGCGGCATAGATGGGCGCCGCCACCGCGATCCCCTCTGGGATGTTGTGGATGGCGATGGCCACGGCGATGGCCGCGCCGAGCCGCACATCTTGCAGCGTGCCCGCAAAGGTCGCCATCCCCTCCGGAAAGTTGTGGATGGCCACGCCCAGCGCGACAAGCATCCCCGTCTTCAGCATGCCGGATGGCGCCGCTCCGTCCACGTGCTCGCCCATATACTCGTGCGGGATCAGCGCATCGATCAGGAACATGGCCAGCATGCCGACAAAAAACGCCATATGCGCCGGCCCAAATCTGATAGACTCTACACCCTTGGCCAGAAGCTCGACAAACGAGACCAGCACCATCACGCCCCCGGAAAAGCCGAGGGTCAACGCCATAAAGCGCGGCCCCGGCTTGGCCACGACAATGCCGATAAAGCTTCCCACCGTCGTTGACAACCCCGCGACGGTCGTCAGCAACAGCGCCATGAGGATGTTTTGGTTCACACGCTCGCTCCTTGCCGTGAGATGGGCGCGCCGGCGAAGCGCCGCCTGTGCTAGTAGGTGTAACTGCTGCCGCCGATGAACTCGCGCATCACCGAGGCCGCGGGGATGGCGCTGGTGTCTTCCACCGGCAGGACGCTGTTGAGGAGCTGGTGGACGCGCTCGGCGCGCACAAAGGCGTCCTGTCGCAGCGGGTCATCGCGGTATTTGTTCGCCCATGCCGCAAAGTGCGCCATGAGATAGGGGCGCATCACCGACATCTCGTATGGCATGGCGCTGTTGACCACATAATCGGCGGTGTTGGCGTAGGGAATGATATTGCGCAGCTCGCTGCTCCGCACATAGTGCCAGTGCAGCAACGTCTGCTCCGGCTGGTAGGCGCGAAAGAGCGAATCGCGAATCATACGCCGCATCAGGCGCAGGTCGGTCCAACGGATATACCGCCCATCCCACCCCTTCATCTGCAGCAGCGTCTCGATGTACACCTTGAACTTGTGCTCATCCGGCACACTGGCGGTCATGCCCGCGTAGAGGCCGTGCAGGCTATCAATGAGGATCACGTCATCCGGCCCGATCTGCATCGGCGTCTGGTCTAGGTATCGCTTGCCGGCCTTGAAATCGTAGAAGGGGAGCATCACGCGCTCCCCGCGCAAGAGGCGCACCAGATGCTCGTTGATCAGCGCGAGGTCCAGCGCCTGCGGCGTCTCATAGTCATAGTCGCCAAACTCGTCTCGCGGATGCATCTCCAGATCATAGAAGTAGTTGTCCACATTGAGCGCCACCAACTGCATCCCGGCAGCGCGCAGGTGTTCCCCCAGCTTGATAGTTGTCGTCGTCTTGCCAGAGGAAGAGGGGCCGGAGATGATGACGATCTTGACCTCGTCGCGCCGCCGGATGATCATGTCGGCGGCCACAGCTACATCCTCCTCATAGAACTGCTCTGACTCGGCGACGATCTGCGGGAACTCGCCGCGCTCCAGGCGCGCGTTCAGCCGCTCCACCGTGTGCAGATCGTGGTCCAGCGCCCAGTTGAGCACCTCATAGATCTTGCGATAGGGGATGTTACTGGAGTCGGTGGCGGCGTTCTGCGCCGCCAGCTTGGCACGGCGGCGGCGCGAGTGCTCATCGCGGTAAAGGATGTACGCTTTGGCCGTGCGGGCATGGCCGTTCTCGATCAGCACCTTCTCGACGATGTCCTGGATCTCCTCCACCGTGGGCAGATGATCCGCAGGCGTGGACTCTTCCAGGATCTGGATGACCTGCTTGGTGAGATTCTCGGCGATGGAGCGATCGCGCCCGCCCACGGCGACCGCAGCGCGATAGATAGCGTTGGTGATTCGCTCCGGATTGAACGGCACGACATCGCCGCTGCGCTTGACGACATGCGTGATCGCGGGCGACATGAGGATCACCTCCCGTGCAATCTGCCTCTTGCGGATTTAATCGGGATATAGTATAGGCGGAACCTGTCGCCAGGCAAAAGCTCACCCGCGCAAGCGACGCGTGCGCAGGCAAAGGGCGACTTGGCGGCAGCGCGGAAGGTGCTAGAATGGCCCACGACAGCCTCGAAAGGAGGATCATCACGGTTGAGCGAGGAATCGTATTGGGAGATGTTGCAGGCCCTTTGCACGCTGGACGCGCCCTCCGGCGCGGAAAAGCCGGTTACCAACTGGCTGGAGGAGGCCTGGCGGCCGTATGCGGCGCGGATCGAGCGGCAGGGCATCGGCAATCTGGTGGCGCACGTGCCCGGGCCAGGACGACGCCTGCTCCTCTGCGCGCATGCCGACGAACTCTGCTTTATGGTGCGCTATGTGGAGGAGAGCGGCTTCCTGCGCGTGGCCATGAATCACCCTGCGGATAGCAAGTTCGCTATCGGATTCAGTTACGTTGGCGTTGCGGCGCGTGTCCTGCGCGATGATGGCACGGCGATCCCGGCACTCTTTGCCAGTAGCACCGGCCACGTGCTCACGGAGCAGCAGCGCGCCAAGACAGAAAAAACATGGGATGACATCTTTCTCGATATCGGCGCGCGCAGCCGCGCCGAGGCCATGTCGTGGGGCGCTCATGTGGGGAGCAAAGTGGTCTTTGCAGCAGCGCCCCAGCGACTGGGACACTATGTTACCGGCAAGGCGCTGGATGACCGGGGTGGACTGGTGGTGCTGACGCAGCTTCTGCAGGCGCTGAACCCCGCGGAGCTGGCGTATGATCTGTATGTGGTGGGCACAGCGCAAGAGGAGCCGGGCCTGATCGGCTCGGATTCGATCTGCCTGGCGCTGAAACCGGATTATGCCATCGCCATAGACATCGGCCTGGCGGGCGATGTGCCAACCACATCGTTCGCGCACATGCCGGTTAGGCTGGGCGACGGGCCGACGCTGGTGTATCGCGACGGCGTGGCGATCTACGACGAGGAGATGATCGGCGTGTTGGCCCGCCTCGCCGACGAGAGCAATATACCCGTGCAGCGCGCCCTCTTTTACACATACGGCTCGGACGCGATCGCGTGTCTGAGATCAGGAGTGCGCGCCGCGCTGGTGGCTTTTCCGACACGCTACACGCATACCCCTTTCGAGGCGGCCTCGCTGGCAGACATGCGAGCGCTGACGTCGCTGCTGCAGCGGTTCGTGACAACGCCGCCAGCGGCGTGGTAAGCGCAAGAGATAAGCCGGCGCGGCGGCAGATTCACCTGCCGCATGTCGCCGAAAATGGTCGGCTGCGATACGCTTGCCCCAGACGTATCGCAGCCGCTAGGTGAGAACTGCTAGAAAGCATCTTTCGCGTGATGCTTTTCTATGCGATTGAACGGCACGCTATGCGCGCCGGTAGTGGTATGGTCAGCGGCGATGTGCTTGCCCCAGACGCATCGCCGCTGCGGGTAGAGTATAGAAAAAGCACGTTTCGCGCGATTCGCAATACGAGCTCTTCTATCCAGCAACGATCCTGTCTGACCAGGATGCAGTAATGGTATGGTCGGCTGCGATGTGCTTGCCCCAGACGCATCGCAGCCGCAAGTGAAACAAAACGGGAAGGGATATGCGATTCGTTAGCACCTTCCCTTAACGACGTGGAGTCGGCGTCGGCCAGAGCTTCGTGCTGACCGGCGTGCCCCGCGTCGGGGTAAAGGTCGGATAGGCAGTGGGCGTCGCCCGCCGCGTCGCCGTCGGCGGCGCGGTCGGCGTACGAGTCGCCGTCGGCGAGACGGCGTCTGGCGGCTGCGGTTCCTGATACAGGAACCCATTCGCCAGCTTTCCGGCGCTGCCATCGGGGTTGACCACGACGACATCGGCCAGGCCCGCAGGATGCGCTCCTGTGATCGCCATCAGCGTGCGGCTGCTCATCACCTGCACGCCCGTTGCCGGCACGCCACCCACCAGGACGCGAACCCCCTCGCTGGCAAAGAACGCCCCCTGAATGGTTATTAAGGTATCGCCATACGTTGGACCGGTGTCCGGCAGCACGCCTTTGACCTGCGGCGCCCGCGCCAGTCCCTGCACCTCTGCCGAAGGCGGCCCCGCTCTCCCGGCGGCGTTGTATGCCGAGACGGCAATGTAATAGGTGGCGCCATCCTTCAGCCCGCGCAGCAGGTAGGTGGTAACATCCCCCACATCAAGGGTGGCCGTATAATGCCCGGACGCCAGCCCATAATGTACCTTGTAGCCCGCCAGGTTTGCCTCGGCATTCGGCTCCCATTGCAGGCGCAACATCCCCTGCGTCGTGGTCAGGCCGCGCGGCGCTGCCGGCGGGGCATCCGACAAAGCAGTCCCCTCGCCGTGCACCACCCACTCCGCGAGGCCGACACCACTTCCCGCCGTCCGCATGACGGCCAGCCGCGCCCACGTGATCTCGCGACCACCCAGGTCCACCGCTAGCGGCGCACCATCGTCCGAAAAGGGTCCCACTTGCAGGCGTGTCCCATCGCTCAGCGACAGGATGGCGGACTCTATCGTCGCGTACTGGCCCCGGCGCGGGTAGATCAGCATCTCCCTGACCTGCACTGGAGCCGACCAATCGAGCTGCACCCACGGCTTGGCCTCGCGCGCGACCCAATCGTAGCGCCCGAACTCGTCGGATAGTCGTCCATCGTTCACACGCCACGCGGCCCGATAGAACGCGTCCATCGCCGAGGAGGCTGTCGCGCTCGCGAGGCGGGCCAGATTCGTCTTCGCCGCATCCAACGTCAGCTCTCCCGCCGCCATGTGGCCAATGTGGCAGCCAATGCACTCGACGATCGTACCCGGACGAGCGTAAACATGGTTATGGCTTGCCACCCGCGCCTCGCCTGCCACACCCGACACCGTCGGGGATAGGGCATAGCGCACCGCCACGCCGCTGGCGTTCCGCAATACCAGGATCAGCGGCCGATCCGCAGGCACTTGCGCTGTAAAGGAGCCATCCGCCTCCACCGGCGCTGAGGTTACCAGGCGCGGCATCTGCCGCTCCACCAGCGGGAAGCGCGGCGCGGTGAGCCACTGCTGGCTGTCGTCGTAGATATCCACCGCGACGACTGTTCCCCATCTGGGGGACCATTCGGCCATCACCTCTGGCGGCAGGTCCGCGTACACGTTGCGGTTGTGCAGTGTTGCCTGCGTGCCTAGCAAGAGCGTGGGGTCGTCCGTCACGGTCGCAGCGCCGTCGCTGTCCGTAACCTTCTCGCCCTGCCGGGCATACACCGCCACCGGATCCAGCTCATCAGTCTCCGGCGCGTTGTATAGGAGAGCCACTCCTTCCGCGCCGCCAATGACATAGAGGCCGTAATCGAACTGCGCCGTGCGTCGGCCCTGCCAGTTGCGCTGCACGCTGGCCCAGGGAGTGAACGAGATCGCCACACGGCCGTCTGGCAGCGGGGCGGGGCTTTGCGCGTGCGGTGCTTCGGTGCGTTCCGGATCACCCACCCCGGCCGCATAGTTCACGTCCACCAACCCTGGCGACAGCTTGGCCACGGCTGTTACCAGCGGCGAGCCCAGCAGGTCGCCTTGAGCGGCGAGGGTGTAGGCCGTGTCCCCATTCGGCATCTGGCGCGCCTGGAAGGCGCCTCCCCAATCCTCCAGCCTACCCCGACTATAGCCGTAGCGCCGCAGATCTGTGCCATCCGGCCAACAGGTCCAGAGCGTCCAACGGCTGGTTGTATCGGTCTCGTCCGATGGGAGCAGAGCCAGCCCTGCGCCCGCAACTGCCGGCGGGTTCACGTTATCCAGCAGCGCGCTAAAGAGGATGCGGCCATCGTCCAGCGCATACGGCGTCATCACGCCACCGCGCAGGCTGGTGATGCGGTGCAGATGGCTGCCATCGCTATTCATGATGTAAAGGTTCCCGGCCCGCCACCCGGCGGAGCCGCTCAGCGCCATATAACGCGTCGAGACGAAACAGATGCGGCCGTCCGGCAGATACACCGGATCGTAATCGCCATATTCGCGAAACAACGCGATATTGCGTTGCCAATCCGCCGGATCCACCGGCACCGGCACCTGCCGATCGTCAAAGGTCAACTGGCGAAAGCCGCTGCCATCCAGCCCGATCTCATAGATGCGCCAGGCATCGGTTACGGCGCGTATCCCGGCAAAGACGACCCTGGTCCCGTCGAAGGACACCGCTGGTCGCGCCACATCGAACAGGCCCGTGCCCTGCGTCAGCTCCACGACCCGTCCATCGGGATAGAGCACCTTCAGCGCGCCCCCCGTCGCCAGATCCCGTCCCCGCGGCCCCACGGGAGGCCCCACATACACGCCATCCAGCGTGTCCAGGTGGCGACGCGAGACAAAGACAATGGGCACCGGCGGCCGCTGCACCGGATAGGCCACTTGCCCATCCACCGGGGCGACTTCCCACTCGACCGTCGGCGGCGCGATGTCCGCATCTGCATCGCCCATCGCGGAAAGCGCCGATACTGAGAAGAGCGCGGCGGCCAGGAGCATTACCGCGATCAAATAGATGCCAGTGCGCGGCCGGGCCAGCCACGACATGGGACGCGCCTACGCCGTGAGGAGGCTCAGGCCAAGGTAGAGCACCACCAGTGCGGCAATTACCAACAACGCCATCATCTCTCGCCTCCGGCACCTTCCCCCTCACGTGATACGCACATTATCGCCGTAGCACGTTAGGGTGGTGTTATCCGCTTGTAAAAGGAATGTAAAAAAACAGGTCGGCGCGGCTCTGCAAGCCGCGCCGACCTGACCATCCGCGCCACGCCCGTCATGGCCCCTACCTTCGCCGCGCTACCCACTGGATACCACGCTGCAACAAGGTGCGAAACTGGGGGTTAGAATACGCTTCATCGTCGTGGCCGAGCAGGCAGCAGAACACCCGCGCCTGCCTGTACAGGCGCGTCCAGCCGATGGTGCGCGCGCTCCGCGGGTGATCTACCGTGAGCAAGATATCGTTGCCCTCCCCCGCGTCATGCATCACGTAGGTCTCGTCTGTGATCTCCCAGGGCGCGAGGCCGCGCGTGATGGGGTGATCGCCGTTGGCGATCTCGATCCACAGCCGCTCGCCGTGATGGTAGCTGCTCAGGCTGCGATCGGCAATGCCGCAGATCTCAGACCAGAGCGACCACTGAGGAAAGGCCAGCACGGCATGATGCAGGATGACGATGCCCTGCGCCGTCTCGCCCAGCCACTCCAGCGCCTCTCGGGCGCGGGCGCCAGCGCGCCCCCGTGTCGCGTCCGGGGTTTCTGTATGCATGTTATAGAACAGGGCGACATCGTATGTCCCCCTCACCTTACCCGCGTCCGCCACCCAGTTCTCCAGGTCCTGGATATACGCATCCACGCCCGGCAGAGCGCGAAAGAGCCTATAAAACCCCGGGACGTCAAAGCTGTGGTTGCCGGTAATCACCGCCACGCGCAGCTCAGCATCGGCCATGCTCAAACCTCCGTTCCCTGTTATGTGAGTTGGCTATTGCGCGGTGCCGCCGCCATCGGCGACGACAATCGAGCCGGTCATGTACGACGATTCGTCCGAGGCGAGAAACAGGATCACGTGGGCGATCTCTTCCGGCCGGGCAAAGCGCTTGAGCAGCGTGTCAGCGATGATCTGCCGCCGCTCCGCCTCCGGGTCCGCCGCCGCCTGGATGGTCGCCTCGATCAGCGGCGTCAGCACCGGGCCCGGGCAGACGCAGTTGACGCGGATGCCGTCCGCCGCGTGGTCAATGGCCATCGCCTTGGTGAGCTGGACGACTCCGCCCTTGGACGCCGCATACGCGGCGATCTCCGTGCCGCCCACCAGCCCCAACTCGGAGGCCACGTTGACGATGACGCCTCCGCCGCCCTGTCGCATGGCCGGGATTGCCCATTTGGCGCAGAGGAACACCCCCTTGAGATTGACATTCATTAGCCGATCCCACTCGGCCTCGGTCATGTCGGTAACCTTGCGCGGGATCTCGATGCCGGCGTTGTTGACGAGGATATCCAGCCGCCCATAAGCCTCCAGTGTCTGCGCCACGAGGCGCTGCACCTCCGCCTCGCGGCTCACATCCACTGCCACATAGCGCGCGTGGCCGCCCTGCGCGCGGATGGCGTCCACCTGCGCTGTCGCATCGCGGATATCGGCGACGACGACGCGCGCACCCTCCGCCGCAAAGCGCTGCGCTGTGGCCAGGCCGATGCCGGAACCAGCGCCCGTAATGATGGCTACCTTGTCGCGCAGTCTCATGCCTCTTCTTTCACCTCGGCATCCATCATGGCCGCCGCCTCTGCCACCCGTGAGGGGTCCAGGCGCTGCAGGCGGCTCTTGCCCAGATTCTGCTTCATCACCCAGCGAATGTCTCGGTCAAGGCTATTCAGCCAGCGAGACATCTGCCGTTTTCCCTCTTCCGGCAGCGCCACGACCGCCACACTCCAGCCATAGCCGAGCGCCTGTCGCAACACGCGGAAAGGCTCGGCATGCCGGTCGGGTGCGGCCTGCAGCGCCCCTGTGATCTCGTCAAGGAGACCGAGCACCCGCCGCGCGTTTTCCGGCCGCGCCAGTAGACGCGGCTCGCAGAGCGCCGCGACTGCGGCCCGCTGCTCCAGGAACCCGCCGCGCGCCCATCGCGTCATCTCGTCGAGGAGCGCCGCCATATCAGCATCGCCATAGTGCTGCAACGCCATCGCCACCGCCTCGCGGATGCGCCAGCGCGCATCGGTGGCCAGCTCTCGCAGCACTGACATCAGCTCCCTGCGCCCTTCGGCCACCAAGCGACCCAGGCCCACGATGCCACACACGGTTAAGAACTCGTCCGGCGTGTTTGCGGCCTCCAACGCGGAGGCAAGCGCCGCATAGCGCCGAAAGCGGGCCTCATCCCCCTCCTGCACAACTGCCTCCAGCAGCTCCAGGTTAGCGCGCGGCCCGGGCAGGCGCGATTCTGCCCGCAGATAGTCGTCCCAGTCGTGGCGACGCCGCAACTCGGCGCGATAGGACTCGATACGACTCATACGCCTCCTCTAGGCTCCGTCCCATACCTCGCGCCCCTGGCGGATCAGATCCAGCGCCTCCATGTGGCGCTCGCGCTCCATCTCCAGCGTCGGCTTCCACACGGTCTGCAAGAAGCCGAGCAGCCGCTGCGGCGCGATGTGCTCCTTGGCAAAGGCCACCGTCTTGGTAAAGTTGTCCGCGTTCGACCAGTTGCTGCCGGTCGGGATCTGATCGTAGCCATGGCTTTCCAGATCGCGATACGCGTTGACATAGCCCACCGACTCGCTGAAATCAGAGCCATAGTACCAATTGCTCTGCACGATGGACTTGGGCATCCGCTCCAGGAACTCATCGTGGTGCTCCCAGATGTAATCGGACCAGATCCAGGGCCGCCCGTGCGCTTTTTCCACCTGTTCCGCCAGGAAGAGCAGATCATGCCACCAGAGGTCATACTGGCGCATCACGGCGTAGGCATAGTTGCGCTGGTGGCGCGCCGTCTCCTCATCCATGCCGAGGTGGAAGAAGCGCGGCCCATCGAAAAGCTCGCTGACCTCGGCGATCAGGTCGGCGCAGACGCGATAGTACGCGTCGGTGGAGACCATGCGCGCATACGGCCCCAGCCAGGCATCATGCGCTGTGGAAAAGTTGAGCTTGGGGATCGGCTCCAGCCCCATCGTGCGCATCTTGGCCAACTCGGCGCGCAACTGTTCACCACTCCAGGAGCCGCGCACCGCCAACTCCGGGTGGCTCTTGTACTGCACGCCCTCGCCCAGATCAATCACGACCATGTTGACCCCGACCCGCTGCATTACGCCCAATAGCTCATCCCAGAACGGCTTGTCGCAGCGCAGATACGGTTGCGCCGTGATGTGCAGCCGCGTCGGGTCGCCGATGTCGCGATCCGCCCACATGTTGTAGCCGAGGTGCAGCAGGTATCCCCAGATCAACTCGGATGCCTTTCGGTGTTTTGCCATTTCTCGCCCTCCTCCCTATTATGTCAAGATAAGGCGACATCGCTAGCGATGTCGCCCGCGGAAACCCGAACCGCGCTCAGGCGAATTGCGGCAGGTACGGCCGATGCGCGGCGAACAGCTCATCCATCAGCCTGGGGATGTCATCCATGCCAAGCCGCGCCTGCGTCTGCGGGTCCTGGATGAACGCCTGCCGCGCGATGGCATAGTCGCCGGTGAGGCCGGCCTCCGCCGTGAGCTGCTGCGCGGCGATGTGGCTGCGCAACATGGCGGCGATCCCCTCCGGCAGTGGCCCCACATGCACCGGCTGGATGCCATATCCGCTCACCAGGCTGGTTACCTCGACGATGGCGTCGTCTGGCAGGTTATCAATCGCGCCCCGGTTCGGCACGTTGACGCCGTGCAACGCGTGGCCATTGGTGATCAGCGCCTCCATGATCTGCACCACCTCGATCGCCTCTGCCCTGGGCAGTACATCCAGCGATACCTCGTCCTCGTGCCCGCTCGTCCACTGGCGGACGAGATCCTCCCACCGCTTGCCGCGCGCTCGCTCATGCTCCATGTCGTGCACGCGTAGGCCATACTTCATTTCCAGCCCCTGCAACTTGCCCTGATACGGCGATACGAGCTGGCTCAGCGCCGGGAAGAACTCGGTAACATGGCTCCAGCAATACGGGGCGACGCCATAAGTCTCCAGCCCCCACCGTACTACCGGCTGCGTGGCGCGCTGGCGCATCAGGGGAATGGCGCTGCTCCCGTCGCGCAGGCGGACATCCAGCATAAAGGCGCAATGGTTCAACCCGCCCATCGGCGCGGGCACCAGCAGCCGCTCCGCCTCCACGCCCGCCCACTCCTCGAAATAGTGCGGGTTGCGCGGGATGGATGCGCAAGTGCACAGCCCCACCGACTTGACGGCGGGGCGGTGGCGGCGAAGCGCAGTGATGATGGAGCTCACGGGATTGGAATAGTTGAACACCCAGGCATCCGGCGCCACCTCACTCACATCCTCTACCACCTTGGCCAGCACCGGGATGTGGCGCAGCGCGCGCATGATGCCGCCCGGCCCGATCGAGTCGCCGACCACCATATAGACCCCATACTTGGCGGGTATCTCCAGGTCCTTTTCCCAGGCATCCATGCCGCCCACCGAGATGGCCGCGATGACGAAATCGGCGCCGACAAGCGATGCGCGCTGATCGAGCGTGCTCTCGATCCGCAGATCAGCGCCCTCTTTCGCCACGAGCAGCCGGCACAGCTTGTCCATCGTCTCCAAGCGGTGCGCGTCAATGTCCATCAGCACGATCGTGCTGCCGCGAAGCACCTCGCTGCTGATAAACAGCCGCATCAACTGCGGCACAAAGGTGCTGCTTCCCCCACCGATAATCGTGATCTTCTTCGGCATCCCCGCCTCCTACGGAAGTGTGATTACTCCTCGCGGATCACCACGCGCCCGATGGCAACACCAACCTTCAAATCAACGCGGCTCTCCGCCCCGGCATAATTGGGCGACGTGTACGTGTTATCCTTCTTGGCGTATCCCTCCGGCATGGCCACCGCGGCCAGGGCGCTGCTGGATTCCAGCCGCACGCCCAATATGCTGGGCACGACGACGGCGATCTGGCCGATGCCGATGGACACATTGGCATTGAAACGCCCATCTGCTGGCAACGTCACGATCGTCTGCCCCGCCCCCAGGTCAATTTCCAGCTCCTCCAGCATCACCTCCGACAGATCGAGCGTGATCACGCCCGCGCCCATCTTGACCCCCAGCTCCAGCGGCACCGACCGGTTGATGCCGACGTCCCAGATGGGCTGACGCTGACCGAAACCCACCGTTGTGAACGCGCCGCCCACGGTCTCGAGCGTATAGACCGCCGTCTGCCCGCTCATCTTCAGGTCTTCGCGGAGGGTGTGGCTCCGAGCGTATTGCGCCGTCCCCTCGACCAGCGCCACAGCGGACGCCAGCGCCCGCACACGCAGTTCGGCCGCGGCCGGCTGAAGTACGATCCGCGCCCGGCTGGCCCCGCCCAGAGGCCGGCCTACATTCGTCGTTTGGGCTCCCGCGGCGAGTAGATCCGTGCCGCGTATGAGCCAGAATCCGCCCGCAAAGACGGCCAGGATCAAGATGAGCACCAGCAAGTCGCCAGCGATGGATCGTCGCCCGATGAGCAGATCAATGCCGATGGCGATCAGAAGCAGCGGCCACGCCTCCATCAGGACGCGCCAGACGCTCCATTCTACGACGCCCAGGTTGTTCAGCAAAAAGAGGAGACCCAGGCCGATCACCACAAGCGGCCCTACAAGCCCGCCACGACGCGCTTTCCGTTCCATGAGACTGCTCCCTTTCCCACCAGGATGGCACCCTCTTCACATCGGTGAAAACCGCCAGCCCTTTGTACTGGTTACAGGGGCAAAGATTTGTATTACTCGGCGCGGCGTGGCAGAATCCCGCGCACGATGACCACCAGCCCAGCCAGGATCAGCACGGCTCCTCCAATCAGGGCGATCAACCCAGTGCTGGCGATGACAAAGATGACGCCGAACAGCGCGAGGATTCCGGCCGGGATGAGCGCCCACTTGCGATCCTCCGTCCCTCGCAGCAAGTACACCAGCGCAAAGGTCGCGCCCAGGCCCAGGAACAGGATACCGGCCACCGCTTCGCCTCGGATCACCTCCGCCAGCGCAGCCACGACCGTCAGTGTGGACAACACGCCGGCAGGGATAACCGCCCACCATTGCTCACGCTGGATCAGATAGACGAGCCAGAAGCCCAGCGCGATGAGGCCGAGAAAGAGCGGCGCTCCCCACGTATCGGCTGCGCCGGGCGCCAACACCCCCAACGCCAGCAGCCAGGCAATTCCCAGGAACGCGCAGCCGGGGATGATCGCCCACCACAGCGCGCGCCGCTTGAAGAACATGTACAGAAAGCCCAGCCCACCAAGGCCAAATAGGATCGCCCATAGCAGCCCGCTCGCCGACCCCAAAATGCCCAGATTCTGCAAGAGCAACAGCGCCCCAAAGAGGATCAGCAACAATCCTCCCACCACTGTCCCTTCTATCCGCTTCACCTTGTATCCCCTCCCCTTCCCCCCAGTAGCAACTTGCCTACGCATCTCCCCTGGCAGCAGCGATCAGCGCGTGTTTCATCTCCCACAGGCGCTGCGTCAGAGACACATGATAGATGTGCGGGTTGAGCAGACGCCGCACGCCAGGATCCAGCCGCGCCAGATCCGCCTTGCGCCACTCGCGGGCCTCCGCGATGGTCGGCCGATCGTACACCAACTTGCCCTCCACCAATACCGGCACGAGCAACTCCTCGACGGCGGAGATCTCGCTGCGGTGCAGCGTGCGAAACTTGGTCTGATCCGTCGGATGCCGCAAGAGCACCTCGTCCATCTCCCGCGGGTCCTCATCCTCCAGGCTGAGCAGATCAGCGGTGGCCTTGCCCCGCACGTCATACAGCCGCCAGACCCGCTTGTGACCGGGGCTGGGTGTCTTGGCAGGCGTATCGGAGATCTTGATGGCGGGCTGCCACTGCCCATTGTCGCGCACCGCCACCAGCTTGTAGACGCCGCCCAGCGCCGGCTGCCCCCACGACGTGATCAGCCGCGTCCCCACGCCGTACACCAACCGGGAGACGACCGCCTCCGGATCCAGCCCGTAGCGCGGCGCTTCCTCCTGGACCTGGGTGATGATCTGCCAGATGACCAGCTCATCCAGGTCGCTGGAAAGGACGATGGAGGTCTCCGAGAAGCCCGCATCGTTCAGCATCTTGGCTGTCTGGATCGCCAGATACGCCAGGTCGCCCGAATCCAGCCGCACGCCCATGGGCTTGTGTCCCTTGCGGCGCAGTTTTTCGAACACGCGGATGGCGTTCGGCACACCGCTGGCCAGCGTGTCCACCGTATCCACCAGCAGCAAGCAATCATCCGGATAGACATCCGCGTATGCCTGAAAAGCATCCAGTTCACTCATGCCGAGCGCCATAAAGATCTGCACCATGCTGTGTGCATGCGTGCCCTTGGGCGGAAAACCGAGCACAGCGGAGATGCCGACATTTGAGGTATAATCCGCACCGCCGATCAGTGCGGCGCGCGCGCCGGCATTCGCGCCCATCCCCTGCGCCCGCCGCAGGCCAAACTCCAGCAGGAGCCTTCCCCGTCCGCTCTCATGGATGCGCGACGCTTTGGTGGCGATGAGGATCTGATAGTTGAGGTGATTGAGGAGCGATGTCTCCAGGATCTGCGCCATCACCATCGGCCCCTGCACCACCGTCAGCGGCACGTTGGGATGCACCACACGTCCTTCCGGAATCGCCTGTAGATTGATGCCACGAAAATCACCATTCTGGCGCAGCCATTCCAGGAAATCATCGGCAAAGAGCTGCGTGCCCTGGCTGCCCCGCTCGCTGCGCAGATAGGCGATATCCTCCTCGCGAAAGCGCGCTCGCGCCATCCAGTCGAGCAGCGACCCCAGCCCGGCATTGATGCAGTAGCCTGCCTGATGCTCGCCATAGTCGGGGTTCTGCCGGTAAAAGTGGTCGAATTGCACCAGCTTTTCCTGCCAGCCGAGGCGATAGTACAGTTGCGCCATAGTGAGCTGGTACTGGTCGGTGTAGAGAATCCCCTCCGCCATGCGCTCTTGGTCGAGCTGCATCGAGACCACCCCCCGCATGATGCTTAGCTGCGCGGCCTCAGGATCGTCCGCCCCAACAACAGGATACCGAGCACGATCAACAGCGCCGGCCACCAGTTGCCCAGCACTCGCACGCCACCCAGGAACGAGGCAAAGACGGCGAATAGGATCGCGCTCACGAGGATGCCCCACACGCCCTCCCAGAGCTGCTTGGCCTTGCCGGCCAACAGGGCGGCGACCATGGTGCCCACCCCGCCAAAGCCCGGGATCAGCGTCCAGGCATACGACCACGTATCCCAGCGGCCCGTGAGGTTCTGCCAGTAGAGCAGCAGGCCGATGCCGCTGACGACGCAGGCGGGCACCGCCATATCCGGCACGCCGCCGACGATGGCATAGACCAACATCAGGACACCCACGCCCACGACAAAGAGCGGCCAGCTCCACTCGATGCGCACCCAGTCCGCCAGGCCCGGCACGAACTGAAAGAGCAGCAGGACGATCCCCACCAGGACCAGCAGCAAGCCGCCGACGATACTCGATCTCTTCTGTGCCATTTCCCCTTCCCTCCATTCCCCCCATCTTCAGCCTGCGATCCATTGTAGTATCAACCGCTTGAACCCGCAATTCGTCCCGGGGGTGCGTGGAGTTCGATTCCGCCGAATCCCGCTTTGACATCTCTGCTCCTGTGTCATAGAATGAGCCATGACCCAAGGGAGGTGGGGCATGCCGGAACTGCCGCTCTTTCCTCTGAACACGGTCCTATTCCCGGGGATGGTGCTGCCGCTGCACATCTTTGAGCCGCGCTATCGCCAGATGATCGGCGAATGCCTGGAAAAGGATGCCCCCTTTGGCGTGGTGCTGATCAAAGCCGGCGATGAGATCGCCGGGCTGGCGCTGCCACACGAGGTGGGCACGACAGCGCATATCATCGAGTCGGAAAAAGAACCGGACGGGCGGATGAACATCATCACGCTGGGGCGGCAGCGCTTTCGCCTGCGGCGTATCGTGCAGTACGAGCCGTATCTGATCGGCGATGTGGAGTTCTACCCGTTTCAGGGAGGCAACGCCCTCGATCTGCGCACGCGGGCCAAGCGACTACGCGGCCTGCTGCTCGTCTATATCCACCTGCTGAGCGAGACGATGGGCGTCTCGCTCAGCCTGCAAAGCCTGCCCACAAGCCCCACTACGCTGGCGGTGCTCGCCGCTATCATCCTGCAGATACCGCTGGAGGAAAAACAAAAGCTCCTCGAGACCGCCTTCTATGAGGAGCTTTTCATCCGCGAGGAGTACCTGGTGCGCCGCGAGCAGATGATCCTCGCCCACATGATGAAGACGGCTCCCAAGGACGAGCCCGCGTCGCCCCTCTATCACCCACGGGTGTATAGAAACTAGCAGTCAGCGATCATAGCGGTCAGCGGTCAACAATCAGCTATCAGCAGAATCGCGGTAACTGGCGCAGGAGACCCATAGAGATGGAGCAACGTCACCCGTCATTGCGAGCCGCCCCGCGGCGAAGCAATCCCCGTGAATGGCCGGATGGAGATTGCTTCGGGCTTTCCCTACAATGACACGAGAGCCGGCGTTGCGATCGAGCTGCTCCATCGCCATGACACGAATAATCCGGTCTGTGTGCAATCACCAATCTCTTGACTGCATGAGAGCTGATTGCTGAACGCGGATAGCCTATTCTCACCCCGCCATCGTGGCCGCGAGGCGGATCGCCTCGATCATGCTGCGCGGGTTGGCCACCCCTTTCCAGGCAATGTCGAACGCCGTGCCGTGATCCACTGACGTGCGGATGATCGGCAGCCCTAGCGTTACGGTAACGCTCGCCTCCCAGCCATACACCTTGATGGCGATATGCCCCTGATCGTGGTACATGGCGGCGACCGCGTCGAACTCGCCCGCCATGGCCCGGTAAAAGATCGAGTCTGCCGGATACGGTCCGCGCGCATCTATCCCCTCTGCCTGCGCCGCCTTGACGGCGGGGCCGATTACCTCGATCTCCTCGGGACCCAGCAGCCCCCCCTCGCCGCCGTGCGGGTTCAACGCGGCGACGGCGATGCGCGGCCTGTCCACCTTGAGCGCGCGCATCCCCTCCCACGTGATGCGGATCGTATCCAACACCTGCGCCACGGTCAGGTTCGCCACGATCTCGCGGAACGGGATGTGGCGCGTAACATGCACCACACGCAGGGGAACATGCTCACGGCCATCGTCCGGCCCGGGCGTGATGAGCATGGTCGTCTCCCCCTCGCTCTTGGTCAGGTCCGCGAGGATCTCGGTGTGCCCGATATAGTGGTAGCCGCCGAGCTGGATTGCCTCTTTGTTGATGGGCGAGGTGACCATGGCAGCGGCGCGATCCTCCTGCACCATCCTGGCCGCCGCGATGACATACTCGACGGCGGCCCGGCCCGCCATCGCCGACACTCGGCCGATCTGCAGCTCGTCCCAGCGGATATTGTCCAGGCTATAGACGTCAATCACGCCGCAGCGGTACGCCCCCGCCACCGGGTCGGCGACCCGCGCCACCGTCAGCGGCAGGCCGAGCTGTTGCACCGCGTGGCGCATCACCTCGGCATCGCCGACAACCAGCGGGCGGCAGATGTGATACATCTCTTCCTGGGCCAGCGCTTTGGCGGTGATCTCCGGGCCGACGCCGGCGGGGTCGCCCATGGTGATCGCCAGAATGGGGCGGCTGTCGGGTTGGGTTGTGGTTTGGCTCATGCTCTTTTGCCTCTGCTTTCTTGACATGATGTCTGAATCGGCTATACTTGGCAGGCACGGGCAACCGCCGCGCTCCGCGGCGCGATGCCCCCCGATACCAGAAGGGATGCCCATGAAGACTCATCATCTTGTCCGGCTCGCCTCGGTTTTGACGGTATGCGTGTTGCTCGCGGCATGCCAAGCGGCACCCACTGCTGCGCCCGCGCCGACACCCACGCTGGGCCCACTACAAGGGCCTGTCCCTCCTCCGCCGACGACGGCAGCAAGCACGTCGCTGTCGCTGCCGACGGCCACCGTTCCTGCGCCGGCGACCCACACGCCGCTGCCGACGGCGACAGCGCTCATCGTCAAGCCGAATCCCACGCCGGCTGCCATCTTTACGCTGGCGGTGGCACACGCCGGCGATGCCTTGGGCGAGACCGAGCCGTGCGGCTGACGACCCACCAAGGGCGGGTTGGCCCGGCGGGCCACTCTCATCAAGCAGTTGCGCGATACCTATGCGGACCTGCTCGTGTTGGATTCAGGCAACGCCCTGATCGGCAAAACGGCGAGCCTGGGTGACAAGACGCAGGGCAAGCTCATCATCGAGGCGATGAACATGATCGGTTATGACGC
>JAIOAV010000077.1 GCA_019873665.1 Chloroflexota bacterium
GGATTGCTTCGGTCGCTTTGCTCCCTCGCGGTGACACTGGCGCTGTCATTGCGAGCCGCGTGGCGGCGAAGCAATCTCCTGCTGGCGTGGCGAGGGGATTGCTTCGGGCTGCGCCCTCGCAATGACACCGGGGGTGAGGGGGGACTGCTTCGGTCGCTTCGCTCGCATAGCATTATAGGAGGCTACGGCATGGCAGCAACGCTTGCCATTGACATCGGCGGCACCAAGATCGCAGCCGCTCTGGTGGATGAGATGGGGCAGCTCTCGCATCGTCGCCAGTGCCTGACACTGGCGACGGAAGGCGCGGAGGCGATTCTGAGGCGCGTCATCGCGCTGGCGCGAGCGGTGCTCGCCGATGCGGGCGGGACGGCAGCGGACATGCTGGTCGGCGTCGGCACCGGCGGACAGGTGGACCCGGAGAGCGGCGATATCCTCTTTGCCACGCCGCTGCTCCCCGGTTGGACGGGCCTGCCGCTGCGCGCCCGTCTGGCGGAGGCGCTGAGGCTGCCGGTGGCTGTGGCCAACGATGTGCACGTGATGGGCCTGGGAGAGGCCACGCAGGGAGCTGGTCGCGGCTGTCGGTATCTGCTCTGCCTGGCCGTGGGCACCGGCATCGGCGGCGCGGTGTTGTTGGATGGCGAGCTGTATCAGGGTGCGGCGGGCGCGGCAGGTGGGCTGGGCCACGTCTCGATAGATGCCATCGCCGGGCGCCGCTGTAACTGTGGCGGTGTCGGTTGTGTGGAGATGTACGCGGCAGGGCCGGCCCTTGCGGCGGACTGGGTCGCCGCCGTGGGGGCAGAGGCGGCGCGCCTCTATCTTGGCAAGCCACCCGCTCAAATTGCCGTGCAGGACCTGGCGGCGCTGCAGACTCGCGGCGGACCGGGCGCGGATGCGGCGCGCCACGCGCTGGATCAGGCGGGGCGCTATCTGGGCTATGCTGTGGCCTCGCTGCTGCACGTCCTCAACCCGGAGATGGTGGTGGTGGGAGGAGGGGTGGCGCAGGTGGGCGAGCCCTTCTTTGCGGGCATTCGCGCCGCAGTGCAGGAGCGCGCGCTACCCTCGGTGCGCCAGACGCCGATCGTGCCCGCGGCGCTAGGGACCGACGCCGCCCTGATCGGCGCAGCAGAACTGGCCCGGCGGCGCTATGGCGGCAGGGGCCCTACTGCTCGGGCATCGTGAGAAAGCCGAGCGCCTCTTCCTTTTCTCCATTCATGATCACCTCCAGCGTCTTGCCGTTGGTGACCGCTGGCACGTCAATCACCTTGACATAATCCGCATACGCTGCGTCCGCGGGCAGCAGCGCCCCCAGCACATTCGGCGCGTTGCGGAAAAAACTGTGAGCAAAGATCGTGCTGGGGTCTTCTGGGTAGAGGATCAGCGGGTAGATCTCCGCCTCGACGAGATCCTGGAAAAAGTGCGTGCCGTAGGACGCTTCGGGGAATGCTCCATCTTGGCCCGATGCCATCTCGATCAGCATGCGCGTGTTGTAGATGTCGGCATAGCTCACCTTGACGCCCAGGTCCACGTTCGTGCTGCCCCATCGCCCGGGACCCATCAGGATGAACTGCTCCCCTTCCAGCCGCTTGTTCAGCCGACCCACGACGCGTGCCAGCTCCAGTTTTGTAGTATAGTCGGCCTTCATGCTGTAGATCTGCGGATCAACGTACACGATGTAGCGGATGTTGCGCACGCGGCCGCGTGGCACGAGCCGGTTTGCGGAAAAGAGCTTGTCGGCCTCCGGAATGTCCGCGGGGATCACCAGGTTTCGCTCCGCCTCGCGGCTGCTTTGCGGCCGACACTGCAAGAGGTGGATCAAGAGCTCCGGTTTGGGATATCCGGGCAGGATATCGAGTGTGAACTCGATGTCCACCGGCTTGTTATAGACGCTCTCTAACTGCTTGAGGATGGTCTTCATCATGGGCACGAAATCGGTGTGTCGCAACAGGTTGTCGAAAGTCAGAACCAGCTCCTTTGGCTCAAGCCTGCTGCCCAGCGAAAAGATCGGCTGGATATAGTCGCCGGAATCAATGGAGACCAGATACGACAGCCCGGGGTAATCCTCGCCGATCACCTCTTGCACGGGAAGCGTCTTGAAGCTGTTGTCGCGCAGATCAATGACGTCCACAAAATGCTGCGAGTACTTGCGGATCTCCTCGGCGCTGCTCTCTGGCCGCAATTGCGGGTGGCTGAGGGCCACTATGCGTGGATAGTCGTTGGCCACCCGTTCTACAGCGCGTGTGCCCAGCCCCCATACGATGCGCACAAAGCCATCCTCGCGACGGATGCGTGGGTTCCAGCGGAACGGGTTGCTGCTGAAACCCACTCCGGCCAGCGCCGGGAAAAAGTAGTGGCGATACAACGTGCCCTGCACCTTTTGCAGCAGGATCGCCATCCGCTCATCATAGTCAATCAAGCCCATGCGCCGTCGGTAAAAGAGCGCGTCGGGGTTGACGACGCTGGCATACACCTGGGTGATGGCGTGGATCAGCGCCTGAAAGTTCTCCTCCGGCGTGCCCTGGTTGGGCAAGAAGAAACTCTCGTACTTGCCGGCGAACGAGGTCTCAAAATTGTCCTCCAGCAGGCTGGATGAGCGCACGATCAGCGGCGTCTTGCCCACCCGCGCCAGGAGGTTCCGCAGGCTCTCCTCCACATCCGGCGCAAAGCGCCCCTTGGCATATCGCTCCAGCGCCTTGGGGTATTCCGCCTCGATTTCCTCCTTGCTCTTGTACTTCTGGTTGATAAAGTCGAACAGACGGTTCATGGAGTGAAAGTCATAAAAGACATCCGCCCCGATAAAGTAGGAATCGGGGATCACGACACGCCGGCGCAAATCATACGGCAATTCATCGCTCATGCGTTGCAGCGCCTTCCATGCCAGCATCATACCCGCGGCCTTGCCGCCGATCTTGCCGCGCCCGATGCGCCGCCGGCGTATCTCCTTCAGGTCCTCGATGGTAAAAAGCTGCTTGGCGACGCCCACAAAGCGCAGTTGGTCGCTGATCATGCTTTTGATCAGCACCACGATGATCTCCTGCAGGTGTGGCTCGACGATATGGCGCTGTTCTGGCGGCGCGTTCTCGTACTGATCCGCTTGGGCAAAAAGCATGTCCCAGGGGGCCAGTTCCGGGTTGAAGGAGAGCACCACCTCCTCCGTCGGCACACGCTCCCCCACCACCTGCTGCACAATCTGCTTGAACAGCTCATGTGGCAAGTTATAGGCAAAGTAAAAGTCAATCAGGTGATCGCGAATCTGGCTGATGCGCTGCTCCCAGATCTCGGCAGGTTCCTCGTGCAACGGGTCCAGCACGCCCTCGCGCCTCTGCGACTGGATAGCTTTCTCGCGCACCTCTTCCTCAAAAGCCGCGGGGGAGATCACCCCGCGGGCAAAGATCTCCTGCTGCATACGCTCGCGGATCTTGCGCGCCAGAATCGGATACTGGGTGATCTCCAGGTATAATTCCAGCACCTTTGGCATCTGCTGCGGGTTGATTTGCATAGACCTATGACCTCATATGCTAGATTTCCTGGCTCTTCCAGCGTCCCTGGCGAAAGCGCCATGTCATCAGCGCCGCCAGGGTGATCTGCCCGACCACGATCCCGCGCCAGATGCCATCCACTCTCCAGCCGAGGAGCTGCGAGAAGAGATAGATGATCGGGAGCTGGACGAGCCACAAGACGATGGTGTTCACGACCATCGGCGACATCGTGTCTCCTGCGCCCGCCAGGCTGTTGTCGAACGCCATGCTGATGGCGAAAAAGAACTGGGCAAAGGCGATGATCGGTATGGCGTGCACGCCTTGCGCGATCACATCCGGCTCGTCGCTGAAAAGCGATAGGATCGGCGTGCTCAGGATGCTGGCCGTCGCCAGCAGCGCCACCGACACCACCGACACGACGGCGACGATCGTCATGGCCGCCCGCTCAGCGCGTTCCGGTCGTTGCGCGCCGAGGTTCTGGCCCACGAGCGCTGCTGCCGAGCGCGATGTGCCGAGACTGGGGATCAATGCCAGGTTCAGGACGCGCATGACGATGCTGTACACTGCCACCGGCACCGAGCCATAGACAGAGATCAGCCGAATCAGGATCGTCTGCGCCAGGTTCGGCGTGCCACGCTGCACGACGGCAGGCAGGGCGATGCGCACGATGCGCCTGATCATGGACCAGTCCACCACTAGATGTCGTGTGTCAATCCAGACTGGGGCCTGGCGCGTCAGCAACAGGTAGAGCGCATAGAGCATGCCGCAGGTATTCCCAATGACGAAGGACAGAGAACCTCCCACGACCCCCAGCCTGGGAAAAGGGCCCCATCCCAGCACCAGAAACGGCTCCAGAGCCAGGATCACGGCGCTGACCAACAGATTCACGCGCAGGGAGAGGTCGGCGCTCCCCGCCGCCACCAGCATCGCCCCAATGCTCGGCACCAGCTCCATGGCGACCAGCCCGATGAAGAGCAAGCGCACATAGCTGACCGCCAGGGGCAGCGCCTCCTCGCTGCCACCGGCCAGACGCACCAGCTCCTCGGTGAACGCCAGGCCGAACAGCCCGATACTCGCTGCCGTCACAGCAAAGAGTATCACTGCCTGCAATACCGCCTGGTTGGCGCGTTGTTGATCTTTGGAGCCAACATAGCGCGCCACCACCGCGCCACTGGCGGCGCTGAGCGCCATGAGCGGGCTGATCATCGTGATCCGCAAGGCCATGCCGATGCCCGCGGCGGCCAGCGCCTCCGACCCCAATCTCCCCAGCCAGATGCCATCCAGGGTGTTGGGGATGCTGAAAAACGCCATGCTGACAATGCTGGGCCAACTGAGATCCCAGATGTTCTGCGTCAGATTGCCCTGTGTATAGTCTCTCTGGCGCTGGCGCGCTCTCTGCTCGACCGATGTCAAGGTCTCTCCCCAACGGCGAACTGCCCGTGAATGTAGCGATCATTGTACAATAGTGACCCTGGTTCGTCAAAATGACCAGTTGCGGAGTACCCGGCTTCTTTGACGAATCAGACTGGACATGATATAATGTGCTCGTACTGCAGTCAGCAGCATCGTATGGCGGAGGAGGGCATGATCGAATCCAGCCAGCTCAATCATGATTTTGTGGATGAGATTGCCGCAGAGCCGGGCGGAGAACATATCCGGCGCTGCTTTTCCTGCGGCACCTGCACCGTCAGTTGCCCGGTCCGGGCAGTAACCGATCGGTATAACCCTCGCAAGATCATCCGCATGGCCGTGTTGGGCCTGCGCGGTGAGGTGCTTTCCAGCGACTTTATCTGGCTCTGCTCCGCCTGTTACACCTGCCACGAACGCTGCCCGCAGGACGTGCGCATCACCGAACTCATCAATGCCATCAAGAACATCGCGGTGCGCGCCGGCTATGTGCCGCCGGCGTTTCGCACGCAGGTGGACCTGTTGCGCGAGCACGGGCGGCTCATCACGGTGGGCGAATATGACAACGAGCGGCGGGCGGAACTAGGTCTGCCGCCGATTCACGAAGAGCCGCAAGATGTCGCAAGCATTCTGGAAGAGACAGGTATCGGCGCGCTGGGTATAGGCTCGACTGCGGAGGAGGGCGAGGGCTAGCATGGACACGATGAGATACGCGCTCTTCCTGGGGTGTACCGTCCCGATCCGCAATATGAACTATGAGCTATCGGCGCGCAAGGTGGCGGAACAGCTGGGCATCGAGCTGGTGGATAGCGATCACTTTAGCTGCTGCGGCTATCCCACCAAGAGCCTTGATCATCACGCGGCCCTGGTGATGGCCGCACGCAACTTGGCGGTCGCCGAGGAGATGGGCCTCGATATCTGTGTCCTCTGCTCCGCATGCGGCGGTACGCTGACCGAGGCCGCGAAAATACTGAACGACGATGTCGCGACCCGCGAGAAGGTGAATGTTGATCTCGAAGCGGCGACCGGCAAACGCTACCGCGGCACAGTCCAGGTCTGGCATATCGCCCGCGTGCTATATCAGGCAGTCGGGCTGGCCAAACTGAAGAGCGAGATCAAGGTCAGTCTGAAGGGCCTGAAGCTTGCCGCGCATTACGGCTGTCATTACCTCAAGCCCTCCGAGTCCTACGATGGCTTCGACGACACCGAGGTGCCACATACGCTGGATGACCTGATCGCGGCCACCGGCGCGGAGGCGGTGAACCACAACACCAAGCTCGATTGTTGCGGCGGCGGCGTGCTGGCGGTGGATGAGGAGGTGGCGCTGGCAATGCCCGCGGCCAAGCTGACGGAGCTGAAGGCGCTCGGCGCTGACGCTATCGTGCTGATATGCCCTTTCTGCGATGTCATGTACGAGTATAACCAGCGCCGCATCGAAAAGAATGCCAATGCCAGATTCGGCTTGCCGGTCCTCTTTTACCCACAGGTACTGGGACTGGCCCTGGGCATACCGGCGGAGGAACTGGGCCTGAGCCTGAATCGCGTCAAGTCGCGCGAGCTGAATGAAAAGCTGGCCGCCCTGGCGTGAACGATGGTTGTCGCCCAATCGCATATCGGGGACCATGAGAGAGAGCCTTAAGCGTTGCTGAATAGCGTGGAACATTCCAGCACTAACCCGACAAGTCAACTCCCGATGGGACAAGAAGAGCTCCTCACCTTTGCCGCGTTACTGTGGCAGGGTGAGGCTTTTGTGTCTAGCGACCGTTTGACTCATGCCTTTCCGCATGGAGAAGGAGGCAGTTGCCGATGACCGACGCCAAAAAGCCCGTGCTGACCGCCGAAACCCTACCCAAACCCGCCAGCGCGGAGTTGGCCGAACTCTCCGAGTCGCTCCTCACCTGTATCCAGTGTGGCACGTGTAGCGCGTCCTGTCCGGCGGTGGACGCGATGGACGTGACGCCGCGCCACCTCTGGCAACTGATCCGCTGGGGCTTGATGGATGAAGCGCTCCAGACACGCGCTTTCTGGCAGTGCACGCAATGCTACGCCTGCACCGTGCGCTGCCCGCGCGGCATCATTACCAGCGAGCATATGCGCCTGCTGCGCCGCTGGGTGGCGGAGGAAGGGCTGGAGCTGCCGGAAAACGTCAAGACGCTCAAGCAGACGGTAACCACCGCCTATAACATCTCCGGCGACGATAACCGGCGTCGCCTTATCTGGAGCGAGAATCTGGAGCCGGTACCGGAAAGCATCCAGCCGCGTGCGGGGGCAGAGACCGTGCTCTTTTTCGGCTGCGTCTCCTCCTTCTACCCGATGGCCTATAGCATCCCACAGGCGATGGTGCAGATTCTGGAAAAGGCGGGCGTCTCTTATACCACGATGGGCGGCGAGGAGTGGTGTTGCGGCTATCCGCTCTATGGCGTGGGCATGGATGAGGAGGTCGTGGAACTGGCGAAGCACAATGTCGTGCATTTCAGGGAGCTGGGCGCCAAGCGTCTGGTTACCACCTGCCCCTCGTGCTATCATACGTGGGCGCACATCTATCCGGAGCTGCTGCCCGAAGCCGCCGATATCGAGGTGGCGCATGCCGCCGAGTTCCTGGCGGAGCTGATCCGCGAAGGCAAGCTGACCTTTCGCGAGCAAAAGCCGATGATCGTTACCTATCACGATCCGTGCGACCTGGGGCGCAAGGGCGGCATCTATGATGCGCCGCGCTTTGTCCTCCGGTCTATTCCGGGGCTGACGCTGGTGGAGATGGCGCATCATGGGAAGGACGCGCTTTGCTGCGGCGGCGGCGGCGATGTGGAGATGGTGGACCCGCAGCTTGTTACCCAGTTGGCCGCGGGGCGCATGGCGGAGGTGCGCGAAACGGGAGCGCAGACGCTCGTTTCGGCATGCCAGCAATGCAAGCGCACGCTCTTTCGCGCCGCGCGCGACACCAAGACACGTGTACGGGTCAGCGACCTGACAGAGTTGGTCCTGAATGCGCTGACTTGAGCCTTGAGGAGATGAGCGAGGCGGGCGGGGCGATGCTCCAGTTCTACGCCGCCGATCTGCACCTGCATACGGCGCTTTCGCCCTGTGCGGAGCGCGAGATGAGGCCGGATGCGATCATCGCGCGGGCGGAGGAACTGGAGCTAGAGATCATCGCCATCACCGATCACAACTCGGCGGAGAACGTGCAGGCGGTGTGCGATGCTGCACGTGGCAGCGGCATCACCGTCTGGGCGGGGATGGAGGTGCAGACGCGGGAGGAAGTGCACCTCATCTGCCTGTTCGATACCTGCGCGCAGGCGCTGGCGCTGCAGGAGACGGTGTACGCGCATCTGCCTGATCTCAAGAACGACGAGCGCGTCTTTGGGCCACAGTGGCGGCTGGACGCCGAGGGCGAGGTGATCGGCACGGTGGAGCGGCTGCTGCTGGTGGCGACCAACCTGTCGCTGGCGGATGTGGTGGGGCGGGTCAGGGCGCTGGGTGGCGTCTGCATCCCGGCGCATGTGGATCGGCCCGCGTATAGCATCATCGCGAACCTGGGTTTCATCCCGCCCGAGCTGGAGCTAACGGCGGTGGAGATATCGCACTTTAGCACGCCCAAAGGGGTGCGGGAGCGCTTTCCGCAGCTCCAGGGCTATACATTGGTGGGCAACAGCGACGCGCACCGACTGGCAGAGATGTGCTGGCGCAATACCTTTCGTATGGCAGCGCCATCCATTGCGGAACTCGCCCTGGCGCTGGCGGGCCGCGATGAGCGCGGGACGTGGGTGGATGGCTTCCAGCTCTGAAGCCTGGTGGCTGGAAAGCGCGCGCTGGCCGCGACATGGAGACGCGCTCGCGACGTGCGCGTCTCTCGACGGCGATCTCTTCGTGGCGCGGACGGACGCTGCGGGCTTGCCGCCGCCGATCTGGGTGCGCGGCAAGCAGGTCCTGGCGCTGGCGTGGGAGCCAGCGGCGCCCGGCGGTTGGATGGCGCGCATCGCGGCGCAACCGGGCGATTACGGCGCGCTGGTCAATGCGGCGTATCTGTCGGTTACGGGACAGACATGGGAGGCGATGGCGATCGCCGTGCGCCGCTGGGCAGAAACCGGCTGCGACGCGTACCAGTTGCGCGATTGCCTGACGCGTACGGCGCAGCGGATCGCGCCGGCGCGCTGGCACGAGATCGCCGTTATGGCCTGGCGTGTTCGCCCGCGCGTGACGGCGACGGTGTGGACCGGCCCGCCGAAGGCGCGCGCGGACGACCGGCGAGCGCTGGAGATGCTGCTGGCCGAGCGCGGGTGGCGCATCATCTCCGGCGACACGACGGCGCAGATCGCGGCGCATCTCCTGGGCAGACCGTTGCGCGTGGATCAGGCGCTGGCGCACGAGGCCGGGCAGGAGGGTGCGGATGGCGTGCCGCCCCCCTCATACCTGGAGGGTGTGGACCTGGTGACGGAAGGGCTGGTCACGCTGCGGCGTGCAGCCGAGTGGCTGATGGGCGCCGAGACGGCGCGCGACCTACCGCGCAGCGCCAATGCGGCGGCGAGACTGGCATATCTGCTCATGTCGGCGGACGAGATCCACTTTGTGGTGGGCCGGGCGCGAAATCCGGCGCAGACCACGGAGGCGGATGCGCCTCGCCTGCCGCTGGTGGAGGCGTTGGCACAGCAGTTGGCCGACAAAGGGAAATCAGTTCGGATCACCCGATTATGAGGGCTTTTCGAAGGAGGCGAGCACACAGGGAACAGCACCATACCGAGTGCGGTGGAGTGGCGGGACCGCCCGAGGCGGCCCTACCTGGCGGTGGCAATCAGCCCACCTAGGAGACGAGGGAGTTGAGCATGGATCAACCGAGAATTGGCGTCTATGTGTGCAATTGCGGCGTCAACATCGCCGCAACGGTCAACGTCCCCCAGGTTGTTGAATCCGCGAAGGACTTGCCATATGTGGTGGTGGCGCGCGAGCACAAGTACATGTGCTCACAACCTGGCCAGGACATGATCAAGAAGGACATCGCGGAGCTGGATCTGAATCGGGTCGTCGTGGCGTCGTGCACGCCACGCATGCACGAGCCGACGTTCCAGACGGTGTTGGTGGAAGCAGGGCTGAATCCCTATTACTTCCAGATGGCCAACATCCGCGAGCAGTGCTCCTGGATCAGCAAGGACATCGAAAAGGCAACGCAAAAGGCCAAGGCGCTGGTCAGTGCCGCGGTATATCGCGTGGCCTTGCAGGAGCCGCTCCAGGCGCGCACCGAGCCGGTGACCAAGCAGGCGCTGGTGGTGGGCGGCGGCATCGCGGGGATCCAGGCCGCGCTGAGCATCGCCAACGCCGGCTATCGCGTCTTTCTCGTGGAGCGGCAACCCTCCATCGGCGGCCATATGGCCGAGCTGGACAAGACCTTTCCCACTCTCGACTGTAGCACCTGAATTCTCGGCCCCAAGATGATGGATGCCGGTCGGCATCCCAACATCACCCTCCTCACCTACAGCGAGGTTGAGAGCGTCTCCGGCTATGTGGGCAACTTTCAGGTGCGGGTGCGCAAAAAGGCGCGCTATGTGGACGCCGACAAGTGCACCGGCTGCGGCGTCTGCTGGAACGAATGCATCACGCGGCGCATCCCGCTGCTCAAGTTGATCAAAAAGGGCGAGATCAGCGTCGGGGAAAGGAGGCCGGGCGAGAAATGAACCGCGAAGAGGTCGCCGAGATCGTACAGCGATATCACGCCGACAGGACCGCCACTTTGGCGATCTTGCAGGATATTCAGGCCAAGTGCGGCTATCTGCCGCGCGAGGCGCTGGAAGAGGTGGCACGACAGCTCGATCAGCCGATCAGCAATATCTACCGGCTGGCAACCTTCTTTCGCGCCTTTAGCCTGCATCCCAAGGGTGAATATGTGATCAAGGTGTGCCTGGGCACGGCGTGCCATGTGCGCGGCGGGCCGGGGATTCTCGATACGCTGGAGCGGGCGTTCGGGGTCAAGGCGGGGAACACGACCCCCGACAACAAGGTTACTCTGGAGGCGGTGCGCTGCGTGGGGGCGTGCGCGCTCGGCCCGATTGTGCTGGTGAACGAAGAGCCATACGGCACGATGACCAAGGACAAGGCGCTGAAGCTGGTGGAGGATATCAAGAGCCGCTCCGTGCCGGTGGAGCCATCGCCCGGAGCGCCGCCGCCCCGTGCCCCCCGTGACCTTTCCGGCGCGCCGGCGGCGGGAAGGTAAGGAGAGACGATCATGCCCAAGCTCAAAAGCATTGCCGATCTGCAAAAGCTGCAACAGCAGGTGCAGAAGGACCTCAAGCGACGCACTACCACGAGCACCACGATCACCGTGGGCATGGGCACATGCGGCATCGCGGCGGGCGCGCGGGATGTGATGCACGCCATCCTGGAAGAGCTGGAACGGCGCGGCATTGACGCGCACGTAACCACCGTGGGCTGCATTGGCATGTGCTCGCGCGAGCCGCTGGTGGATATCCAGCAGGGCGACGAGCCGCGCGTTACGTATGGCAATGTAACACCCGCGATGGTGCCGCGCCTGATCGAGGAGCACATCGTCAACAACCGCGTGGTGGACGAGTGGGTCGTCGGACGCGTAGCGGGTCAGGAGGCATAGCATGTCCGAATATCGTGCTGACGTGCTGATCGGGTGCGAACATGGCCGCGACCCGGAGCTGGTCCACGCGCTGCAGGCCGAGATCGGGCGGCGCGGGCTGAGCGATGAGGTGCGCGTCATCGAGACCGGTTGCCGCGGTTTCTGCGCTCACGGGCCGATCGTCATCGTGGAGCCGGATGGCATCTTTTACTGTGGCGTAAAGGCCACCGATGTGCCCGAGCTGGTGGAAGAGACGCTGGTCAAGGGGCGTGTGTTGGAGCGCCTCGCCTATCAGGAGCCGAGCACACACCAACGGATTTGCTACTATAACGAGATCCCGTTTTACGAAAAGCAAATGCGCCTCGTGATGCGCAACTGTGGCATCATCAATCCCCGCTCGATCGAGGAATACATCGCCACCGGCGGCTACACGGCGCTCGCCAAGGCATTGACGACAATGCAGCCGGAAGAGATCATCGAGGTCATCAAGCGCTCCGGGCTGCGCGGGCGCGGCGGCGCGGGCTTTCCCACCGGACGCAAGTGGGAGGCCACGCGGCGTGCGCGGGGCGATGTCAAGTATGTGGTGGCGAACGGCGACGAGGGAGACCCGGGTGCGTTCATGAACCGCAGCCTGATGGAGGGCGACCCGCACGCGATTCTGGAAGGGATGGCCATCGGGGCCTATGCCATCGGCCATGTGCGGGAAGGGTACATTTACGTGCGGGATGAATACCCGCTGGCAGTGGAAAACCTGCAACACGCCATCGCGCAGGCGCGGGAGATGGGTCTGCTGGGTGAGGATATCCTGGGGACCGGGTTCGATTTCGATGTGCGGATCGTGCGCGGCGCCGGCGCATTTGTCTGCGGCGAATCGAGCGCGCTGATGCAGTCGCTGGAGGGCGAGGTGGGCGAGCCGCGCCCCAAGCATGTGCACGCCACCGACAGCGGCCTCTGGGACCGGCCGACGGCGCTGAACAACGTCGAGACGTGGGCCAACGTGCCGCTGATCATCAACAATGGCGCCGACTGGTACGCCAAGATCGGCACCGAGCGAAGCAAGGGGACCAAGACCTTCTGTCTGGTCGGCAAGGTGCAGAACACCGGCCTTGTCGAGGTGCCTATGGGCACGACGCTGCGCGAGATCGTATATGACATCGGCGGCGGGCCGCTGGAAGGGCGCGAGGTGAAGGCGATCCAGACGGGCGGGCCATCCGGTGGCTGCATCCCGACGCGGCTGTTTGATCTGCCAGTGGATTACGACACGCTGACGGAAGCGGGCTCGATGATGGGCTCCGGCGGCATGATCGTCATGGACAACCGCACCTGCATGGTGGACATCGCCCGCTATTTCCTCGATTTCCTCAAAGAAGAGTCGTGTGGCAAGTGCACGCCGTGCCGTGAGGGAATCAAGCGGATGCTGGATATTCTGAACCGCATCATCGCCGGCCTGGGACAGCCCGGCGACATCGGGTTGCTGGAGGAGATCGCCGAGACGGTGCAGGCGGCGTCGCTGTGCGCGCTGGGCAAGACGGCGCCCAATCCGGTGCTGAGCACGCTGCGCTACTTCCGGGAGGAATACGAGGCACACATCAATGAGAAGCGATGCCCGGCTGGAGTGTGCCGCAACCTGATCGAGTACTATATCATTGCGGAAAAGTGCACCGGTTGCGGGCGCTGCAGACGCGCCTGTCCGGAAGGCGCTATCACTGGCGAGCGCAAGCAGGTACACGTCATTGATCCCCATCTGTGCATCAAGTGCAATCGCTGCTACGAGAGCTGCGTCTTTGGCGCTGTGGGCATCAGATAGGGACGCCAGGAGGAAACATGCCGAGCGAACCACACAAGATCACCCTGACCATGGACGGGGTGGAGGTAGAGGCGGAAGAGGGGCAGACGCTGCTGGAGGTGGCGCGTCAGGCCGGCATCTCGATCCCCACTCTCTGCTATCACCCCGTGTTGGAGCCTTACGGCGCTTGCCGCCTCTGCGTTGTGGAGGTGGGCCGCCATGGGCGTTCGCAGATCGTTACGTCATGCACTATGCCCGCCGAGGAGGGGCAGGTGGTGCAGACCGCTTCGCCGGCGGTCATCAAGGCGCGGCGCATGGTGTTGGCGCTGCTCCTGTCGCGCTGCCCGAGTGTGCCACTGTTGCAGGATCTGGCACGACAATATGGCATCACCGAGCCGCCCTTTGCGGCGGAGGACCCGAACGAAAAATGCATCCTCTGCGGCCTGTGCGTGCGCACCTGCCACGAGCTGGTCAAGGCTAAGGTGCTGAACTTTGCCGACCGGGGCATCAGCCGCGTCGTGGGCCCGGCCTTTATGGAAAAGACGCGCGATTGCATTGGCTGCGGCGCTTGCACCATCGTCTGTCCCACCGGCGCTATCGAGATCGTGTTGGAGCAGGCAGCGATCTACCAGGCCAAGCCGCTGGGGCCGACATCGGCCATCTATGTGCCGACGTTGCAGGCGGTGCCGCGCGTGCCGGTGATAGACACCGATTCGTGCATCCGCTTCCGGCAGGATGCCCGCACCGGCGGCAAGATCGCCGATGCGTGCGGCGTCTGCGAGGCGCTCTGTGAGACCCGTGCCATCAGCTTTGACCAGCAGGACGAGGTGCTGGACCTGAATGTGGGCGCCGTCATCGTGGCCACCGGCTTTGCCGATTTCGATCCGCACCTGTCGCCGCAGTACAGCTACGGCAAGTCGCCCAACATCCTGACCGGCATGGAGTTCGAGCGCCTTTCCAACTCCAGCGGGCCGACCGGCGGCCAGATACTGACCGCGGAGGGGGTGCCGCCCAAGAGTGTGGCCATCCTGCACTGCGTCGGCAGCCGCGACGAACATACCAACAAGCACTGCTCTCGCGTCTGCTGCATGTATGCCATGAAGCAGGCGCATCTCGTGCGCGACAAGACGGGGGCAGACGTGTTCGAGTTCTACATGGACATCCGCGCCTTTGGCAAGGGGTATGAGGAGTTTTACGAGCGGGTGCAGGAGGAGGGTGTGCACTTTGTCCGGGGCAAGGGCGCGGAGGTCACAGTGCGCAGCGATGGCAAGCTGGTCGTCAAGGGGGAGGATGCCGACATCGGGCGCGTCGTCTCGGTGACGGTGGATATGGTCATCCTGGGCACGGGCATGACGCCGCAGCCAGATGCCACCGAGGTGGGGCATCTCTTTGGCCTCGGCTGCGGCAACGAGGGCTTTTTTACCGAGGCGCACCCCAAGCTGCGTCCGGTGGAGACGAACACCGACGGCGTCTATCTGGCGGGCACGTGCCAGGGGCCGCGTGATATCCCGGACACGGTGGCGCATGCCAACGCGGCGGCGGCAGAGGTGATCGCGCTCCTGAATCGCGGCGAGGTGACCATCTCGCCGACGACGGCATTTGTGGTGGAAGATCTCTGCTCTGGCTGCCGCACGTGCGTGGATCTCTGCCCGTACACGGCGATCAGCTTTGTCATTGAGGAGGATGGGCATGGCCACGCGCGGGTGAACGATGCGCTCTGCAAGGGATGCGGCACTTGCGCCGCAGCGTGCCCGGCAAAGGCGATCGTGGCGCGGCACTTTACCGACGCGCAAATCATCGCGCAGATCGAAGGGCTCTTTCGTGCGCGCAAAGCGGCGCAAGTGACGGAGGGTTGAGGCGATGGTGAAAGCTGGCAGCAACGGGTTCGAACCGCGGATCGTCGCTTTTCTCTGCAACTGGTGCACCTACACGGCAGCGGATAACGCCGGCGTGGCCCGTATGGCGCAGCCACTGAATGTGGACATCATCCGCGTCATGTGCAGCGGGCGCATTGACCCGACCTTTATCCTCAAGGCGTTCAAGGAGGGCGCGGATGGCGTGATCGTCGCCGGTTGCCATCCACCGGGCGATTGCCACTATGTGAACGGCAACTACAAGACGTTTCGCCGCATGCCCCTCGTGGAAAGGCTTCTGGACCAGTTCGGCATCGAGCGGGAGCGCTTCTACTGGGGCTGGATCTCGGGCGCGGAAGCGCCCAAGTGGGCGCAGCTCGTGGCCGACATGACGGAGCGCGTGAAAAAGCTGGGGCCGCTCGGCTGGGACGTCTATTTGGAGAAGGTGATGGAGGAGAAAGGGGCAGCGGAATGAGCAAATTGAACCTCGGCCTCTATTGGGCTGCCAGTTGCGGGGGCTGCGAGATCGCCATCGTCGAGCTACGCGAGAAGATCCTAGACCTAGATGCGGCGGCGAATATCGTCTTTTGGCCGGTGGCGGTGGATGCCAAGTACAAGGATGTGGAGGCGATGCCCGACGGCTTCATGGACGTCTGCCTCTTTAACGGCGCGGTTCGCACATCCGAGAACGAGAAGATGGCGCATCTGCTGCGCCGCAAGGCCAAGGTACTGGTCGCTTTTGGCTCCTGCGCGCACGAGGGGTGCATTCCGGGCCTTGCCAACCTTTACACCAAAGAAGATATCCTGAACCGTGTGTATCGCGAGGTGCCTTCGGTTGAGAATCCAGAAGGGGTTTTGCCCCAGACCGAGACGCGGATGCCGGAAGGCGAGCTGGAGATCCCCGAGTTTTACAGGACAGTGCGCACCCTCGGCCAAACGGTGGATGTGGACTACTATGTCCCTGGCTGCCCGCCGCAGGCACACCAGATCTGGGCGGTGATCGAGGCGATCCTGGCAGGGGCGCTGCCTTGCAAGGGGAGCGTCGTCGGCGCCTATGACAAGACGGTCTGCGACGAGTGCAAGCTCCTGCGCGAAGAGCGCAAGATCAAGCACTTTTGCCGCCCTCACGAGATCATCCCGGAGCCCGGACGTTGTCTGTTGGATCAAGGGATCATCTGCTCCGGCCCGGCGACGCGCAGTGGCTGCGGCGCGCTTTGCACGAGCGTTGGCTTGCCGTGTCGCGGTTGCTACGGGCCGCCGCCGAATGTGGTGGATCAAGGCGCAGCACTTCTGTCGGCTATTGCGTCGGTGGTGGATGCGGATACCGAAGAAGAAGCGGCCCGCATTGTCGGCGAGATCGTTGATCCTGTGGGAACTTTTTACCGCTTTGGTCTGCCGGCATCCTTGTTGCACCGGCGGAAGACATAGCAGACTCTGGCAAGTCCCGAGCTTCTTGTTAGCGAAAGAGGAAACCATGCAGAAAATCAGCATTGACCCGATCACCCGCCTGGAAGGCCACGGCAGGATCGACATATTTCTGGACGAGGCTGGAGATGTCGCCAATGCGTACCTCGTGATCCCCGAGTTGCGCGGTTTTGAGAAGTTCTGTGAGGGGCGGCCGGTGGAGGAACTGCCGCGCATCACGCCGCGCATCTGCGGCGTTTGCCCGGAAGCACACCATCTCGCTTCTGCCAAGGCATGCGACGCCGTTTATCATGTGGAAGTGCCATCTGCGGGGAAGAAGCTGCGCGAGCTGTTTTACAGCGCCTTTTACGTGGCCGATCACACGGTGCACTTTTATATCTTGGGGGGGCCAGACTTTGTCATGGGGCCAAACGCGCCGGTGGCAGAGCGCAATATCCTAGGCGTCATCCACAAAGTAGGCCTGGAGATCGGCCTCAAGGTGATCCAGTCGCGCGGCAAAGCGATGGAAATCATCAAGATGCTGGGAGGCAAGCCCATACACCCCATCTGCGCTATCCCGGGCGGCATGAGCAAGGCGATCAACGAGGAAGAGCGGCAGCAGATCGAGGCGTGGGCGCGGGACCTTGTGGAGTTTGGCCAGTTCACGCTCCAGTTGTTGGGGGATGTGGTGCTTGCTAACCCACAGTATGTGGACCTCATCGTCAATGGGCCCTATACGCACAAGATGTACTATATGGGCATGGTGGACGAGCACAACAAGGTCAACTTTTACGACGGCAAGGTGCGCGTCGTAGATCCGGATGGCGTCGAGTTGGTCAAATATGCGCCGGAAGAGTATCTGGATAACATCGCCGAGAAGGTCGTGCCGTGGAGCTACTTGAAGTTCCCGTACCTGAAAAAGGTGGGTTGGAAGGGCTTTGTTACCGGCAAGGATAGCGGTGTGTACATGGCGACGCCACTCTCGCGGCTGAATGCGGCGGATGGCATGGCAACGCCGCTGGCGCAAGAGCATTACGAGCGCTTTTGTGATACGCTGGGCGGTAAGCCGGTGCACCATACGCTGGCAACACACTGGGCGCGCTGCATCGAGCTGCTCTATGCCGCCGAGCGGCTGCTGGAGCTGGCGACTGACCCGGAGATCACCGACCCGGTCGTGCGCGCCATCCCGACAGAAAAGCCGACGGCAGGCGTGGGGATCGTGGAAGCGCCGCGTGGCACGCTGACGCATCATTATATCACCGACGAAAAGGGGATTGTGCAAAAGGCCAACCTCATCGTTGGTACGACGAACAACTATGCGCCTATCTCCATTTCCGTCCGCGACGCGGCCAAGG